>NZ_CAUYTK010000004.1:0-304230 GCF_963575625.1 Listeria tempestatis
CAATTATAATATAACATACTACTATTTTACCGTCCATGTAGATTTTGTAAATTTTTTGGAAAAATGGACATGATAAAGAAGGGCGTTTTTTCACCCTTCTTTTTAGGTAGCTTATCCATTTCGAAATCTCTCCATAAGCGTTGGTCAGTGTTATCTGTTTTCATAATATAAGTCAAGTTCTAATCCCTCCAGTTCGCTATAATTAGTCAAAACGAACTATTCTCCATCATCAAAAATATAAATATAATCTACTTTGTGAATGGATTGCATCAACGCCCACATTGAGTTAAAACTAAAATTCCCAATATTATTCTCATAAAAAGTTGAATCTTGGGCGGTTTCGCCTAACTCAGAACACTCTCCGGCACTTAGAAGCTCTTCAACTTTTGCCGCTTTTGTATAATGATGTTGAAGCTTGAAGCCTGTACTATTTAAATCCCCGTCATGCTGTAAAAAAATTCCTTCAAACTTGTTATTTTCCACCTTAGTGTTTTTTTAATTTCTTCAAATTTATTTCTAAAACCAAACAACCCCCCACAAAAATGTGGGGGTAATCTTGAAAAGTTCATCGAAAAATATTTTGTACATTATCAAATAATTATACTTTACACAAGTAACTAACTTAAATCTTAACAAACATAATTATTTTTTTAACTTTTGGATTAATTTAAACACGATATATACTACTAGAACAGTTAGTGCAATCGCCAACACTAAACCTAGAATACTAACGCTTCCCATTTATTCACCTCTTCTATTATATGCCATATAAATTAAACGTTCCTGATGTTGTTGTAACAGAAACATAAGTCGTAGCATAACTGTATACTGGCAGTATTGCGGTATATTTCCGTTTTGAATCTAAATAATTCACTGTCGCACCTTTTTTACTTGTTGTGCTAGAAAGTGAAGACTTGTGAATAAGTCCGACGTATGTGCCACTGTTTCCGATCACTCCATAAGTATTTTGTGATACTACAGTTTTTATTTTTGTTACTTTAGCGCTCCCACTTTTTATTTTAGCTGTTGTTTTTCCAGAGTACCACTGCCCGCCAACTGAGAGGCTATTGATGTGGCTTGAAATTTTCCCATAAAAATTAACTTTCACACCCATAGAAGTTTTGGTTTTATTAAATGAACGACTAACAGTCCCTTTGTAGAAATATACGCCACGGAATATTGGATTTTGATTGAGTACCCTCGTATCTTGTATGGAATAATGAACAATAAATTCAGCGTCTTCTATTGAAAACGACTCTCCTTCTTTATAGCGACTTGCAATTAGTCCAAAACGTTGATCAACTTGCTGCTTATTTAAATCTTTATTTCTAATATATTGAATTTCATTGCTTGTTGGCAAATTTGTATTATCTTCTGCGCATGCTTCTTTTGGCACTAGAGATATAACCAACGATAGCCCTAAAGCGATAAATAAACACAAACCTAACTTTTTAAACATTTTCACTCCTCTTTTTAGTTATGTTACAAATCGAGCATAACATAACTATTACTTTTAAAGTGTGCCCAGTTTGTGTATATTTATGAATAAAAACGATATAAAGTTGCACTATCCACCCTTGACAAACTACAAAAAATAAACCCTACAAAAATGCGGGGTTTATCAGTTCATTGATGGTTATAGTTCACTGTTTATTTCAATGTTCCAAAAGGTTCTGCATTCTTGCTGTTGTCCGCACTTGCTTTCCCCGCACATGCCCATGCCCTTTTTCCATTTGAACGCTAGTATTGCACCCAGATATCACCATCGGAAAAAGCCACGCGGGAATAGTGCACTTTTTCCCCTTTTGTTAGTTTCGCCACTTGCACCGCTTTCACTTTCGGCTCGTATTTGATTGCGACGGTTGTTTGAGCCGTATACACACCTTTTTCATTAAACTGGCGATCTGCTTTCTTTTTCGGTGCCGTTGTTGGCGGTTTAGCGTGTGTAAGGTCCAAGGCTTGACCTACTAAATGAAAACTCTTCATCGTCTATGATGCTCCTGTTTTTACATTCTCCGATTGCTGTTCTTTTCTGCTAAATCAAAATCTCGACTTTCACCTTCTGCGCCCATTTGCCCAAAGGAAAGAAATGGAAATGATGAAACCCAACATTTGACAAAGAAAAAGGATTGACGAGGCAAGTAGTAGTAAAATGATGATTCAACAAAGGATTTGGCACATAACAGGATCGCAAATAACCAAAAAAAAGACGCCATAGCCTCATATAAGCCAACTAGCGCCACAAAAAGGGAGTTTAAGGTAAGAAAGGATAACTTATTACTAAAAAGGGAGAAAAAGTGAATAAGTTATCGTTGCTTATGATAGTTAAATACCCCGCAAAAATATAAATAATCCTCTTTTTCAAAATGATTATATTAAAGTTTTATGACGAAAGACTTTTGTTTGAAATAAAATGTTGGTGTCTTTTTAAAATGAATGGTAAACGCGACGCGACTTTGCTATGGCAATGATGAAACAAAGCCAGCCTGAAATAAAACAAACGCCGCCAATTGGTGTAATGGCTCCTAAAAATGTGATTTTCGTGATACTTAAAATATATAGACTGCCAGAAAACAATACGATGCCCGCTGAAAACAGTATTATTGCAGCGCTAATGAGGCGACTATCTCGTTTTTCTTGGATGACGCCACAAATTAAAATCGCGACAGCGTGGAACATTTGGTACTGAACGCCCGTTTCGTATGTGGCGGTGTAGCTACCCAAAATATCCTTTAATGCATGGGCACCGAAAGCGCCAATCATGACGGCAAGCATCGCAAAAACGCCGCCGGTTATAAGACCTTTTTTCATCATTTTCCCCCTTTTAGAAATCAAACAGCGAATCGCCATTCGCGCCGTCTGACATTTCGAGTTTTTCTCCTTGGTTTAAAGCCGGAGGAACAGTTGGTGTGTTCACCTTTTGAATGTTCGCCGCATCATTTTGTGTCGCAACATCCGTTTTAGTTTCAGAAAGAGCTAGTTCTGTTAGAATTTTTAACGCATGAAGATGCGCTTTTTGTTCGGCGCCACGAAGTTCTTTCGCCTGACGCAGCTCTTCCTCCATTTTTTGAAATAATGCCTGATCTGAAACGTTCACCTTTTAAACTCCTTTAACTTCTTTAATAATGCGCGCTGGGTTGCCGCCAATGACAACATTGTCACCAAAACTTTTTGTGACAACGGCACCTGATGCCACAACAACGTTATCGCCAAGCGTGACACCGGGATTAATAACGGCTCGTCCGCCAATCCAGGCATTATTACCAATTTTAACGGGCTTGCCTAGTTCGAGCCCACTATTTCGTTCAGTCGGTTCAAGAGGATGCGTCGCGGTGTAGATATGCACACCTGGAGCGAACATACAATTATCACCAATATGTATTTCGCATACATCGAGCATGACGCAATCAAAATTCGCAAAGAAATTTTCACCAAGATAAATATTTGAGCCATAATCAACGCGAAGTGTCGGCTCTATAAATACTTTTTCACCGGTTTTGCCAAATAGGCGTTTTAGGAGTTCTGACCGCGTTACTGCGTCCATCGTATCATTAATTTCACGTATAAGTTTGCGTGCACGCATGCGACCATGCGCGAGTTCATGATCTGAAGGGTTATATAATTCGCCTGCAAGCATTTTTTCGACTTCTTTTTTCAAATTCTAACACCTCTTTCCACTATACTTCACGCTTTATTATAGCTAACTTTCACGGGGGACGCAAAATGTGGCGCTTTTTAAACAAGACAACTGCATTTTTATCTAAAAAGTGCTATGCTATTTAAAGGGAAAACATTAGGAGGATTCTTATTTATGATTAAAGTTATTGCTTCTGATATGGACGGAACGCTATTAAATTCCGACATACGTGTTACTGAGGAGAATGTAAAAGCGATTGAATTCGCAAGAACTAAGGGTGTCCATTTTGTTTTATGTACTGGACGTATGTATGATGATGCAATGTCACTAATTCACAAAGCAAATTTGTATGCCCCAGCCATTTGTATGAACGGCGCGGAAGTGCGTAATGAACATGGAAAAATTTTGTTACAACATACACTCGACAAAGATATTGCGCGAAAAACATTTCAAATTCTATCTGATTTGGGCATGTATACGGAATTATTTACTGATATTGGACCAATTTCGACAAACAAAGAACAGGGAAAAGAATTTTTGATTGAAATGTATCACAAAATGCATCCAGACAAGCCTGTAAAAAAAATTACCGAACAAATTGAAGAACGCTTTCAGGCGAAAGATGTGCATGAAATTAAGGATGTCAATCGGATTTTTGAAAATGAGGAGATGAACATCTTGAAATTCATTTCGTTTTCGCCAAATCCTGATATTTTAAAACGGGCCAAAAAAGAACTGAGTGTGTCTAATGAACTTGCGATTACATCTTCATTTTCTGACAACATCGAAATCACGAATCGCGCGGCGCAAAAAGGGATTTCATTGCAATATTATGTGGAGCGTCTTGGGGTTTCGCTTGAAGAAACTTTTGCGATTGGCGACAATATGAATGATCTTTCAATGCTTAAAATGGCTGGCTATAGTGTGGCGATGGGAAATGCTGAGCCAGAAGTCAAAAAGCGTGCCAAATATGAAACGACAACAAATGATGAGCATGGTGTTGCAAAAGCCATTTATAAAATGCTTGAAACAAATGATTAATTTTGGGAGGATTTAAAATGACAATAAAAAAAACGTTAACTGTTGCTGGTTCTGATTCTAGTGGCGGTGCTGGTATCCAAGCTGATTTAAAGACATTTGAAGAATATGGAACTTTTGGATTTTCTGCGCTCACAACGATTGTGACGATGGATCCAGATAATAATTGGTCACACGGTGTGACACCTATTGATTGGAAGCTTGTGCAGGAGCAACTTAAAACTATTTTGTCTGGTGGTCCTGTTGACGCAATGAAAACGGGAATGCTAGGCTCGGTAGATATTATTAAAGCGACTCGCGAAGCCATTGATGCACACGATTTAACCAATATTGTTATTGATCCTGTGATGGTTTGTAAGGGCGAGGATGAGCTTATTCAACCGGAAAATGCGGAGGCAATTCGTGATTTGTTGCTTCCAGTTGCGACTGTCACAACGCCCAACTTGTTTGAAGCGGGACAGCTTTCTGGTCTTGGCAAATTAAAGACAGTTGAGGACATGAAAGCGGCAGCTAAAAAAATTCATGAACTCGGTGTAAAATATGTAGTTATTAAAGGCGGAAAAGCACTAGAAAGCGATAAAGCGATTGATTTAATGTATGACGGCAATGACTTTACGATTTATGAAGTGGAAAAAGTGAATACGAACTATAACCACGGTGCTGGTTGTACGTTTGCGGCAGCAATTACTGCGGGGCTTGCGAAAGGTTTATCTGTTCCTGAAGCTGTGGCTAAAGCAAAAGACTTTGTGACAGCTGCCATTCAAAGCGGTTTTGCTTTAAACAAGTTTATCGGTCCTGTTTGGCACGGAGCTTATAATAAAGCGGAAAATCGTTAATTCTTAAACGTAAAAAAGTAGACTGATGATAAACGACAGGAATCTTATGTATGTCTTGGCAAGTAACACGGTCAAGAAACTTCGAAGATTGCCATTTGTCATTAGTCTATTATTTTGTTATTCGATATAATCATGTATAATGATTGTGAACTTATTTTAAGGGGGATTTATTTTACATGGAACAAAATAAAGAGAAATTAACGCCTGCGGCAACGGATAAAAATTATTTTTGGCCGATTATGATTTTTTCTGCTGTGGCTGTTATTATTATTTTATTACTTTTCTTTTCACCAATTGGTTATCAAGGTGCCGTTCATTTTGACTTGACAATTTTCCCAAGAATAAATGCTATTTTTAATAGCTTCACTTTTGTGTTCTTAGTCATTGCACTTTGGGCCATCATTGTGAAAAAAAATATTAAATTGCATCGCGGTTTTATTTTAGCGGCTTTCACTTCAACATTATTTTTCCTTGTATCGTATTTAACATTCCATTTTCTTTCAGCAGAAACAAGTACATTTGGCGGAACTGGATTTGTTCGTCCGATTTATTTTTTCATTCTTATCACACATAGCTTTTTGGCTGCTGTTGTCGTGCCACTTGCGCTGTTCGCACTCGTTTGGGGCTGGACAATGCAAGTTGACAAACATAAAAAAATTGTTCGTTGGACGATGCCAATTTGGCTTTATGTTAGTTTAACTGGCGTTTTAGTTTATTTGTTTATGGCGCCTTATTACTAAACAAAGAAAGTCACTTAGCATACACATTTTAGTAACAATAAAAAGAACCTAAAATCAAGCAGTTATCCCATTTATACAATGGTGCTCACTTGGTCTTAGGTTTTTTATTGCGATTCCAACTTGTTTTACAATAGATAAAGCTACTCTTTTTCAAAAAATAAGTCTTGCTTCTCCTCAATGATTTGCACTTCATTTTTTGGAACCCATTTTTATCTGTTCGTTCGAAATTCATTTCCTTTGCTAGCTTAGCATTGTCAGTGCCTAAACACAATGTACGGTTAAAAAGTACCATGACTAAATCAATAATCAATGTGTATAGTGAGATTAAAAAGCAGTCAAGCTACTTGATTATAAATAATCACAATACAGGCAGAGAAATTCCCTCATTTTTTCTACCTGTATTGTGATTAGCAAATGGCTATCTTTATTTTTTCACATTTGGAACAGTATCTAGATTTGAATCGTTGTCGCTCTCCATTCCATCTGGTAAGTTCCATAAAAATTGACTTAATAAGGCATCTACTTCAAAGTTTTCATGTAAGCCGCTATGCGTTATATTTGTTCCAGAGACAAGGCGTTCTTGGTATTTGCCTTTTGGAAAAAAATTCTTCGCATAAAATACGCTATCCACTTGAACTAGCCCATCTGTTCCTGTATGATTTTGATTCCCTGCAATGGCGAGCATTTGAATATTTTTTGGAATCCTTGTTTTGTTTTTCACAAGATTTCTAAGCGCATCAGAGCCGGCTTTTAAATCATGGGCGGCGGGGTCTTTTTGTAGTTTAAAGTAGTCCGCTTTATCAATGCCATTAAACGGGGTTGCGATTGCAATAAACTTTTGTGGTACGGGATATGCGGCGTCTACTGGCGTATTTTCGAGATAGCTTAAAATGGCTAGCCCGCCCATAGAATGGCCGACTAAATTGACTGTTTTAATATGTTCTTTCTCCCGAATGTATTTCATTGCATTTTGGAGCCATAGCGTTTGTTTAGCGAGGCTCGCTCTGTTGTCTGCAAATAAAATTTGTATCGCTGAATCGCCATTTTTATAATTGCTATCAAGATGCCCTCTTACCTTTAATTGACCGTTTGGCTTAATCATAATTTGCATCGCAATGTGTTTAGAACTAGAGTCACTTCCAATTCGACTTAATAAATGACCAAATGAGTTCGCCGTTCCTTTATATCCATGAACAAAAACTGTTGGAATAATCGTTTCCTTCGCTTTTGCCTCTTCTTGTTGTGTTTTTACATATATAACACCAAAAAAGGTGACTATAGAAACAAAAAACACGGCCAGCAAACTTAATACGGTTGCTTTCCGCATGAAGACACTTCCTTTTAACTAGAATGAGACTATTGTAGCAAAATACATAGAAAATCGCTATCCATCAAACGATTCACTTTATTTTGTTTCAAAAGGCTCATTTTTTCCAACTCGGTATAATTTTGTCACGGCTTGTTCCTCCACAACAATAGCATTTAAGCTGCCACCAAATACCGCTCCACCATCAATTCCAAGGCGTGTTTGATCTTTTGAAATCCAAATATTGCTCGAGCCATCACTATGTAAATTTTGGACAGGCGTATGTCCGAAAATAAATACTTTGCCAGTACGATTTTCTCCAAATAAGAAAGGTTCACGAATCCAGTAGAATAGCTTTTCTTCCGTCTCATGCCAGTCGGGAATCGCCAAGTCCACTCCTGCATGAACAAAAACGTACTGCTTTTCTTCGTAGTATAAAGGGAGGTTTTGAATAAAATTAATGAGTTCCCCTGATTCCTCCACAACACGCTTACTAAGCTCATCTGGCGTAATTTTCTCTTCAATATTTTCCCGCAAAAGCGATTGAATGGTCTCCATGCCACCTTGGCTAATGTAATATGCCATTTTTTCTGATGGGTCGCTTAACCAATCAAGTAGCATTTTTTCATGATTACCGGTTAACACAATGACATCATATTTTTCGGATAATTGTTTAACAAGTCGAAGTACAGCACCTGGATTTTCACCTCGATCAATTAAATCTCCTACAAATAAAAGGCGTTCCTCTTCCCGGTTCCAGTTCTCAAGAATTTTTTCAAGTAAGCCTATTTCACCATGCACATCGCCAACAACAAAAATCGGTTTCAAACGTATTCACCTCTATTTCAAACAAAAACGTCCGATTAAAAAGGACGCTTTATGCCTATTTATTCAATCGAATCTTTTTTTAAGTGTTTTTCAATTTTTTTGATTTCAAGTCTGATACCGCTAAGTCTTACTTCAGCAGCATTCATTGGACCGTTTTGCAACTGTGGATCCTCAAAGTCACGCGACTCTGCAACTAAATCCTGATATTCATGTCTAAGTTCTAGTAAGCGGTCCTCTAATTCTCTCCGTTCAGCTTCTTTCACAAACAACACCTCCATCAAAAAATCAAAGACTAACTCTCCTTTTCCCTAAAAATAGAAAAACAATCCTCTTTTATTAATAATTTAGAAGAAATTTTAAATTATCAGCCTTTTGCTGTAACTCCTGATTAGAATATGCTATTTTAAGTACATAAAGATTAATAAAAGGAGAGGTTTTTTATGTTAACAAATGCAGAAATGCGGCGTGCTGCAAAAAGTGCATTGCAGGGACATTGGGGAATATCGATTGGTGTTTATTTTCTTAGTACGATTATTACAGCAGCTGTTTCAGGTGCAGTAGGTTGGATTCCAGTAATAGGCTGGGTAGCTGGCATGCTCATCACAGGACCTATATCAATAGGTGTCACTTGGTTTTTCTTAGCGATTAGTCGACAAGATGAACCAGATATTGCCTATATGTTTAGTGCATTTAAAGATTTTGGTCGAACTTTTCTAGCTTTTTTACTTGTTTCTATTTTTACACTTTTGTGGTCACTCTTATTCATTATTCCAGGAATTATTAAAGGTTATTCTTATTCCCAAACTTTCTTTATTTTAAGAGATAATCCACAAATTTCAGCACTTGATGCTATTACAGAAAGTCGACACATGATGAATGGCTATAAAGGGAAATTATTTGGTCTTTCGCTTACTTTCTTGCTTTGGTATTTAATTCCTATCGCTATCTTTATCGCATCAGCCATTATTGTTAGTATTGGTGCATTCACTGGGGAATATAATTATACAAACGGCGGTGATACGGTTATTAATGCCATGGGCTTTGGCCTTTCTGTAGGAGGACTTTTCCTAATTTTACTTGGTTGGCTCGTGATGATGGCTATTTCTATCTATCTGCTTCCATATATGACAACAACATTTGCTGTTTTCCATGATGAATTATTCGGTGGAATGGCATCCTCACAGGAAGACGAAACTCCGTATTTTGATGACACATTCTCTTTCAAAAAAGATGAGTCAAACTTTGAACAATCGGAGGAAGAAAAACCCGATGCACCAAAATAAATTTACAATAAATAACATCGACTTCCAGATTCGGCAAGCTACTCCAAAAGATTATCAAGACATTGAAAAATTAATGCTTGACACTGCTACTTGGTTAAAAAAATCGGGTTCTACGCAGTGGAATGATATTTTAAATGGGACAGACGTCCACCAAATAAGTGAGCGCATCAAACAAAATGAAGTTTTTCTTTTAACCCAAAAAAATCAAACAGCAGGAACAATGATTGTGCGGCGGACCCCAAGCAATTGGGATAAAAATTTATGGGAAGAACGTGCTGCAGAACCTGCGTTTTACATCCACCGCCTGATGATCGCAAGGGCCTATAAAGGTCTGAGGCTTTCATCTCGAATGCTACAATTCGCCGAAGAACTAGCTGCTCTATCACATATTCCTTACGTCCGTTTAGACACACTCGCTTCCAATAAAATGCTCAACCAATTATATGCCACAACTTTTAGCTTTCTAAATGATAAAGATGGCTATAGTTTATATCAAAAAAAAGTGCAACCCTCTTAGAAGGGTCGCACTTTTTTATTTCCAGGATTAACGAAAAGCATATGTGCCGTAATTTAAAAATAGTTTTTTAATTTCTAAAAAGGCATTTTCATAGTCTTTCTTATCCAAAAATGAAATAATTACACCAAATTGTTTGATGTTACGTTCACGCATTTCTTCGTTGTGATTCGTAATTGCATCTGCAGAAAAGTATTTAATGTTGAAAAATACTTTCTTGGCCATATCTTTAAAATAAGGATTTCCAGAGTAGTTGATTAATCGTAAGAAAAATTGATGTTCATTAAAAATGTATTCATCCAAATCGCGTAAATAAGAAGCCCGATCCATAGATTGTACACATTTTTCAAGCTCTTTGATATCCATTTCTTCCTCTGATTGTTCAATTCTATCGAATGTTGCTTTCACAAATAGTTCGATAACTTCAAGAAGTTGCACATAACGTGTGGAATCAACAATCGAATCCTTAACAACGACTCCGCTGTAAGTGCGGTAATCTAAAACACCTTCTGCTACTAAAGCAGTAATTGCTTTTCTGATTGGCGAACGACTTACGCCTAGCTCTTTTGACAATCGTTCTTCTGTTAGATGTTCGTCTGGCTTCAATTCACCATTCTTAATCTTTTCAATGACACTGTAATAAACAACCTTATCAAGGGTTTTGTATTCTCGTTTACTTTTCAAAATTCTAACGCTCCTTCAACCGATGAACTTTCTCATATTATATCATATGCTTCTCACGAAACAAAGCTAGTTTTTTTTGAATGCATCATCTTCCCTATTTTAATGTATCTTCATATGTAGAAAATAAAAAACTCAAAATGTGGATTATTTTAGAAAGATAGTTTGTGAAACTGCTATACATAGCCATTTATTTATTTTCCTCATAATAAAATTTAGAAGAAAAAATTTTTGTTCATAATAAAGTTAGTTTTTGTGTACTAAAAAAATAGGTCTTTATAACCATTTTATCCCCGATGGCTTTTTCCAACACTATCGAACAATCCGCGCAAAAAATAATTATACGCTTCATGCACTTAGTATGTGATGAGAAATGCTCTTTATTCTCATCTCGTATTAACGAAAAGTTTGTATAATATATTGATTCATAATAGTTTGCACTTCTTTTCTAGCGCTATCGAAATCATTGTCTTGCATATTTTGAAGTATTGTTTCTAAACATTGTATTGTTTTTTCAGCTAAAATAAAAGGAATGATTTTAATATCTTTTTGTGCTTTTAAGTTAAAATCATTTTCAATCATTTGCACAAATCGGTTAGCATAAGTATTTTGCATCAAACGAATGAAAGCGAAGAAGCAATTGAATAACTCCGCTATAAATTGCTCCTCTGCTCCTTTTTTATAAAGCAGCTTTAATTGCTCGATTTCATTTTTAAAGTATGTCACATCTATTTGAATTCGCTTATTTTCTATTTTATTCAAAGTCTGATTTACCATGACTTCTGATATCTCTAACAACTCTACGAATCGATTAACAGACATACTACTTTCGATGACAATGGCGCCTCGGTTTGCGCGAACTTCGACTAATCCTTCTTTCTCCAAGCTGACTAAGGCTTTTCGGACAGGTGTACGGCTAATTTTCAGCTCATCTGCAATGACAGTTTCAGTCACTCGGTCTCCTACTCGCAAATTCCCACTCAATATTTTCTCTTTTATCGTATGATAAGCTAGTTTTTCGTATGTTTGTTTTTCCATTCTGCTTCCTCCTATGTCAAACTAGAAATATTTTTTTCGCCAAAAAACAACCGTCACAATGAGTGTAAGAACAATTGTAAA
The DNA here is from genome assembly GCF_963575625.1 of Listeria tempestatis. Taxonomy (NCBI): domain Bacteria; kingdom Bacillati; phylum Bacillota; class Bacilli; order Caryophanales; family Listeriaceae; genus Listeria; species Listeria tempestatis. The sequence continues at coordinate 11,983 of NZ_CAUYTK010000004.1, forward strand.
CAACATAATCCCTGAAAAAGCATTTGCCTCTTGAGCAAAAGGTAGTTTAACATTCATCCCGTAAATGCTGCTAACAATTGTTGGAAGAGATAAAATAATCGTAAAAGAAGTTAAAAACTTCATGACCATATTTAAATTGTTGGAAATGACGGATGAAAAAATATCTGACATCCCACTTATAATTTGTGTATATGTATCCGTCATCGCAATGGCTTGTTTATTTTCGATGACCACATCGCGAAGCAAATCATGGTTTTCTTGATTTTGCATAAAATGTTCCACATCTTGCATCTTGTCTAAAATTGCTTTATTCGATTGTAAGGCGGTAGCAAAAAACACTAGACTTTTTTGGACAGCCATAAATGCATAAAGCTGTTCATTTTTCATCGCTTGCTTGATTTTCCCTTCCAGTTCATTCATCAAACGAATTAATTGATCCAAGTATTTTAAATAAAAATAAGAAACTGCATAAAGAATTTGCAGTAAAAAACGGGTATGATTAGCCGTATCATAATTATCGATTGGCGTTTTAATAATTGATGTTAAAACGGGCACCTCGCGTATCGAAATTGTCATAAAAATGTCATCTGCTAAAACAATACCAATTGGCATTGTTTCATATGTGGCATAGCCCATCTCATCTTTCGTTTCATAAGGACAGTCCACAATGACAAGCGAATGGCGTTTTTCTTCATCCGTCCGCTTCAATTCGATTCGTGACCGCTCCTCCTCATCAAGCGCATCATGAAAATAATGTTTTGGTATGTGATACGTCGCACTCAGTTCTTCAATCTCAGCTGCAGACGGTGAGACAACTTTAATCCAGCATCCCTTTTTAGCGGCTTCCAATTTTTTCATTTCTTGCTTGCTGTGCGCTGCGTAGAATTCAATCATTTGGTTTCCCCCGTTTATCCAAAAAAGATATCTTTATTCTACCAACTTTTTTACATTTTGTCTGTTTCAAAATTCGAACCATCTTCTAGCACAATTAAAATTCCGTTTGGATCACTGACTTGTAAACCAAAAGGGTGTTTTTCCATTTCATAACCTGCTTTTAGAAGACGCGCTTCCCATTCTTTCATTTTAGACGTTAAAATTGTAAAGTAGGCCAAGCCTGTTTCATTTTCTGCACGCGGGAATAAATTTCTGCCCGCCCAAATATTACTGCCGATATGGTGATGATAACGACCTTCTGCAAAAAAACGGGCCGACGGAATTTTGGTTTGAATGTTTAAACCAAGAATCTTTCCATAAAATTCTTCTGTTGCTTCGATGTCACGTACTTGTAGATGAACATGCCCGATCTTAGTTTCCGGGTGGATTTGCTGGAACGGTTCTCGCGTAGCCGCATCAATAATGGCGTCTGCATCAACTTCTTCTGTTACAGCAGGGTAAGTTCCGTCCGCGTTTATACGCCATTTGGCAAATGGACGGTCACGGTAAATCTCGATGCCATTCCCTTCCGGATCCGCCAAATAAATAGCTTCACTGTAGGCATGATCACCCGCCCCGTCAAGTGGGTACTTCGATTTAATCAAATGAATCAGCATATCCCCAAGCGCCGCGCGATTTGGTAGTAAAAACGCCATATGAAACAAACCCGACCTCGGCGCATCAGGTTTTTTACCGTTTACTACTTTTTCTAGAATGAGAAGCGTGTCGCCGTTTTTTTCCGCACCAAACAACACCTTACTCTCCGTTTCTGCTTGTTTCACAAGACCGAGAATCGTTGAATAAAAGCTCTCCATTTTGGCTAAATTCGCCACTTTTAAAACGACCGCACCTAACTTAAACGTGTCACTCATCGCTCATTTCCCCCTTTAAAGTTTGTACCTTCTATTACAACATAAGGGGGGAAAAAATGCGAATAATTCAACTTACTTTTTGTAAGTCTCTTGTTTTTCTAGTGTACTGTGTTTCTTCCCATATCCAAAATAAATCACAACTCCAACAACAAACCAAATACCGCATACAATCCAGGTAAGCGTTTCTAGGCGTGTAATAAGGAATCCACAAAGTAAGAAGGATATAACAGGTAAAACAGGATAGAATGGTGTTTTAAAGCTTCCAGGCGCAATTTCTTTATTTTTCCTTAAGAATAAAATACCAAGAGAAACCATCATAAACGCAATTAAAGTCCCCATATTAACGAGCTCTGCTAGTTTTCCAAGTGGAACAAGACCTGCCAAAACAGCAACGACTGATGCATAAATCCACGTATTTTTAACAGGCGTTTTATGTTTTGGATCTATTTCAGCTAACACTTTCGGCAGTAGACCATCTCGACCCAGCGCATAGACTAAACGCGTACCACCATATGTCATTACAAGGATAACTGTAAGCATCCCTACAACGGCACCTAAAGAAATAATTCCTGCAATCCAGTCTTGATTAATGACTTGAAGCGCAAACGCAACTGGATCAGTTACATTTAGTTCTGTATAAGGTACAATACCCGTCAAGACGACGGAGACGAGCATATAAAGAATGGTACAAATTAAAAGTGATCCGATAATTCCAATTGGCATGTTGCGTTTTGGATTTTTCACTTCTTCAGCGGCACTTGAAACCGCGTCAAATCCTAAATAGGCGAAGAAAACAAGCGCGGCTCCGTTTAGGACACCACTAAATCCAAATGGCATGAACGGGTGCCAATTGGATGGCTTCACATAAAATGCCCCAACGATGATGAAAAGCAGAATAACGCTTACTTTTAAAACAACCATAATTGTATTCACGCGAGTAGACTCACGAATCCCTTTTGTAAGTAAAAAAGCTGTAATGAAAATGATTAAAATGGCTGGAATATTTATATATGTCCCGGCAGCAGGATTAAAGGGACCTGAAATTGCCGTTGGGATTTCAATGTGGAATCCTTTTAAAAAGGCATTTAAATAAGACGACCAACCACTTGCAACAGAAGCAACAGCAAGCCCGTATTCAAGTAATAGCGCCCAGCCTAGCACCCAAGCAATGAATTCACCGAAAATAACATAACCATACGTGTAGGCACTACCTGCTACTGGTACAGAAGAGGCAAATTCTGAATAACAAAGGGCGGCAAGTGCGCAAACAACGGCTGCAATGATAAACGAAAAGACAATGGCTGGCCCGGAATGAAGCGCAGCAACGGTACCTGGTAAAATGAATATTCCCGTTCCAACAATGGCACCCACACCAAGGAGCATTAAATCAAAGGCACCAAGTGTTTGTTTTAATTGAATATGCCCTCCTTTTTTTGGCAATAAATCTTCAATTAATTTTTTTCTAAAAATAGACATGTAAACTCCCCTTAATGTAAAAATTATTATTTTATTATCATACCCTTTCACACTTTAAAGGTCAATGGCGTTAAAGTATCAACTCGCAAAATTTCCCACAATATTTGCACTTCAAAATGGGGTGCGTTAAAATAGATATAATTGGGGAAACTTAACCTATTTTTTTAAAGAAAGAGGCTTTTATTTTGTTAATTATTTACTTGCTTTTAATTGTTGGTCAATTTGCCTTAGCCTATTTCCAAGTTTTTCAAAACCCGAATTGGCTTAGCTTTACGGCTGATTTATCTTTTGTACTTATTTTACTACTCCTCATACATGCTTTTGTACGTCCTCGTGCGCAAGTGTATGTATATGCAGGACTCACGTGTTTTCTTGGAATTTTAATGCTTGTTTTCGTTCTTTATGGGCGTTTTTACAATGAAATTCCAACTTACCACAGTCTTTCACTAATTGGAGAAGTCGGTGTTGTAAAAGATAGCGCTACTAGCCTATTAAAATGGTATGATTGGCTATTTTTTGCGAATCTCCTCTTACTCCCGCTTGTTCTTTATTTGGATTTAAAAAAAGGGGTGCGTTTTAAAACTTTCCAATTGAAAAGAGGAACTTTTGGCATTTCGTTTACTGTTCTTATTCTTTTAATTGGCTTTTTCACATATGATATGATGCATAAAAATATTATTAGTGATACAAAACGTGCTGAAAAAATGGGCGTGTTTACATTCAATGTAGCAACTGCCTTCGCTGGAACAACTGACGTTCGTGCTGCAGATATTACAGCCAATAATATTCGTTCGATAAAAGGGGTTGACCTTAAAAAAAACCCAGATTACTTCGGCGTCGCGAAAGGAAAAAACTTAATTATTATCCAACTAGAATCTTTCCAGCGCAATTTAACTGGCGTGAAAATAAATGGTGAGTCCGTTACACCAACGCTTGATAAACTAGAAAGTGAAACACTCTATTCAGATTCCTTTTTCCAAACGGTTTCAAAATCCAATACAGCTGACGCGGAATGGTCTGTTTATACATCTACCTTCCCTAGTGGCTATTACACGAATACGCAAACTTACGGTGACCGCGTTATTCCGTCATTGCCGCGTACACTTTCTAAAAAGGGATATAAAACGGCAACCTTCCATACGAACGACGCGAGTTTCTATAATCGGGACAATTTTTATCCAGCAGTAGGGTTTGATAAGTTTTATGATCGTTCTTTCTTCGGCGACGATGACGTGATTGGTTTTTCGCCGAGTGATGAAGTTTTGTATAATAAAGCCATGCCGATTTTAGAAGAACATTATAAAAATGATGAAAATTTTTACGCTCAGCTTATTTCGGTAAGTAGTCATATGCCATTTAAGATTCCTGAAAACAAACAATCGCTTGACCTTCCAAAAAATTTGGAAGGAACAGAACTTGGAAATTATTTCCAAGCCGTGCATTATGCAGATAAGCAGCTTGGTGCCTTTATTGATAAATTAAAGGAAAATGGGATTTGGGATGATTCTGTCGTTGTGATGTACGGCGATCATCATATTATTGATACGACAAAATTAACTAACACTCAAAAAAGCTATGTCAATCGCTCTAGTGAACTAAAAGCTCAACCCGCTGACGATTATCGCATTCCGTTCTACCTCCACATTCCAGGCGTAGAAAAGACGGGGGAAATCAATAATATTGGCGGCGAAATTGACGTGATGCCAACCGTTCTAAACCTTCTCGGGATTAAAGCAACGGACCAAATTATGTTTGGGGAGGACATTTTAAATACACAAACGAATTTTGTGCCCGAACGCTACACCATGCCAGAAGGTAGCTACATGGCAAATGATTATATGTACGAACCAGATGAGAGCTTTGAAACAGGTAAAGCCACCTATTATAACGGTGCAAGTAAAGAGTTATCTTCTGATGTGAAAAAACGTTTTGAAGCCAGTCGAAAACTACTCCAGTATTCTGATAGCTATGTGAATAACTTGCCGAAACAAAAAGATGTTGAAAAATAAAAAAATGCCCTTCCAGCTTGTTGGAAGGGCATTTTTTTATATATTTTGTCTGCTCATCTTTGGTCGTATATAAACCATCCATACAACGATGAGACATAGAAATGCAAAGATAGCTAAGAAAACAAAGCCTAATGCAAACGAACCTGTAGACTCTTTAACTGCGCCAAGAACAAGTGGTGGGAAAAATCCGCCAAGTCCTCCTGCTGCACCTACGAAGCCTGTGACGGCTCCTGTATTTCCTTTTGAAACCATTGGAACCATTTTAAATACGCCCCCATTACCAAGTCCAATTGCTAAAGCCGTAAGGAAGATGCAGGTTGTAAAAATAACATAATTTTCTAGTAAAATAGCCATTATAAGCGCGAATAAGATAACAAAAATAAACAATCCGCTAAGTAATTTGGTTGGATTCATTTTATCTGCCACTACTCCGCCGACTGGTCGCATTAATGTTGCAACAGCAGCAAAGGCAGCTGAAACTAGTCCAGCGTTTACAGGATTCATTAAAAACTGATCGGACATAAAGGATGGTAAATAATTGCTTAGCGCAACAAATGATCCGAACGTCAGAAAATAAAAAAGTGATAAGAACCAAGTATTTTTATCCTTTACTACCGAAAGTTGTTGAGAGAGTGTTTTCTTTTCTTTAGAGATTGGCATTTCTTTTGCTAAAATAGCAAATAAAACAATAATGATTACGAGTGCAATAATGAGTGAATAATAAATCCAATCAAATCCCCAGTTGCTATTAATTCGAGGAATAATTAAGCCAGCAAGTGCGTTCCCAATGTTCCCCATACCGGCAATACCGAGAATAAGACCTTGCTTTTCAGGTGGAAACCATGCGGATACATACGAAATGGCAATTGCAAACGTTGTACCAGCCATCCCAAGCAGTAGCGCAAGAAGAATGAGAAGTGGAAAAGACTGCACCGTGGGAACAAAAATTAATGGTAAAATAATGAATATCATTGTCCCAATGTATACTTTCTTTCCTCCCAGTCGGTCACTTAATATTCCCATTGGAATTCGCATGATTGAACCAAGCAAAACAGGTGTTGCAATTAAAAGGCTTTTTTGCGATGCTGACAAATTAAAACTTATAGCAATTTGATTTGCGACAGGTGATAAACTTGCCCAAACCATAAATGATACGGCCATCGCCACGGTTGCCATAACAAGTGCAATAATTGAATCTTTCTTCGAGTTAGACATATCTAATTCCCCTTTATAATGTTTTATCTCCTTTAATGATAATCTTTTCACAAGTAATCATCTATAGGGGAAATACCTAAAAAAAAAGACGCTATTTTTTTAAATAGCATCTCATAAATCAATTAAATTTTTCTTGATGGCATAATGAACAAGTTCTGTTCTTTTTTCAAATTCAAGCTTGTGCATAATACTCGTTTTATGCGCCTCAACAGTTTTTACTGAAATGAATAATTTTTGTGCGATTTCTTTATTACCATAGCCTAGAGCAATGAGAGGCAAAATCTCCTGTTCCCGGTTTGAGAGTAATTCATATGAATTAATTTTTTCTTCCACTTCATGATTGGATAAAAATTCTCGAACTAGAGCTGGCGCAACACTTGGGTGAATATAAATCCCGCCAGAATGAACAGCACGAATGGCTTCTAGCATCTCCTCATCATGCGCATTTTTAAGTAAGTAACCAGATGCCCCGATTTTAAGTGCACGAAACAAGTATTCTTCATCATCATGCATCGTCATAATGAGAACTTTTACTTGAGGATACTTTTCTTTAATTTTTTTCGTTGTCAAAAGTCCGTTCTCCCCTGGAGGCATACTTAAATCCATTAAAACAACATCTATTTCCATTTGTTCGAATTTAAGCATGGCCTCTAAACCGTCAGCCGCATCACACACAACCTCCATATCATCTTGTGTGTTAATAATAAATGACAATCCTCGCCTTACAACAACATGATCGTCTGCAACCATAATTCGTATCATAAACTATCAACCCCTATTTTGACTATCACTTCTGTGCCTTTTCCAAGATTAGAATGAATGTTACAGGTGCCACCGCAAAGTTCCACACGTTCTTGCATATTTAACAAGCCTAGCCCAGAACCTTTGATTTCCATATCTGCCATTGTAAAGCCGATACCATCATCAATAATTTCTAAAATTAGTGTATTCTCTCTTTTTCGAAGCGTCACCACTATATCATCTATATCCGCATATTTCGCTGCATTAAGCATTGCTTCTTGAGCTACACGGTAAAGCGTCGTTTCAATCATGGAAGGGAAACGTTCATTTTGTACATCCGATATAAGGGCTACTTCCACGCCGAATATTTGTTCATAGCGCTTACAATAAGACTTTAAGGCCGAGTATAATCCTAGATCATCCAGTGCGGCTGGACGCAAATCAACTGCCATATTACGAATTTCTGTTAATAAGTTCGCGACAGAAGTTTCGACATCATCCATTTGTTTATCAAATGCAGCCCCTTTTTCCATATATTTGAGTTTCCTTACTTCCATGAGTGCACTATACATCTCTTGGGCAATCCCATCATGTAGCTCACGCGATAATTTTTTTCGTTCATTTTCATGCGCGTTTAATACATATTTTGTTAATGTTGACTTTTGCAGTTGCTTCGCTGTTTCCTGTTGCTCAGTCAAATTACGTAAAATGAGAACACATCTTTCCTTTTCTTCATCTATTACAGAGAAACTGGCACTATATGGAATCTCAAGACCATTTTTTAGCTTTATATAAATCTGGAACGAGCGACCGTTTTCACGCTTTTTGATGTGACAGTCTGAACATGAATGCTCAGCAACTTTTGATGTGCAGCCTTTACAAACGTAACAAAAACTACTAATTTCCTGCCAATCCACTAAGGCCGCATTAATTAGTTGCTCCGCTGCCTGATTTTGTTTAATAATTCTTTGCTCATAATTCATAATAAAAACCGCATCGCTCGTTTTCTCGAAGAAAAGCTGAATAAGATGAGGATGCTCAGCGAATGTATTCATCTGAATTATCCTTTCCGTTTATAAACTGTTTAAGCTTAGGTGCGAGCTTGGATGCCACTCTTTCAAGTTGTTCCAATTTGGCATTTTCAATTTGGGTTTCTTTTCGGTACCCACCAAGAAAAATGGCTACTACTTCTTGTTCGATTAAGATGGGGATTGCTAAAACGGAAACAAGATTTTCAGTAATAGCAATTGGATATTCTTCTAAAGCACCCTTCATTTCTTTTTTTAAATTGGTCACTGTCATGGTTCTTCCTGTCTTCCAAACAATACCCGCGATCCCTTTACCAACTTGTAAAACAATTTTTTGATAGCGATTATTGCGATTTCCAGAAGCAAATAGCCATCTAATTTCTTTGCGAGTTGTTTTGCTTGTATTCATCGCAATGCTAAGGAAATCCACAGATAAATCCAGCCTTGCTTCTATTAAAAAGTCCGTAATTTCTTTGGCTAATTCATTATTCATCTTTGCGCCTCCCGTAGTATCTTACTACTACTATAACGCAACTTAAATAAAATGAGTAGTCTCTTTATGATGGATTTTTCCGATAAATAATATATCTTCTCTTTAGATAACTGAGCGGGACACTCCATGCATGAACAAGTCGCGTATACGGAAACAATCCAAAAATGATAAATGTACTCAAGATGTGAAGTTTAAAAAGAAGTGGGATGTCCTTCATCAAACTTGCGTCTGGTTTGAACATAAAAATCTGTCTAAACCATATGGAAATAGATTCACGGTAATCAAAACCAGGTACTTCTTTTGTGCCAAATAAAGTGCTTAATATTCCTAGAAGCACGGTTAATAGTAAGGTGATATTCACGATAATATCCCCTGACGAACTAAGTCGTCGCACACTTTTATGGCTGAGCCGTCTGTACGTTAGTAAAAACATACCTAAAAAAGTCATCACACCAAATACAGAACCAATACCAACCGCAACAGTGTGATAGGCATGTTCGCTTATCCCCACTGCTTCCGTCCACGTTTTTGGAATAACTAAGCCAATAAAATGTCCGCCAATAACAAATAAAATACCAACGTGAAAAAGAATACTCCCAATCATTAATTGCCGCTTCTCAATAAGTTCACTAGATTTTGCTGTCACACTAAATTGATCATAACGGTAGCGAAAAATATGACCGACAATAAAGCTTATAAAGACGAGATATGGCAAAATAGCCCACAAAAAATTATTCCACATGAGCTGATCCCTCCTTTTTAACCATACATGCTCTTAGCTCTATCCGTAATGCCTCAATTAATGAAGCATACGGATGATTTTCTTTTTTTAAATTTTGAAGTAAAAAGTATGTCCCGTCTTCGACGACACCAAAAGAAACTTGTAAGTCTTGAAATCTTTCATCTTGATACCAGTCACCCGCCTCGTAAAACTCAAGCATCAATGGTAAAAAATCCGTTAATTCTTCGTCTACTGCGAGCAAGCCAAACATTTCATACAAAAATTTCAATTTGGCAAGCATTTGTCCACGCTCTCTTGCATCTTCAAATTTATAATATGTCATATAAAGGGAGAGTTTTTTCGTAAAGTCAAAACTTTCTGTGTAAAATTGTTCGACTTCGAAAAGACGTTTTCCTTCTAAAAACAGCCAAAATGTTTGAAGATGCTTTTTTGTTTCAGCTTCAGCACATTCTAGATTTCCGAGCACATAGCGCTCATTCATAAATTGTTTTTCAGGGTAATCTAGTAAATTCGATAGTTTCCCAAAAATGGCTCGTTTTTCGTTTAAAATAGATGCATTAATCACGCCAAATCCCCCCGTAGAAACTTTCTTCATACATTTCTTGTGTTGTTTTGCCATCTGTGTGTGCTTGCATTATTTGTGTATGTTCAGGCGCCAAACTACAACCGCTACAAGCATCACTAAATCCAGTTTCCCCTTGCGCACGATATGTGTCCATGTATTCTTCCTTATGACTTGTTGGAATAACAAAACGATCCTCGTATTTAGCGATGGCAAGTAAACGATACATCTTCTTCAAGTTTTCCTCTGTAAGACCAACACGTTCTAGCCTTGTAACATCAAACTCTTTTCCAGATGAGACATTACGCATATAAAGGCGCATCATGGCCATTTTATGGAGTGCTTCTTTTACAACCGACGTATTGCCCGCTGTTAAAATACTCGCTAAATAATCGACAGGTAAGCGCATTTCTTCAATAGCTGGGAAAATCATATCTGGATTTTGAATGGAATCTTTTCCTTCAAAGTAATTCATAATCGGTGATAGTGGTGGTACATACCAAACCATTGGCATTGTCCGATACTCGGGATGTAGCGGGAACGCAATTTTATATTCTTTTGCCATTTTATAAATAGGCGAATTTTGAGCCGCTATAATCCAATCTTCCGCAATGCCGTCTTTTCGTGCCTGTTCTATTATAGCTGGATCATTTGGGTCTAAAAATAAATCGAGTTGTGCCTCGTAAAGTTCCTTTTCATCTTTCGTTTCTGCTGCTTCTTTTACACGGTCAGCATCGTATAGCATCACACCTAAATATCGAATGCGACCAGTGCATGTTTCTGAGCAAACCGTTGGAAGACCCGCTTCGATTCTTGGGAAACAAAACGTGCATTTTTCAGCTTTATTCGTTTTCCAGTTAAAATAAACTTTTTTATAAGGGCAGCCAGTCATACAATAGCGCCAGCCGCGACACGCCTCTTGGTCAACTAAAACAATGCCATCCTCATCGCGTTTATACATCGCACCACTTGGACACGATGCCACACAGGCCGGATTTAAACAATGCTCACAAAGACGTGGTAAATACATCATGAACGTTGTTTCGAAATTAGAACGAATTTCCGATTCGATTTTCTTCATATTAGGATCTTGTGGTAGTGTATTCGGTGCCCCAGCCAAATCATCTTCCCAGTTTGGCCCCCATTCAATTTCCATGTTAGCGCCAGAAATAACGGATTTTGGTCTTGCAACAGGTTGATTTTTTCTTTGCTCTGGGGAAAATAAATTTTCATAATCATACGTCCATGGTTCATAGTAGTCTTTTAACTCTGGCATATCTGGATTATAAAAAATCTTCCCAAGTGCAACCTTGCTCCATTTTGAGCCCGATTTTAATTCAAGTTTTCCTTTTTTATTTAAAGTCCAACCACCCTTATATTCTTCTTGGTCTTCCCATCTTTTCGGATAACCCACTCCTGGCTTTGTTTCTACATTATTAAACCACATATATTCTGCACCAGGTCGATTTGTCCACGTATTTTTACATGTCACACTACAAGTATGGCAGCCAATACATTTATCAAGGTTCATTACCATTCCAATTTGCGCTTTAATCTTCAAGCCAGTTCACCTCTTTTAGTTTTCTCACATTTACATATAAATCTCGTTGATTTCCAATTGGTCCGTAGTAGTTAAAACCATAGCTTAGCTGTGCATACCCACCGACCATTTGTGTTGGTTTCACATGAATTTTTGTCGGTGAATTATGACTTCCACCTCGGTTTCCAGTTAAAATGCTGCCTGGTACGTTCACATGTTTGTCTTGCGCATGATACATAAACATTGTTCCTCTAGGGATTCGGTGACTCACGACCGCTCTTGCAGTTACGACACCATTTCGGTTATACACCTCTAACCAATCGTTATCTTTTATCCCAGAAGCTTCGGCATCTTCATTATTTAGCCATACATTTGGTCCACCTCTGAAAAGGGTTAACATGTGTTGGTTATCTTGGTACATACTGTGAATATTCCACTTCCCGTGCGGTGTCAAATATCGGAGCGTTAGCGTATTTTCGCTCACTTCTTTTTCTACATCATCTCTTTTGGCAAAAACTTGAGGTGGTAGTGTCGGTTTGTATATCGGTAAGGCTTCGCCGTACTGTAAAAACAGTTCATGATCAATATAAAATTGCTGCCTTCCTGTGAGCGTCCGAAACGGAACTAAACGTTCAATATTGGTTGTAAACGGAGAATAGCGTTTTCCGTTCGTATTTGAACCTGTGAAAACGGGCGTTGGAATCACCTCGCGAGGTTGTACCGTAATACTTTGGAATGTAATTTTTTCTGCCTCACGGTCTTTTGCGAGATCTACAAGCGGTATACCCGTCATTTCTTCCGCACTTTCCCATGCGCGTACAGCTACTTTGCCATTTGTGGCACTTGAAATTCTTAAAATGGCATCCGCAACTTGACGCTCATCGCTAATGATTGGCTTACCATTTTTAATTGTGTCATCCACATATGTGCCATTCATTTGTTTGATTTCCTCATATTCTGGCGCCACTGAAAACTGTGTCCCGTGCGCACCAACTAGACCGCTTGAGACGTTAGGACCAAACGAAATAAACTTATCGAAAATTTGTGTATAGTCACGTTCTACGACTTGGAAAATCGGCATTGTTTTCCCAGGAATTGCTTCAATTTCGCCTTTCTTCCAGTCTTTAATTTCCCCGTATGGCTGCGCAATTTCTTTTTCTGAGTCATGACCAAGCGGGAGCATCACAATATCTCGTTCTGGTTTATCAAAAATATGGTGCGCCATTTTTGAAAATACTTGTGCTAAATCTTTAAAAATATTCCAATCCGATTTTGATTCCCATAGCGGGTTAATAGCTGGATTAAATGGATGGACAAATGGGTGCATATCCGTACTTGATAAATCCGTTTTCTCATACCATGTTGCTGCTGGTAAAACAACATCTGAATACATTGGTGTTGCTGTCATTCGGAAATCAAGAGTGACAAGTAAATCTAACTTTCCGCGCACTTCCTCATCACGCCACACCATCTCTTCTGGACGAAACTCATCATTTGGTTTGGACAGCAAATTATCAGTTGTTCCTAGCAAATGTTTCATAAAGTATTCTTGGCCTTTACTACTAGAGGACATCAAATTAGAGCGCCAGACGAAAAGACCTCTTGGGAAGTTGTCTGGATTATCTGGGTCTTCTACAGCAAATTTTGTTTCCCCAGACACTAAATCTTTCACAAGTTCCTGAATTAGCTCTTCATTCGTTTTTTCTGGTGCTTTTTCTCCGTAAGATAGTGAGCTTTTATTAAATTGCGGGAACGATGGTAGCCAGCCAAGGCGCGTGGCTAAAACATTGTAATCAGCTGGGTGCTTGTATCGCAAATCTTTTGCAAGTGGCGATTTTAGTGCGGCATTTTCCATCTCCTCATATTTCCATTGATCCGTTGCAAAATACCAGAAACTAGTACCATTTTGCTGACGAACAGCCCCTTGCCAGTCTTTTGCAAAAGCAACCGTTTGCCACCCTTCAATAGGACGGCATTTTTCTTGACCTACATAATGCGCCCAACCTCCACCATTTACGCCTTGGGAGGCAGTTAAGATGACTAAGTTTAAAATGGAACGATAGATAGTATCGCTGTTAAACCAGTGATTAATTCCAGCCCCCATAATAATCATGGAACGACCTTTTGTATCAATTGCATTTTGGGCAAACTCGCGGGCAACTTGTGTGACGATGCTTGCTTTTACTCCAGTGATTTTTTCTTGCCATGCTGGTGTATAGAAACTATTTGCATCATCGAAGCTTGAAGCAGCAAGTGTATCTCCTTGAAATGCCTCAATACCATATTGGCTTAGCATAATATCGTAAACCGTTGCAACAAAACGTTTTGTGCCATCATGAAGTGTTACTTCTCGAACTGGGATGTGACGCCAAAACGTGCCATTTCCTGATTCATCAAAAAATGGAAAAGCAATTTTTTCAATATTGCCTTCTTCTTTTAATGAAAGTTTTGGTGAAATTTCTGTACCATCCTCATTTTCAAGGCTTAAATTCCACTTTTCATTTTTATCCCAGCGCTGTCCAATTGTGCCGTTTGGCGTTGATATTTGGTCAGTTTCCGCATTAATAAGGCATGTTTTCCATTCTCCGTGTTCACTTTCCACACCCAAATCTGTTTCACGAAGGAATCGACCTGCCTTATAGCCCTCTTTTTCTTCATCAAGAAGGATTAAAAACGGTAAATCCGTAAATCGCTTAGCATAGTTCAAAAATAAAGCTTCTTTTTTCTCCTGATAAAATTCTTTTAAAATAACATGTGTCATTGCTTGCGCAAGTGCTGCGTCCGTGCCAGGATTTGGCGCGAGCCAGTTGTCTGCAAATTTTACATTTTCAGCATAATCTGGCGCAACTGCAACCACTTTTGTTCCTTTATAGCGAACCTCTGTCATAAAGTGGGCATCTGGTGTTCTCGTTAGTGGTACATTGGATCCCCACATCATAATGTAGCCTGCATTGTACCAATCGCTCGATTCAGGGACATCCGTTTGCTCACCCCAAATTTGCGGGGAAGCGGGTGGCAAATCTGCATACCAATCATAAAAACTTAGCATTTCACCACCAAGCAATGTAATAAAACGCGAACCTGCCGCATAACTAATCATTGACATTGCAGGAATAGGTGTAAAGCCCGCCACGCGATCTGGTCCATATTTTTTAATGGTATAAAGTAGCATCGCGCTAATTAACTCATATGCATCATGCCAGGAAACACGAACTTGCCCACCTTTACCACGTGCACTTTTATAAGCGGCTGCTTTTTCTGGATCTTCTACAATACTTGCCCATGCCGCCACTGGATTAGGATACTGTTTAAGCGCATTTTGCCACATTCTCCAAAGTAAGCCGCGAATATACGGGTACTTCACCCTAAGTGGACTGTATTCATACCAAGAAAAACTTGCACCACGCGGACAACCACGGGGTTC
The DNA here is from genome assembly GCF_963575625.1 of Listeria tempestatis. Lineage (NCBI taxonomy): Bacteria > Bacillati > Bacillota > Bacilli > Caryophanales > Listeriaceae > Listeria > Listeria tempestatis. Next base: position 27,018 of record NZ_CAUYTK010000004.1, read on the forward strand.
AAATTCTGGCATATCCACACCACAAGACGGATAATCTGTCGCTTGATTCTCCCAAGTAATAATTCCATTTTTAACAAAAACTTTCCAACTACAAGAACCCGTGCAATTGACCCCATGGGTTGTTCTCACCACTTTATCATGAGCCCATCTATCGCGATACATTTTTTCCCACGAACGGCTTTTTTCTTCTAAAATTGTCCAATTTCCATTAAATTTTTCGGTTTTCTTAAAAAATTTAAGTCCTTTTTTTCGATATTTCACGATTCTCACCTCTGCTTATAAAATAAGAGACTTTCTTACTTTCAACTATACTTTTTACCTATAGATTTAAACATTAGGGATTTCTCTAATTATGCTGAAAAGAGACAAATGGCAAATGGCGTTAAACCACCATTTGCCATTTGTCTCGGTATCGCTTATTAACAATTTGTTTGAAACAATTCCTTGCTTGTTTCATTTTCAAAATAAATATCTGTGAAACCTTTTTCTTGAAGAAATTTATTCGTCAAATCATCAAAACGTTTATCGCGATTTGGACCGACTTGAATAAACCAAAAATCAGCACCGCGGGAAGTAAATTCTATCATTTTATCAAAAGAAAAAGCATTTAGAGAAACATACAAAATACGTTTTCCAAAAAGAGGAAGCTTTTCAAACCAGCTTTCTGGTGGCGCCTTACGTACAACCTCACTAGCGATTATTAACGCTGGATTTCTAATTTCCGACTTTGCCACAATCCTCTCGATAGTCTTTAACGTGCCAACTAATTTTTGCTGTCTTCCGTAACTGCCCCACGAGATAATGGCAACGGGCAAGTCCAAACTTACATCTTGTTCCAAAAGCTTTTTTTTAATAAAAGGAAGATTTTCCATGCCCATGTAAAAACATGCCGTTCCGTGTTCCGTAAACGCAGCTAGTTGTGCGCTTATGAATTCATCCCCCTTACAATGTGCGGTTGAAAACGTCACATGACGACTATCATCCCGGTCGGTAAGTGAAATCCCTGCATACGCTGCAGCGCCTGATGCGGCTGTGATTCCTGGTACAATTTCATATGGCAATCCTGCTTTTTCTAAACAATCCATTTCCTCTTTCACCCGGCCAAATATACTCGGATCCCCGCCTTTCAAACGAACTATCTGCCCATTTGTATGACCATATTTCACTAATGCCGCATTGATTTTTTCTTGTTTCATTGCATGATGATAGGGCTTTTTACCACAATAAATAAGCTTTGCAGACCTTTTCGTCAATTGTAAAAAAATGGGATTAACGAGGCGATCATAAATAACAACATCTGCTGTTTTTAACAGACGCATTGCTTTCATTGTCAAAAGTTCTGGGTCACCAGGTCCTGCCCCAACTAAATAAACTTTTCCCATAACTACACCAGTACATAGACGAGATCATCTAAAACGTCTACTTCATAAGTCGCAACACAACCCTCATCTGGTTCCTGAACCAAACCGTCCTCTAAAGAGATTTTATAGTCGTGTAGTGGACAAAAAACGAAGTCACCAGAAACAGTTCCTTCCGCTAAAGGCCCATTTTTATGCGGACAAACGTTTCGAATCGCTTTCACTTTGTCATTGCTTAGTCTGAAAATCGCAATTTTTTCATCGCCTGCCAAAAATTCATAACCCATTTGCTTTGGTAAATCTTGAATATTGCCCACTAAAAATCTTTGTTTTGTGCTCATTCTTCTGTACTCCCAACTGTATAAAGTTTTTTCTGTAACACTTCGTCCTCACGAACTGCCTTCCAAGGCTCATCACGCTTTCCAGCTTCATTTAGCGCATCTAAAAGTAACGCACGTTTTTCTTTATCTAACAACACACTTTGAACGTGTTCAAAACCAAGCCGCTGCATCCAAGGAGACGTTCGTTCCGCATAAATACCAGTTTCTCGGTAATACTGAATCATCGCACCACAAATTTCGATAACTTCTTCTTCGGTCTCTACAATCGTTAGCAATTTGCCTTCTTCAACCGTTGTTCCGCCGTTTCCTCCAATATAAATTTGGAAGCCATTTTCAACACCAATGACCCCAAAATCTTTGACGCCACTTTCTACGCAGCTTCGCGGACAAGCTGAAACACCCATTTTAAACTTATGCGGGGTGTCGATAAATTCATATCTTTCTTCAAGCTTAATGCCCAACCCCATCGAATCTTGCGTACCAAAACGACAGAAATTTTTTCCAACACAGGTTTTCACAGAGCGAACTGCTTTCGCGTATGCTTCAGCGGATTTCATATCGAGTTCTTCCCAAATTTTAGGCAAGTCTTCTTTTTTCACGCCGTACATACCAATACGCTGGCTCCCAGTTACTTTTACAAGCGGAACATTATATTTTTCTGCCGTTTTAGCAATTAAAAGCAGTTGCTCCGGACTTGTTTTACCGCCGCGCATTCTCGGTATAACTGAGTAAGTTCCGTCATTTTGAATATTGGCATATAGCCGTTCATTGACGTAGCGCGATGCTTTTTCATCTTCATGCTCACCTGGAAAAGCAACATTCAAATAAAAATTAATGGCTGGGCGACATTTTGAACACCCTTCTTTTTGTTTAAAACTAAGTTCCCGGTAAACTTCTGAACTGGACTTCAAACCTCTTTTATGAATTTGCAGCACAATTTCATCACGCGATAGGTTTGTACAACCACAAATGCCAGTAGCCGCCTGAACTACTTCGCCGCCAAGCGCAATCCCAAGTAAATCATGCACTTTATCTTTACATTTCCCACATGACCCGCCTGCTTTAGTCATTTTAGTCACTTCAGAAACAGATGTTAAATGATGTGTGCTTATGGCTTCTAAAATAGTACCTTTCGTAACACCATTACAGCCACAAACGGTTTCGCTATCTTCCCAAGTTGAGACATCATCACTTGTGTCATCATTTGGCGATGTAAGTAGTGACACGGGGCCTAAATCACTAATATCTAATTTTTGCGTAATCATTTTTAAAAAGCGATTTTCATCTGCCGTATCTCCGTATAAAATTGTCCCCACCACACGACCATTTTTAATAAATACTTTCTTGTAACTATTGTTCCACTCATCATGTGCTTCAATCGCTTTTATTTCATCATCCGTTTTTATGAGTCCTGCTGAAAACAAATCACAGCCAGATACTTTTAACGCGGTGTGCGTCATACTTCCTTTATAGCCTTCGGTTTCTTTCCCAGTTAAATAATCGGCTAATACCTTTCCTTGTTCGTATAAAGGGGCTACTAAGCCATAGCAAGTTCCTTGATGCTCCACACATTCTCCAAGTGCATAAATATTGGAAACGCTCGTTTCTAAATAATCATTAACAAGAATGCCACGATTAGTAGCAATCCCAGCTGCCTCGGCAAGTGCTTTTTCTGGTCTTATGCCAATTGACATGACAACCAGATCGGTATCTAAAGTTGTCCCGTCAGAAAAAGCTAATCCACTAACATGCTTTGTTCCAAGAATTTTTTCCGTTTTTGTTGCCATTTGGAATTTTAGTCCTTGTTTTTCTAAATCCATTTTTAATAGTTGTCCAGCTGCTTCATTTAGTTGCATTTCCATTAGCCAGTTTTCTAAATGCACTACTGTAACATCCATTCCTTGATCGACTAGGCCTTTTGCAGCTTCTAATCCGAGAAGTCCACCGCCAATAACAGCCGCCTTTTTATATCGATTCGCATAATCTAAAATTTTTTCGGTGTCCTCGATTGTCCGAAATGCGACAACACCTTCTAAGTCGGCTCCTTCGATTGGTAAAATAAACGGGCGTGAGCCTGTTGCCAAAATACATTTGTCATAGCTCACCGTTTTACCGTCAGCCAGTTCAATCATTTGCGCTTCTGAGTCTAGGCGGATTGCCCGATTATCATTTAGTAGCTCGATATTATTTTCCGTATACCATTCAAGTGGGTTTGTAATCGTTTCGTCCACTGTCATCTTTTTTTGCAAAATATTGGATAGCATGATTCGATTGTAATTAGGATATTTTTCTGCTCCAATTATCGTGATGTCATATCGATTTTGGTCGCGTTCTAAAATTTCTTCTATACATCTAACACCCGCCATGCCATTGCCAATTAAAACTAATTTTTCCTTTTCCATGCCGTCCACTCCTAATTTGTGATGTTATGAACATAATATGATACATATTATCACCTTTTAGGATAGCATTAAAAAAAGAGGGAAAGAATTAGGGATTTACCTAAACTTTTCCTCTAAGGATTTTTTAAATTGTAAGCTGGCGTTTGGGTTGCCGTCTCGGCTTGCGATTCCAATTTGGAAATTTTGATACTTGGCTAGGGCGACATTTTTAAAATCGCTTTCTGTTTTGTCGCTCACATCATTTATCCACTGGAAAATTGATTTTTCGCGACCAATGGTTTGATTGATGGTGGCATCATTTGTGCAAGCGAAAATGAGGTGGGCCTCAAGCAAATCTTCTTTTTCATAGATCTTTTTAGCAAAAGTAAGGTTGGGAGCTTTTGGAAAATCACTTCGAATTTCTGGTGCTACGACATGAATGCGGCAATTGGGTTCTTCTTTTAACAATCCTTCTACTTTTCGTTTTGCGATTCTTCCTCCACCGATGACAACGATTCTTTTATTTGTAAGTGACAGATTAACGATATAGCCCATTTTTAAAGCTCCTTCCTAATTTCAGTTATGATAAGATCTTTCAAGTCATCATCTAAATTAAGCGAAGGTAGAATAGTCGCCTCTGGAAATTTTTCATGCACAGCTATTTCGATTTTAGAAACGAGTAATCCATCTAAAAGGAAAAAAGGATATATGAGCAACTCACCTTTTTCTTGCTGTAAAATTTCCATATACGGCTTTTCACCATATAAGAAAGCGGATTTTGTTTTAATGCCTAGTTGTGCTTCTACTTTTTGACAAATTGCATGTAATTTGGCAGGAATTTCAGGATACTTCGCTGAGCCATGGGCAATGAAATAAAGTGTTGTCATTTTCGTATGTACATGCATACAAATTCTCCGGACTAAGATATTTTCAATGCCTGGCATTTCAGCTAACGGCGATACTATTTTAAATGTAAGGAATGGTCTTTCTTTTGTGGATTCCGCTAAGGCACGCGGAATATCTTCATTCACATGAGTAGCTGTAAAAAGCAGTAATGGAATGACGATAATTTTTTCAACACCTTTTTTGGCTAAATCATTGATTCCCCATTTAATGGTTTGCTCATCGCCTTCTAAAAAAGCTGTTTGTTGCGGGATTTCATTTCCCAAAAGAGGATATATTTCAGATGTAAATCGGGATACCTTTTCATTATTATGCGCTACACGACTTCCATGTGAAACATATAAAATTCCAGTTCTCATTTTAACACTCCGCTCTTTAAAACCTGTCCTCTCACTATAAATTGAGGCTACACAAAATGTCTATTAGGGAAAATCCCATTTTCAATAAAAAACGTTGAGGTACAGTTATTAACCGACTTCAACGTTTTATAAAGGTTTATTTTGTTCGTTTAAATTCGAATTGTTTCATCCACGGACGACCTTTTTTTAGTGCTAAGTATCCGATAATGGCGATTACTAATGCACCAATAATATCTACAATCACGTCTGTCATGGTGTCTTCGAGAGCAGCCCGCCCAACGAGTGGCGTTCCGTTAGAGAGTTCAAAACGCTGCATGTTTAATCCTAAAATAGCGTCAAACGTATATTCATAAACTTCCCAAAAAGCGCCAAGCGTTACTGCAAAGCAGAAGGAAAATATTGCAACAAAACCAGGTTTCATATTCACAACGACTTTATCATTCGCATTTAGCAAGCTAACAAAGGAAAATCCTATCGCACCTAGCATTGCGCCACTGAATGTGTGTAAGATTTTATCCCAATGTGGAACGTTCGAGTAGAATTGTTGAATGGTCCCAAGATAAATCGATGCATATAGAAAAACGATAAACATAAGGTAAACAAGTCCTGGAATTTCAAATTTAAAGCGTCTAGAAACAATCGATGGCAATGCTAAAATGATAATTCCTAAAATAATTTCTACTAATAAGAAAATATAATCGCTTCGGAGCGTCACTTTCGGACCATCTGCTGGCTGTACTGTTGGGGCCGTAAAAATTTCAAAAATTGTTACAATCATCGAGATTCCCATGGATACAAAAATAAAAAGGGCGACCCACTGCGTCCAATTTAATTTTTTCAGTCGTTTCATTCTTTTCACCTCTTATCGAAAACAAGCACATTTAAGTGCTAGCCAAACTGATGACAGTTGGTAATCTTCATCGTAAAAGCCTCCGCTTTGGTATTTGGCTTTATCGAAAGTCGCATCATTTGCCATCAGTTTGGTTTTGCGTAAAATATTTTGTTTTACTTTAATTTGAAGACCATTTTTATTTAAGCTAATAAGGTCAGCTATTCCATTATTTTAGTTTTTAGATGGATAGTTTTCTAAGAAGTAGATAAGCGTTTGTAGTTCAGTCGTTAAATCAATGTGGTGGACACGTACTTGTTTAGGCACACTAATTCGTGCTGGTGTAAAGTTTAAAATGCCCTTCACGTCTGCTTCGATAAGTTTGTCCACTGTTGTTTGTGCTTCATCAGATGGTACGGTTAAAATAACTACTTCAACATTATTTTCTTTTAAAATTTCTTCCATATCATTTAAATGATAAATCGGAATATCTTGTTGAACGCTACCTACTTTTGCAGGATCCACATCAAATGCGGCACATACTCGAATATTATTGTTTTTCATAAAGTTATAATGAAGTAGCGCGGTTCCAAGATTCCCTACTCCAATTATGGCAACGTTAGTTTCTTTATCTTGGCTGAGTGTTTTTCCAAAAAAGTCTAGAATGTAAGATACGTTATAGCCATATCCTTTTTTACCGAGTGCGCCAAAATATGAGAAATCGCGGCGAATTGTTGCAGAATCCACTTTTACAGCTTCACTTAACTCTGCTGAAGATACGCGCTCTTTTCCTGATTCATGTAAGTATTTCAAATAGCGATGATATAGCGGTAAGCGTTTTGCTGTCGCCTGTGGAATTTTTGTCGTTTCATCCATCATGCCAATTAGTCCCTTCTTCCTGATAAAATATAGTTCGTTTTCAAGCATTCTAACTGTTCTCTCGTTCACATGCTTGCTTATATACTATAAACATTTCACATAAAATGCACAAACTTTTTGCTCACATATTTAGAAAACCTTTATTTTACCAGCTTTTATTTTATTCCTCTACTTACATTGTAACGTAAAATCACAATTAATGCTAATGATTTCACAAGACTAAATGTGTGATTGCAACAGACACGTCTTTAAGATAAACTAGAAAAGGATGGGAGAGAAAAATATGATTCTTTTACAAGTACAACAAATTGCCAAGTACTTTGGTGCTGAAACAATTTTAGAAAATATAAAATTAGAAATTAAAACGAATGACCGTATTGCTCTTGTCGGCAGAAACGGGGCGGGGAAATCTACGCTTCTAAAAATCATTGCGGGGCAAACTGGCTATGATGCGGGGCAAATTTCAAAACCGAAAAATGTGCGAATTGGCTATTTAGCACAAAATACGGGACTTGAATCCAGCAAAACGATTTGGAATGAAATGCTAACCGTTTTTGAAGATTTACGTAACATGGAACGCGAGCTACGCGAGATGGAATTAAAGATGGCAGATGGCGACATGTATGCAGATGCTCTGGCTACAAAGCAAGCTTTAGATAGTTACGATGAGCTGCAACACCTTTTCAAAGAACGGGGTGGTTACACGTATGAAGCCGAAATTCGTTCCGTGCTTCATGGGCTCCATTTTTTCGAAGAAGATTATGAGAAATTAGTCGCGGCATTAAGTGGTGGCCAGAAAACGAGACTTGCACTTGCAAAACTACTTTTATCCAAACAAGATCTTTTAATTTTAGATGAACCAACGAACCACCTTGATATTGCAACGCTTTCGTGGCTCGAAGGGTATTTGCAAAATTATGCAGGCGCGCTTCTCATCGTTTCGCACGACCGCTACTTTTTGGACCGGGTTGTGAACCAAGTTTATGAAATTTCCCGCACAAAAATCACGCATTATGTTGGAAATTACAGTCGTTTTCTTGTTTTAAAGGAGGAGCAGCTTGAAAAAGATTGGAAGGAATTCGAGAAACAACAGACGGAAATAGCTAAATTGGAAGACTTTGTTGCTCGTAATATCGTCCGTGCGTCAACCACTAAACGGGCGCAAAGCCGGCGGAAAAAACTGGAGAAAATGGACCGCTTAAATCGGCCAGAAGGAAATGAAAAAGCGGCCCATTTTGGATTTCAATTTGACCGCATCCCTGGAAACGATATTTTATTTGTTGAAGATGTGGCCATTGGTTATTCGAAAGAGCAATTGGTGGCGCAAAATGTTCGGTTTGAAATGAAGCGCGGTGACAGTATTGCACTAGTTGGGCCAAACGGTATTGGCAAGTCCACCCTTTTAAAATCACTCATTCGTGAAATCCCTGTTTTGAAGGGCGATTTTCGCTTTGGCGCTGGCGTTAAAATCGGGTATTACGACCAAGAGCAAGCTAAGCTTTCTTCCAAAAAAACGATTTTACAAGAACTTTGGGATGAATATCCGGAACTAGATGAAAAGGCTGTCCGCACGACACTTGGAAATTTTCTTTTTACAGAAGATGATGTGTTAAAAATTGTAGATACGCTTAGTGGCGGTGAGAAAGCCCGTCTTGCGCTTTCTAAGCTAACGCTACTTGGGGCGAACGTGCTTATTTTAGATGAGCCGACCAACCATTTGGATATTGAAAGTAAGGAAGTTTTAGAGGCGGCGCTGATTGATTTTGAGGGTACCATTTTATTCGTTTCGCATGACCGTTATTTTATTAACCGCATCGCACAAGATATCATTGAACTTAGTCCAAACGGGGCAACGCGTTATTTGGGCGATTATGATTATTATCAGGAGAAACTCGCGGAAAATAAGGAAATTGCACGTCTTGAAATGGAAGAAAAGCTTCAAAATGGCAAGTTCCCCTTACAAACTGAAAACCCTTCTAATAAGGCAGCTTACCAGCAAAGTAAGGAAGCACAAAAATTATTACGACAAAAAACACGAAAGCTCGCTCTTATTGAGGAAAAAATGGAAGAATGTGACGGAAAAATCGCTTCGCTCGAACATGAATTGACACTTCCATCGGTTTTTAACGACCACGAAAAAAGTTTTGTGATTACTGAAGAACTAGATGCTATAAAACAAATTGCTGAGGCGCTTATGGCTGACTGGGAAATCGTAAGTGAGGAAATAGAGGAATTGAATGCATAAAAGAGTTCGTCCATGTCGGGCTACTAGCAGATGATGAAATTCGCACGCATTGCATTCTTAACACTAAAACAGAGATTTTAACGATTACAATATAAGATAGTTGATGAAATGTGGGGAGAATATATGAAACCACCATATGGATTAGAAACCATAAAGAAGCGGCTAATTGAAATACAGCGAGAACTTGTAGATGTAAAATCATGTCTACCTTACAGAAACAATGGCATAGAATTTTTTACGGAATCGCAGTATTTGTATAAAAGAGATGGTAGAAGTTATATACTTTTTGGATGTACAATAGTACAGTTCTATGGCCTTTGTCAACAAACAGGAGAAGTGTTTGTAATAGAAGAAGATGATATTTTATATTGCAATAAAACCATAAAAGCTTTTATGCAATGTCAAAGATTATTTATCGAGAAGGTTATGGATTTAATAGACACAAGAGATGAGATTGAGTATGAGAATTTCATAAAAAAATTCATGGAAATAGATGCTACAATTACAGAAGAAAGCAACTGGGGAGTATGTGTTTATGAGTTAAGTGAACAATTTTATCCATTGACAGATGAAAGGATAAAATTGTTTGAAACACTAGAAGCGCCCGGAGATATTTAAAGTATTTTAATTTAATAATTAATCAATAAGCTACCAAATATATTAAACTATCTGGTAGCTTATATTTTTACTCATTATTTGAATAAAGGATACATAGTTAGCTTGTAGAAAAACTCTACACTTAGGTACAGCAAAAATCAGATTGCTAGCAAATGACGAGATTTTAGGCAAATCCGAGTACTGGAATAGAGCCAAAAACTCCGAAGATTACTGTTTGTCAATAGCCAGAAACGTGGACGAATTCTCGCCCATGTTTTTAAACTTCTTCAAACAGCAAACCTGGTCTGGCGTTTAAGGCTAGATCTCCGAATTTGCCTTCTTCATAAGCTACGGTTCCAGCAGCTGCAATCATTGCGGCATTGTCTCCGCAAAGTGAAAGTGGCGGGATAATCAATTGGGTGGCAGGGATTTCAAGTTCAGCTTCTTGAATCATTCGTTCGCGCAAACCAAGGTTCGCGGCAACACCTCCTGCTAGAAGCAATTGTTTTACACCGTATTCTTTCGCGGCAGCAATTGTTTTTTCGACTAAAACGTCGACAACGCTCGCCTGAAAGCTCGCTGCTAAATCAGCCGGACTCGGTTCTAAGTTTTTTTGGCGCATATTATGGAGCAAATTAATAAATGCAGATTTTAAGCCACTAAAGCTAAAATCGTAGCTACCATCGCCGAGCATGGCGCGCGGAAAATGAAACGTATCTTCCCCTTCTTTTGCCAAGCGGTCAATCTGAACTCCCCCGGGATAAGGCAAACCAAGCGTCCGAGCCACTTTATCGTACGCCTCACCAGCCGCATCATCGCGCGTTTCACCGATAATTTCAAATTCATTGTGTGCTTTCATCAAAACAAGCTCTGTGTGTCCTCCGCTCACAACAAGCGCGAGTAGCGGAAACTGCATTTCGGTTTCAAAGCGGTTTGCATAAATATGCCCCGCGATATGGTGTACTGGAATGAGTGGTTTTTGATGAGAAAAAGCCAGCGTTTTAGCTGCGTTTACCCCAATGAGTAGCGCTCCCACAAGACCAGGGCCTTCTGTTACGGCAATTCCGTCTACGTCATCTAGCGTGACATTCGCCTGATTTAGCGCCTCTTTGATGACGATGGTAATTTGTTCCACGTGGTGCCTCGAGGCAATTTCAGGTACAACACCGCCAAATCGTTTATGGCTCTCAATTTGAGATGCGACAACATTCGACAAGATTTCCTTGCCGCCCTTTACGACTGCAGCTGCCGTTTCATCGCAACTTGATTCAATGCCTAAAATAATCGTTTCTTTTTTTGTCATGATAAATTCACCCACATTACAAGTGCATTTTCGCCGTTATCTGGATAGTAACTTTTGCGAATTGCACCGTTTTGAAAATTAAATTTCCGATATAAGTTTTGTGCTCGCGTATTCGATACACGTACTTCAAGTGTCATATTTATAACACCGTTTTGTTTCGCTAAATCTAACAGCGCTTTTAGTAGCGCCTCGCCGTATTTTTGTCCTTGAAAATTGGGATGAATGGCGACATTTGTAATGTGACCTTCGTCAAGTACAAGCCAAACGCCACCGTAGCCAATAATTTGCCCGTCTAAAATGGCTAGCAAATAATGGGCATATTGGTTGATTGTGAACTCATTTAAAAAGGCTTCACGCGACCATGGGGAACTAAATACAGCGTGCTCAATTTGGAGCAGGGCATCGACGTCTTCTTGCGTTGCTTTTTCAAAAGAAATCATATTTTCTTCCTCGCTTCGAGCCATTTGCTTTCGGCCTCTGCAAGCTTCAAGTAGTCAGGTGTGAAATTTGTTGCCTCCGTGCCGCTTTCATGTTCAGCGAGAGTAACGAGGCTAGCCGCTCGTGCAAAGTTCGTATCAGCGCTAGCAAACACCGCATGCTGTCCCAATTCACCCGCAATTTTTTCTTGCAAGTTTAGCGGGATTGTTCCAATAAATAAAATTTTTTCAGACGTCCCTCTAAAATTCAAAAGTAGTTCTGTAAGCGCAATATGTTGGTCAGAAATTAAAGTTTCCAGCACGTCCCCTTGACGATACACGCCCGCATAAACGTTCTCCCGCCGCGCGTCCATTAGTGCCACAATTTTCCCCGGGAAGTACATCCCACTTTTGGCTAAAATTTGAAGAGACGAAATGCCTACAATAGGCACATTCAGATCCCATGCCAGCGTCTTAGCTACCGTGACCCCAATTCGAAGTCCAGTATAAGAGCCAGGACCTTTAGAAACGGCAATTTTTGTTAAATCGCTTACCGCTACGCCACATTCTCGCATGAGTTCTTGAATGGCTGGAAGCAGTCTCACGCTATGATTTTTTTTCAAATTTGTCGTCAGCTCTCCGGTGATTTGCCCCTCATTAAAAAGTGCAATACTCATTGTGTCAGTCGCCGTATCAATGCCTAATATCATTCCAATACCTCCGTCAAGAAAGCCTCATAACACGCACCTATTGCTTCAAATTCCAAGTTCCGCTCATCATCTGAAATCCGTGAAATGGTGATTTTCAAATACTCGCTTGGTAAGCTTTCGCTAATAAAGTGTGCCCATTCGACGACACATACACCATCGCCTAAAAAATATTCATCAAAGCCAAGCTCATCAGAAGATGCCTCTTCTAAACGGTAAACATCCATATGATAAAGCGGTAAGCGTCCGCTCGTATATTCACGAATAATTGTAAAGGTGGGACTTTTCACGAGCTGTTTGATTCCTAATCCTTCAGCAAGCCCTTTTGTAAAGGTGGTCTTTCCCGCTCCTAAATCGCCTTCAAGCAAAATAACGAACGAAGTATCCACTTTTTGACCTATCTTTTTTGCCAGTGTGATTGTTTCTTCTGCATTTTTTATATGTTTTTCGACTTTCATTTTCTTCACCTGTCTATCATTTTCTGTTCCTATCATACCATAGAACAAAAAAAAGAACAGCCTCGTGGCTGTTCTCAGCTTGAAGAAAAACTTAAAGTTTACACAAAACAAAATGTCCCGCGCAAAATCAGATTGCTGACAAATGGTGAGATTCTAGGCAAAACCGAGTACCGAAGTGGAGCGTACTTTGAGTACGAGAGCATCGGAACGGAGGGTTTAACGACGAAGATTGCCGTTTGTCAGCAGTCTGAAGAACAGCCTCGTGGCTGTTCTTAGTTCACTGTCCCTTTTAAAAATTAGAATCTGTTAAGTCTGTATCGCCATATACACTTTGCATCATAACAGTTTGAATGATGGTTTGAATTTCTTCAGTGCTGACAATTTCATCATCTTTCGGGAAGGCGGGGATTTTTTTGAAAGCAACATTTTCGACTTTAAACGTTCCGCCTAGTTTTGTATTGCTTTTTGTATCTTCTACTGCAATTTTCATTGTCATCGATTTAAATTTATCATTTTCATCTGGTTTCAATGATATTTTTACGCTTGCCTTCATTGTTTTGTTTTCTTGCATTTCTTTAATTGCATCTGTTAAATCCGCACGGAATTCTTTATACTCCTTGTCAAAGTCCGTTACACTACCTTGTGATTCAGCAATTGTTTGAATATCTTTCTTCACACTATCTTCGCCAAGCATTTTATTAAAGTCTTTCAGTAAGTTAACAAAATCTTTTTTAGTTAAAGTTGTTGTCAGATTACCATCATCATCTTCTGTAAAGCGACTTTCATCCATACCTTTTAAGTAATCTGTAACGGTTTCATTCATCTTCTTTTGTAAATCTTCCGTTGCTTTCGCGACCGATTCAGATGGTTTAGTTTTTTCATCACCTGTCTCGCCTAATGATTTTGAAAGTTCTGATGTACTAATATATTTATCTTTCAAATCCGGATATGCTTGATTAATTTTAGAAAAAATTCCGCCAGTTTGTTGATCAAGAAGCGCCTTTAAATTTTCATTTGGATTAACAATTGTATCGAGTGGAATATACGACTCACCTGTTTTATTGTTCATCAAAACGTCCACTTCAAAATTAAAATTAAGGGCGCCGTTTGAGATGAGGTTGAATTCCACATAAGATTTCTCCGCTTTTTTATCAATAGACGCTGTTGCATCAAGCTGCATTTTCTTAAGCATGGCTATTGTAGCCGCATCACTACCATAAATATCGTCTGATTCGAGATTATCAATTTTAAACGACATTTTTTGAGTGTATTGATCTGGAACATCGAGTGCATTTGAATACGTGTCAGCAAATTTCTCTTGCGGCGTTTTCCCACAAGCTGCAAGTACTAACATTAAGACTAACAAAACTGATAAAACTAACCCTTTTTTCATAAAAAATCCTCCTGTGCTTGTACTATGTAACTACTTCAATTTATCATAATTTCGCAATGAATACAATCAAATACAAAAAAACTAGCGGCTATTTATTAGCCACTAGATTTTATGTGATATACCTAGTCTTTTACAATTATTTTCGTTGCGGCTGCAGATACTGTTCCTGGAGACGGGGCAACTAATTTTACACCTTCTGGAAAGATAGCTTGAAACTTCGTGCCTTTTTGGAAATCTGTTGATTCGATTGCCTTACCAGACTCATTTACAATCGAAGTTGAGTTATCGAAGGTAAAAACAACATTTGATGCATCACTTTCCGCAGCACCTTGCCAAGTTAATATTCCAGAAGCTGTCACTTGATTTCTACTCGTGATTTCACTTGCATCCGTTATACTTCCATCTATTACTAAATAATTAACAGCCTCATCATTTGAACATGCCGCAAGTAGAAAGAGGCTCATTATTAAAATCGAAATAATTTTTTTCATTGTCTATCCTTTCGCACGTTTGTTGACCTTAGCATAGCATGCCTACAGTCTTTTAAACAAGCTTAAGCGTATTTCTTAAACAATTCTTATAAACTCCCTATAAAAAAACCTAAACCGGCAAACGAAATGCCTAAACCATACGATAAAATCATATATACCGACAAAATTCCCGTTCTTTTTTGTAAATACAGTTCCGTGCTTTCCACTTTAAAAGTCGAAAATGTTGTATAGCCACCCATAAATCCAGTCCCAATAAGGAGCTGCCACAAATCAGAAAGCTGACTCGAAACAAGCAGGCCTAGAAGAAAAGAACCCGAAAGATTGATGAGGAAGGTTGCCCACGGAAAATCGGTCTTCCACTTATTTTTCATCCAAACCGAGATTCCGTAACGCGTCATCCCACCAAAAGCCGCGCCAATGCCGACAAGCAAAAAGTTAAGCATGACGATTCACCCACTTTGCAGAAAAGAAGTAACCGAGTTTTGCGAAGGCAAGGCCACCCATCAAGCTGATTCCGATGTAAAGTCCTGCTATTCCAATGTGTCCTGCCTGAATTAACTGGATATTTTCCACGCTAAAGCTTGAAAATGTTGTAAATGCCCCGATAAAACCAGTTCCGAGCCCCGCAATGAACTCCGGCCGCACTTTCGGATTTGCCGCAACCGCCTGCGTCACAACTGCAAGCAAAAAACACCCTATTAAATTCACCGTGAGGGTCGCAGCGGGAAAGGTATTCCCCCCCATAAGTAAGCTAATCCCATAACGCGTCATGCCACCTAGCGCGCTAAAGATGCCGACATATAAAAAATACATATTTACTCCTCCAATCAAAAACTCCTGTTGAAAAAAACATAGCAAACTATGTCTCTTTCAACAGGAGTCATCAGCGCAAAACGCAATAATAGCGAACTCCATCGCCTCTTTTACTATATGCTTTTAGCGCTTTTTTTGCAAGAAAAATATTTATGCAAAATCACTTATAATCGTTGACAAAACCTCTAAAAAAATACTATAATACTTTTTGTTGGTACAAATTACGCGGTCGTGGCGGAATCGGCAGACGCGCTAGGTTGAGGGCCTAGTGGGCATTAGCTCGTGGAGGTTCAAGTCCTCTCGGCCGCATTATATTAGATTGAGAATACTCTAATATCAAGAAGTTTGTGAGTCCTGCGCGTATGCCATTACGCTATGACCACAAGCTTTTTTTACAGGTTAAATGAGTCTCTGACATAGTGAGAAGGTCATTTTCCATAAAAAAGTCTCGATTAAGTACAGGAGAGAAGTCAATCGTTTATCAAATGACTGTGCTTGACGATGATTTTGTTTTAGAGGAATTTATGAAAAAAGTAGTAATAGTCTAGGTGAATTATGTTAGATATGGTATAATTGAAAGAAAGCAGAAGAAATTATTAATGAAGAAAAGGTGAGTAAAATGACTGAAAACAACATAATCTTAAATAGGTTTTTTACTCAAAGAATATTCTCAAATTTGCTAGATAATAAATCTACATCAATTTATAATAATTGTGTGGAGAAATATGTTAACTTAGAGTTAAGAACTGAAATATCGAATAAAGATATTATAAGTGAAGTCTATAACTATATGAATAAAGAGTATAGAAATGAGTATTTTTATAAAAATACTTTGTTGAATAAATTACTTCTAGGTAGACATAGTTTAAACACCACAACAGCGTTATCAGAGGTACCAATTAATAGGTCAAAGGCAGATTTTGTTTTGATAAACGGGAAAGCTATAGTTTATGAAATCAAAACGGAGCTGGATACATTCGATAGACTATTTTCACAATTGGCAGATTACTATAAAGCTTTTGATCATGTGTCAGTAGTTACTTCGGAGAACAATTATGCTAAAGTTATGGACCTTTTAAAAGATACTAATGTGGGAATTAGTATTTTAACACGTAGAAATACTATTAGCTTAAGAAAAGAACCAGTTCAGGATAGAGGTAAATTAGACTTTATAACAATGTTTAAAGTGTTAAGAAGAGTAGAATACGAAGAAATAATAATGGATTACTACGGTGAGCTGCCTGAAACCAATCAATTTAGCTACTACAAAGAATGTTTTAAGTATTTCAAGCAAATTCCAATAAATCACTCGTATGAGGCGATGTTAGTCATATTAAAGAAAAGGGCGCGTGTTCAAATAGATGCCTATGATGATATTGTTCCATATGAGTTGAAATCCTTAGCCTATTTCTCTAAATATACTAAAGAGGATTATACTAAGTTAGATAGCTTTTTAAAACATAACTGGGAGGAATAGAAAATGTATTTTCCATATTTACGAGGTAAGCAATTTGAACTATTAGCATTACGGGAGCTAGTTGAAAATAATCTAATAAGTAAAGAAGTAATTATCCCAATTATTGAGCCTTTAAAACCCACATCAACACTACTAAAAACACTAGAATGTTTTAATGAACAGGATATGAATATTGGTTTCATTACGAATCCTATGGTTGGGAATTTTGAAGAAGAACGAGATAAGCTAAGTACAAAGAATCTGGAGCATCTTAATAAGTTAATGAGTAATAGCTCAATTATAAATGCGCATATAATGAACAAAAATAGTCTTCATGAAATTAGAATGTTAGAAGTTTCAAAAAAACAGTTGATAACCATTTTCAATAGTAAAGAAGTAAATCATTTAGCTACATTCAATACAATACTTATTGAAACTAAGCCTATTTTTAGTCTTATCCCTGATGACAGCGCTTTCAGAAGAGGGGTAAACACTAATAAAATTCTTTTTGCAGACAAATTTGAGAAAAAAGATAGGAATTCCGATTATTGTGGTATAGATGATGAGTTCTTTTCATCGGATCATAAATTTTTTAGCGATGAGGGGTATAAAGGGTTCTCAGATTATTCTGTCATAGGATCAGATTTTAAGGAAAAAGGATTTGCCCCATATGCGGTTGTTATCCATATTGTTTATTTTGATAAGGAAAATAATCTCAGAGTAAAGCACTTTGTATCTGATTCTAACGACGATATAACTGATCCCGCTGGGAAGTTTTCAGAAGCATTGCGGAAGTTAATTGAATGGTCTGATAATGTGGACATCGACACTTATGGGCTTAAACAATTCAGAAAATATTATGAAGATAAAAAATATCCGGGTTTAGGTACAGTTAAGAAGGTGTCTGTGATGCATCATCTAGAATTAATGAATCAATATTTACTTCAGCATCGAGGTGAGAACAGTGATATGTTGTGAGATGTGCTTCCGAGACTATGAAATAAAAAGTATTATTAAGAGCTTTGGAATACAAGGGCAATGTGAAACGTGTAGAAGAAAAAAAGTTTTTATTTACGATACAGATTCTAGGCATCAAGAAATTGTAGGATTGTTCAGTGATTTGTTGAATATATACACACCTGTGTCAAGGCTTAAGAACTATCCAGAAGAAAAGAATAATATGTTGAAAGATGAGTTAGTTGATACTTGGGATATTTTCTCCATAGACAAAGAATCAGCATATAGGCTAATTAAGGAAATTTGCTCTGAAGACTACGCATTTGACCCAGAGGTATTTTGTAATCCTATTGGTATTGAAGAATTTTCAGACGGGGCATACCTTAGAGAGCATTCTATTCTTAAAGGAGTTTCTTGGGATGAGTTTACAGCCGATATAAAATCTAAAAATAGATTTCATACAGAGCATATCAACAAAGATATACTGGGTAAATTTTGCGATATTGCCAGATTGACCATAAAAAAAGAAGAGCATTTTTTTAGAGCAAGAATAGTTAAAGATGAGTCTTTTGATATAGATAAGATGGGGGCTCCACCTGAGGAGCTAGCAACGGATGGTAGAGCTAATACTAAGGGAATATCTGCTCTATATCTGTCTAATAACGAGACAACAGCAATACATGAAACTAGGGCTGGTGCGAGAGATATAGTAGCTGTAGCAAAATTTAAACTTAAGGAGGATATCCATGTTGTTGATTTTACTGCTATTAATAAGTTGAGTCCCTTTTCTGAAAGAATCAAAGATTATACAGAACTTGCTGTAAATAAGCAACATTTAAAAAAAATAGGAGAAGAAATTGCTAAACCACTTAGAAAAAATGACGATACACTTGAGTATATCCCTACACAATATGTCAGTGATTTTATTAAGTCACAAACTAATGATGTAGGAGAAAGTAAATTTCATGGTATCAGGTATAAAAGTACAATGCATACTGATGGATTTAATCTAGCAATTTTTGACCAAAATTTATTTGAAGGCATTTATGTTGAGGAGCATATTATTAATAATATTCATTACAGCTCATCTAGAAATGACTAGTCGAAAGACTATTACAGTCGTAATCTACAAGAATTACGATTTTTTTTAAAGAAAATCAACATTAGAAAGGTATTAAGTATGTCGAGGCTCATGATTGCATTCTCATTAAGCTAAAATAAAGTGTATGTTGAGGTCTTGTGGGCATTAGCTCGTGGAGGTTCAAGTCCTCTCGGCCGCATTATATGTAGAGAACGGGTTTTAGGATTAGGTTTCTGAAACTCGTTTTTTTTAATAAAACTTACTTATTTTTACAAATTTCAGCTTTTGCCAAGCAAAACACTTTTTATTTTCTCAAAAAACGATACAATGAAAGCGAAACCAATTTATGGAGGCGAGTTATATGAAGGTAGCCAGTTTTAATATTTGTTGTGATATTGAAAAAACAGGTGATATTGCTTGGTCCGTCAGATTGCCACTTATTAAACAAATTATTCGCGAAGAGGCGTTTGATGTTTTCGGAGCTCAGGAACTTGTGCCAAACCAGTTATGGGATTTAAATAAGGAGTCACTTTATGAGCATTATAGTTTGTTTCGCGACGGTGGGCAGACGGGCGAGGCCATCAGTATTTTCTACCTGAAAGCACGGTTTGATTTGCTCGATACGGGCCATTTTTGGCTCTCTCAAACCGAACAAATCCCGTCCGCTTACAAAGATGCCGCTTTTAAACGCACTTGCATTTGGGTAAAATTGTTGGATACGCAAACGGGTGGTAGCTTTTATGTTTTTAACACACATTTTGATCACATTTCAATTGAAGCGCGTACATATTCCGCAAAACTGCTTAAAGAGCGACTGCCGCAAGATGCTCCGCTTGTTTTGCTGGGCGATTTTAATTCTACCCGTGAATCTGAGGCGTTTGACATTTTAAATGCACACTTTCAAAATGCTGGTAAGGAAAATACACAGGCCACTTTTAACGGCTTTTCGACTGATGAAAAAAATCATGAAGAAATTGATTTCATTTTCACCCAACAATTTCGCGTTCTGCAATTTTATGTTGTGACTAAAACATTTGACGGACTTTTCGCGTCCGATCATTATCCGGTTGTTGCGGAAATAGAAGAAGCCCACTAGAATTCTAGCGGACTTCTTCTATTATTTTTTTCGCATAGCTTAAATTAATTTGCCCGGCTTCGAGCATCTTTTCAGCCACCCAGTCAATTTCAGCGCCAGTTGCGCCAGCAGAAATGGCTGTTGATTTCGCTTGTAGCGACATATGACCGCGCTGAATGCCTTCTGTTACTAAGGCTTTTAGGGCAGCTAAATTTTGCGTAAGTCCAACAGAAACGGCTAACATCGCGAGCTCTTCGGCATTTTCCACCTTGGCGATTTTTTGTGCCAAAGTAGCAAGTGGCGAAATCGCGATAGAGCCACCAACAGTTGCAACCGGCATGGGAAGCGTTAACTCGCCCACTAAATCGCCTGCATCATTTACCGACCAGCGACTCATTGGCCTGTAGCGTCCGTCTTTTGCGGCGTAAGCATGGGCGGCTGCAGAAATACTGCGGACATCATTGCCAAACGCTAGTAAAACCGCGTCAATACCGTTCATAATGCCTTTGTTGTGAGTTGCCGCCCTGTAAATATCCGCATCACTAAACGCAGTAGCCCGCACAATGCGGTCACGCACCTCTTTTCCACCATTATTTTTGTCTAAAAGGAGGTTTGCGGGAATCGTACAAGTGGCAGTTGCCGTTGCCATGTCTGTTAAGTTCGATAATATTTTCATTTCGGCAGTTCCGCTTGTTAGGCGTTCGATTTCCGGTGCAAGCGCCTCAACCATCGTGTTAATCATGTTCGCACCCATCGCTTCCCGTGTTTCCACATGTAGATGGACCACGAGCAGTTTTTCCTCAGTCGTTTCAATTTCGCGGATAACAATTTCGCGTGCGCCCCCGCCGCGTTTTGCAAGCGAAGGATACGCCGCATTCGCCGTATCAATTAGCTCCACCTGCTCTTTTTCGATTGCGACTTTCGCACGCTCAAAATTAGTCACGCCGTACACGGCAATTTGTCCAGCCATAAGACGACCAGAACTCGTTGCAGTCATCCCGCCAGAACGGGCAATCAATTTGGAACTAGAGCTCATGGCGGCGATGACCGAAGGCTCCTCGGTTGCCATTGGAACGGCGTATTCTTTGCCGTTCATCACCATATTTAAACCAAGACCAAGTGGAACTTGAAAAGTACCAATCATATTTTCAATCATATGATTCGCCGTTTCAAACGGGAGCGCACCTTCTGCCTGTAGACTTGCGAGTTCCGCATCTGTCAAATCAGCGTAGTCGCGAAGAATTGCAAGCCGCTCCTCTCGCGTTTTTTTATAATAACCAGCGAACATTTTGCGCCTCCTCTACATCGGATAAATTTTAAAATGTGAAATCGTTTTGCGCTTTGCTTCATAAAATGAAAATCTTGAAATAAGCGCTTGTCGTAGGTTTTCTGGCTCCACGATATCATCCACAACCATCTCGGACGCGAGCTTATACACATCAACATCTGCTTCGTATTCCTTTATTTTTTCCTGAATAAAAAGTGCTTTTTCAGCATCCGGAAGCTCCGCTATTTTGCCCGCGTATACTGCATTGATAGCGGCATCTGGACCCATCACGGCAATTTGCGCTGTCGGAAGTGCCAGCGTTGCATCTGGATTAAAACCAGGCCCTGCCATCGCATAAAGTCCTGCCCCGTAAGCTTTTCTGACGATGACCGAAATAAGTGGAACCGTGATTTCGCTGACAGCCGCAATCATTTTAGCACCACGGCGAATAATGCCCGCTTTTTCAACTTGTGAGCCAATCATAAATCCAGGTACGTCGGCTAAAAAGAGCAGTGGAATGCGGTAAGCGTTACAAATTTGAATGAATTTGGTCGCCTTATCGGCTGAATCCGGAAACAACACGCCACCTTTTACAAGCGACTGATTCGCGACCACCCCAATTGTTTTCCCACCTAAACGTGCAAAGCCCGTAATGATTTCCTTAGCAAATAGCGCCTTAATTTCACAAAATGATTCTGCATCAATTAGACCATCAATAACTCGGTACATGTTAAGTGGTGCATTCTCGTTTTCCGGAATGACGCCACTTAAAGGTTTCGCGTTTTCGCGGCTTGCTTTTTCGTATGTCAAATAGGACAAGTAGTCGCGACCGAAGAAAAGCGCTTCTTTTTCCGAAGAAACGAGCACGTCCCCACAACCCGATACGGTGCAGTGCATGCGAGCGCCGCCCATTTCTTCAAGCGTAACTTTCTCGCCGATGACTTTTTCAGCCATACGCGGCGAGCCGAGATACATCGAGGCGTTTTCTTCCACCATGACCACGATATCACAAAACGCAGGAATATAGGCACCGCCTGCCGCTGAAGGACCAAACAGCAAACATATTTGCGGGATTTTACCGGCTAACTGCACTTGGTTATAAAAAATCCGCCCAGCTCCGCGTCTTCCTGGGAACATTTCGACTTGATCCGTAATTCTTGCGCCTGCTGAATCAATTAAATAAAACAGCGGAATGCTCAATTTTTCAGCAGTTTCTTGCATCCGAATCATTTTTTCAACCGTTTTCGACCCCCAGGAACCAGCCTTTACGGTAGAATCATTTGCGATAATAGCCACTTTTCTGCCATCAATTTGACCAAGCCCAGTAACCACACCATCAGCTGGCAAATCTCCCGCATGAACATTCGCAAATAAAGCATCCTCGGTAAATTCACTATCTGCATCTAGTAAGAGCGCAATCCGTTCACGCACAAATAATTTTCCTTTTGCCTTCGCCGCCGCATGATATTTTTCTGCACCGCCAGAGCGGATTTTATCTTCTAAATTCATCGTCTACCTCCCTAAAAATCGCGCCGCCCGCTTCTCACTAAACGCCTGAAGTCCTTCTATGCGATCCGACGTTTCAATAAGCGATTTATAAGCTTTTTCTTCTGCTAAAAAGGCAAGTTCCAAGTTACTAGACACAGCTTTTAGAACTTCTTTTGCCCGTTTGACCGCAAGCGGAGCATTATGTGAAATCGCTTCTGCAATTTGCATTGCGATATGTAGCGCATCGTCTGAGACATCTGTTACAAGCCCAATTCGCTTTGCCTCATCTGCTGTAATCCGTTTGGCAGTTAAAATCATTTCAAGTGCAGCAGCTTCGCCAACTAGGCGGGCTAAATTGACGGTTCCAAATGCGCCTGGAATGATGCCAAGGCTCGTTTCGGTTAAGCCAAGCTTGGCCGTTTTATGCGCCACACGAATATCACAAGCAAGTGCAAGTTCAAGTCCGCCACCAAATGCATGACCGTTTATGGCTGCAATTGTAGGGATTTCAAGTTCAGATACACGCTTAATCAGGTGTCGAATACGTGCGACAGCTGGCCACACTTCCTCATTTGTGAGCTTTTGACGCTCTTTTAAATCGGCGCCTGCTGAAAAAACCTTATCCCCTTCGCCCGTTATGATTAACACGCGTGCTTCGCCTAAATCATTCAGTGCCGCGTCAAACGTTTTGAGTAGCTCATTTGAAAGTGCGTTCGCCGCTTCTGGTCGATTCATTTTAAACAATACAATATGTGTCGACAGACGTTCAATTTGAATGAGCGCCATCTTAATCTAGCATCCCGATGTCGTCATTTTCGTTTACAAAATCCCCCGCTGTAACAGACCATTCAACTAGTTTCCCAGTGTTCGGTGCCTCAACAGGAATAAGCATTTTCATCGATTCAATTTGCGCAATTGTTTCGCCTTTTCTAACATCATCTCCCGCATGTTTTTCAAAACTATGAACAGTCCCTGTAATCGTCGCTTTAATTTCTTCCATTTTATTTCGCTCCTTCTTTTAAAAGTTGTCGTGCAATGACTAGGCGCTGAATTTCAGACGTCCCCTCGCCAATTTCTAATATTTTCGCATCACGCACTAGCCGCTCAACACCAGCATCACGCATGTAACCTGTGCCACCTAAAATTTGCAACGCCCGGTTGGCATTTCTTGTGGCCGTCTCAGAGGCGAATACTTTCGCATAGGCAGCTTCTTTAATAAAATTTTCACCGCCATCTTTAAGGAAACATGCCTTTTGAACAAGTAAGCGCGCTGCTTCTGTTTCAACCGCCATATCCGCAAGTTTAAACTGGACAGACTCAAATTTTGAAATTGGACCACCAAATTGTTCGCGCACTTTTGCATGCTGAATCGCCTTATCATAGGCGTCTTGCGCTAAACCAACAGAAATTGCCGCAATCGAAATTCGCCCGCCATTTAACACGTTCAAAAGTTGCTTCATTCCTGCGTTTTGATCCCCTAAAAGGTTTTCTTTAGGTACTTTTACATTTTGAAAATGAATTTCACCTGTATCCGAGGAGCGAACGCCCATCTTGTCATATGGTCTAGTCACCGTGATTCCAGGCAAATTCATCGGAACGATAAGCGAAGAAATAATTTTCCCACCATCTTCCTTATAACCCGTCACCGCGGCAATCGTGACAACCGCCGCATAACTCGCGTTCGTAATCCACTGTTTCGTCCCATTCACGATAAAATGGTCGAAAGAAAGCTCCGCCGTTGTTTCCACTCCCGCCGCGTCAGAACCTGCATTTTTTTCGGTTAAACCGAAGGCCGCAAGCTCGCGACCTTCTGCAAGTGGGCGCAAAAATTTCATTTTCTGTTCGGCCGTCCCGTACATCGCAATCGGTGCCGTCCCAATTGAAACCGTCGCCACATAACTAAGCGCAACCCCGAGGCTTGCTTTTGCGATTTCTTCTGCCACCGTCATATAGGCGAGCGTCCCTCGTTCGCTTCCGCCGTATTCTTTTGCAAATGGCAAACCAAGATAGCCCTTCTCACCCATTTTTTGAAAAAGTTCACGACTGAAATAGGCTTTTTCATCCCATTCAGAAGCAAACGGTCGTATATATGTATCCGCAAAATGACGCGCATCTTCTTTTAATTCCGAAAGTTCAGCAGAAAGTCTAAAATCCATTATTTTTGCCTCCTTAAAAACTTGAAATAACGTTCTATTCTATGATAATCATTCCCATTTGCAAAAGCAATTTTGGAGATTTATAAGTAACAAAAAGTCCACTAACTACACCACATCATAAAAAATAGGCTTTCTGCACACTGTACAAAAAACCTATCTGAAGCGGCTCAAAAATATTCATTGTTTATCTTTTTTCCTTTTTTTTATAAAACCACCTATAATTGCGACAATAACCAAAGCAATTATTATATAAATAACAATAGTAGCATTAGTCAAAATACATCCCTCCTTAGCTTAATCGTGAGAAATTATTAATTTTGAACCACCCACTTTTGCTCGAAGATAGCCACTATGACTAATCCCAAATGTCACAAACTTAAACTTATATGTAGCTTGAGTACTTGAGTCTCTCGTCAGTACATCTGATTTTACATAGGTTCCAAAAACTTTATAATTGCCATCATATGCTTTTGTAATTGTACTTTTACCATTTGCATATTTAACATTAACATAGAACCAAACATTAATTACCCCACTATTATATGAAATCTTGTATTTCTTTGTTCCAGTACTCAGTGACCTAGATGCTTTAAGAAGCGGGCGGCTTGTATCAATCACATCCCCCATGTTCTCAACTTGAACTTCTACTTCCTCACCTTCTTCATTTAAGTAACTGTCACTCACCATTTCATTGTCAAACAAATCTAATGACATGTTGCCCTCGCCAACTGTCTTACTTATATTATAAATTTCCTCTGCGCTGGCATCCTCACTCATAATAAAAAAAGTAAAACTTGATACAAAACAAAATACAAGTACTCCAAAAAATATTTTCTTCATCTTAATGCCCCTTTCTAATGATGTTTATATTCTAAATATAATATACCATATCTCGTATTCAAACGATACACTTTGTTTTGAATTGATTAAAAAATAGCAATATTATTATAACTATTTTATACAAGATTTTAGATTCAATTTAGTTAAAATATAAATAATGAATATGCGAAAAGTAAATAAAACTAAATCTAAAATTGATTTTTAATTCTACATTTCCAAAAACTTTTTTATTAAACAGAGTGATTTAGCCCCCATTCTACCCGACAAATTCACATAAAATAAAAAAGACGATAGACAAAGAGCCTAAGCACCTTGTCTATCGTCTAAATAACAGCTAAATGAGTCGTAACCCTCACTTTTTAAAAATTAAAATTATCTGGGTCTGGGCCTGTTCGCTCATCTTTGTTTAAGGCATCTATCGCTTGTATATCTTCTTTAGTCAATTCGAAGTCAAACACATCTGCGTTTTCTATAATGCGTTCTTTATGCACTGACTTTGGAATGGTTACGATGCCGTGTTGTAAATCCCAGCGAATGATAACCTGCGCCACGGATTTACCGTATTTTTCGGCGATTTTTTTGATTTCTGGGTTGTTTAGGATTTTGCCACTTCCAAGCGGGGACCAGGCTTCCACTACGATATTTTTTTCGGCACAGAAGTCACGAAGCGGTTTTTGAGAAAGAAGTGGGTGAAGTTCAATTTGGTTAACCATTGGCACAATTTCTGCCGTTTCTAAGAGTGTTTCTAAATGATGTTCATGGAAATTACAAACCCCAATTGCGCGCACTTTTCCGTCTCGATAAAGCTTTTCAAACGCGCGCCAAGTTTCGTTAAACTTACCTTCCACTGGCCAGTGAATTAAATATAAATCCACATAATCAAGACCTAGCTTATTTAGACTCGTTTCAAAAGCAGCAAGCGTCGTTTCATAGCCTTGATCCGCATTCCAAAGCTTTGTCGTTACAAATAAGTCTTCACGCCGCACGAAAGACTCACGAATTGCTTGACCTACGCCTTCTTCATTGCGATATGCCGCTGCCGTGTCAATACTAATGTAGCCGGCCTCAATTGCCCATTTCACAGAATTTACTGCTTCCTCGCCGTCTTTTACTTGCCAAACACCAAAACCAAGACGCGGCATTTCCACACCATTCGCTAGTTTTACAGTATCTTTTATGCTCATAAATTTAGCCTCCTAAAATCAAATTCAACCTCATCTTACACCTTCGAGTATACTCGAAAGCAAATATTTGGCAAATATTTTTCACCCGTGCTATTCTTTTAAAAAAAAGAAGGAGTTTTCTTATGCCATTATCCATAAAAGAAGCGTCCGCGGAAGTCGGGCTTTCTGCTTATACCATTCGTTACTATGAAAGTGTTGGGTTAATTCCTTTTCTCTCTCGGGATGAAAATAATAATCGCGTCTTCGATGAGGAAGCTTTACACTGGCTAGATTTGCTTGTTTGCTTGCGCCGAACTGGTATGCCACTCGCCAAACAAAAAGAAATCGTAGAACTCACAAAACAAGGTGACAACACTGTCCAAGACCGCATCAATGTTTTAAAAGAACACCGCAAAGAACTTGAAAAGAAACAACAAGAACTAGATTTTGCCTTCCAAAAAATTGAAGCCAAATTAGCATGTTATGAAGGTATGCAAAAATAAAAACGGAAAATCAACTGATTTTCCGTTTTTTACGTCTTCTAATAAGAACTATGAATCCAGCAATTAGTAATATGAGAACAGTTCCAGCCGTAATTGCAATATTTTTTACATTTGGAACATCAATTTCAAAATAAAGGTGATTTTTTTGTTCTAATGGAATGTGCCATGTGAGCTTCCCGCCGTCTTTTTCATCCGCGTTGTTTGCCCCAATTGTATCAATTGGGAAATCTAAGATAAGCGTATAGTCCACTTGCGCCAAGAGTGCCGCTGGAATTTTCTCGCCAAGTTGTTGCTCCTTTAAAATCTCAGGTACATCAAACGCGGCATCTAAACGTATTTTTTTCATGAAAAAACCATCTTTTTCTTGAAATTTCACCCCGTATTTTGTAGCTTCCTCTTTAAAATCCATCTTTTTAGCCGATTTTTCAATTTTTTTATGAATAGAAAACTGGTTTTGCGATATTTTTTTAACGGTGAATCCCGCATCCTTAAGTTTTGGTGTCAGCTCCTTAATTGCCGGCCCCGCAAGAAATCCCGCTGTCGCGCCAAGCCCCACATCAAAATTCAAATCAGTCGTTCCGTCCTTATTTATTTTCACAGTGTTAATAACATCGGCACAGCCCGTAAGAAGAAGCATCGTGCTCATAAGTATAATTAATCGTAACATGTCAAACCTCCGCTTCTAGCTTACCATGATTTCTATCTAACTTAAAACATTTAAGAGCTCAGGCAGTGAATGAATTTCATAAGTTGGCGTAGTTTCCACATCAAACACCGCACCATGCGGATTAAACCAACAACTATCAATGCCCGCAACACGCGCACCAAAAATATCAGAGCTTAGCGAATCACCAATTAGCAGTGTTTTCTTTTTATCAAAAGCAGGAATCCGCGCAAAACAGTAGTCAAAAAATTGAATCATCGGCTTTTGATAGCCCGTATCTTCTGAGACAAAGATTTTTTGGAAGAAAATATCTAAGCCAGAATCACGCAACCTTCGGTACTGTGTTTTCGATACACCGTTTGTCACAACATAAAGCGAATAATGAGGGGCTAAATGTGCGATTAATTCAGCGGCGCCTGCAATTTGTTCGTGTCCTTCCTCTAAAAAAGTACGATATTTTGCCTCAAGCAAAACGCCGTCAACCGCTTTATTTTGTGTCGCGAAAAGTTTTTCAAAACGCGTCTGAATCACCTCATCGCGCGAAATCTCGCCCCTTTCAAACGCCTTCCATAGCGATTCATTGATTTCTTTGTAAACAAAAGTTAACGTCTTCGTTTCTGAAATCCCTTCACTTTCAAACAATTTCATAAGCGCATCATCTTCTGTTCTTTTGAAATCTAATAATGTATCATCTACATCAAAAAGCAATGTCTCATAACGCATGTTGACTCCCCCATCTCTTTTTTAGCATCTTATCATAGTTTTCCGTATAATAATAGGAGAAATCTCACATCTAAAACGAGGAATGTAATATGAAAAAAATAACAAATACGCACGAAATTTCAGAGAGACTTAAAAAAAACAAACTAGAAGCCATTTTTCCAAACGAGATTCTTTCAAAATTAGAACTTTATGCTGTGAAGAAAAATGAGTTTATCGTCCACCAATCTATCACTCCAGAAAAACTTTTTTTCCTTATTTCTGGAAAAGCAAAAATTAAAATGACGCTTGAAAACGGGAAAATATCCCTTATCGATTTTATTTCCGCCCCTTCCTATATCGGTGAATTAACGCTTTTAGCCATCGAAGACACTCCTAAAGACGTTATCGCCCATACAAATTGCGTCTTATTCGCACTTCCTTTAAAAGAAAATCAAACGCAACTACTTGAAAATCCAACTTTCATGAAAAATTTGGCTGTTTTTTTAGGCAAAAAAGCTTTGCATCGCACTGAAACACTAACCAAAAGTTTGAATTTGCCATTTCAAACACGCTTAGCACGTTTTATCCTGCTCACAGAAGAAGACGGCATATATCACGAAAAACATACTGAAGTTGCCGAATATTTACACGTTAGCTACCGCCACTTACTTTTTGTTTTACATGATTTCACGCAAAAAGGAATTTTAGAAAAGAATGGGCGCAACTACGCCATTAAAAATCGAGAAGCACTTACTAAACTTTAGGAAAAGAAAAAAGCAAAAGCGAATTTCTCACTCGCTTTTGCTTTTTTAAATTCATTTTTTCTGAATCCACTTGTAGCTATACGGAGCGCCGAATAGATGGTGAACAACCCCTGTTACTTCTGGTTTTTGAAGCACTGCTAGACCTGCTTGGTAGAGTGGTGCAATGCCTGCATCATCAAGCAATATTTTTTCTGATTGAATCATTGTCTGAAAGCGTTCTTCCGGTTTTGTTGCAAGTTCACCAGATGCTTTCGCAATAAGTGCATCAAATTCTTTATTGGAGTAGTTCGCGCGGTTGTAATTATTGTCCGTTGTTTGAATATTTAAAAACGTAATTGGATCTTGATAATCTGGACCCCAACGTGTTAATTGTAGGGTGTAGTCTTTATTTTCGTCGAGTTGAAGTCGAGATTTATAGGGTACCGTCTTGATTTTCACTGTTACACCATCTAAATTCGTTTGCAACATGTTTTGAATGAATTCACTCGATTTTTTGTTGAAATCTTGATCATCAGCAAGGAGTTCAATCGTAATTTTATCAATCCCAAGTTCCTCCTTAGCTTTAGCCCAGTACTCTTTAGCCGCTTTTTGGTCTGTTTCTTGTAATTTGCCACTCTCTTTACGGAAATCTTCCCCTGTTTCTGGATTAAAGGTAAATTCTGATGGGACAAATCCGTCTATTGCCTCTGAACCATTGCCAAGTACCGTGTCCACTAATTGCTGTTTGTCTAAAACCAGTGCAAAAGCTTTGCGCGCGTTCGCATTTTTGAAGAGTGTATCTTTCCCATCTAAAATTTGATTGAATTTCAAATAGTAAACGAATGCTTCAAGTTCGGTTTGATAGTCAGGATCAGCATTTTTTTGCTTCGCGTAATCACCCGTTAACGTTGCGCGATCGAGTTTTCCAGTATTGTATAAGTTTACTGCCGCACCAGGCTCTTTTACGACTTGCACATTAATTTTATCCACTTTAACGTCTTTTTTGTTCCAATAGTTATCATTTTTCTCGAATTCCCATGTTTTACTTGTATTGTTCCAGCCCTTCATGACAAAAGCGCCGTTATAAATCATATGTTCACTATCTTTTGCATAATTATCGCCTTGTTTCTCAACATATGCTTCTTTTTGTGGGTAAAATGTCGGGAATGTTAGTAGCGAATGGAAAAACGGAACTGGCTGTTCCAGTGTAATTTCTAACGTTTTATCATCTAACGCCTTTACACCAAGCTCTTCTGGTTTCTTCTTACCCGCAATAATGTCCGTTGCATTTTTTACAATCCCATCAAAAATAACAGCATATTCCGCACCTGTATCTGGATTTACAATTTTCTGCCAGGAGTAGACAAAGTCATTTGCTGTTACATCACTACCATCGCTCCATTTAGCGTCCTCACGCAGTTTAATTGTATAAACTGTCTGATCCTCATTCAATTCCGGATCACCTACCGCAACACCAGGCTGTGTTTTATCATCTTTATCTAAATAATATAGTCCTTCAAACACTTGATTTTGAGCTGTAAAACTAACACCATCTGTTCCCTTAACTGAATCCATTGACGGGATTTCAGCGGATTCCATCAAATTCACTTCTTTTTTCCCAGAGGACGAGGTATTACCCGTTTTTGCCTCATCTTTATTTCCCCCACCACATGCGAATAATACCACACTCATTAGTGCGATAATCCCCATTAAAAACAAATGTTTCTTCTTCATAATACCTAGCCCCTTTTTCATTTTCTATCTAACTGATATAAATATAAATTCAGATTTACAAGACCAATTAGAATATATTTTATAGTCTTATTTTTCTGTGTATTTAATATATTAGCACACTTTATTAAAATAAAAAAGCTAAATTTTCAGTTTTATTAATTATTTAAAAAAGGTACAGGACTATTACACCCGCACCTTTCACATCAAACTTCTTTTTGCATATGCTCATATTTATGGCCGCTCAATATGATTTCACCCACTGTTTGAAAGCCAAGTCTTTCATAAAGCCGCTTTGCTGCGGGATTTGCTTTATCACAGTTTAAGCCGATTTTTCGCTTACCGTCTGCTCTTGCAAAACGGGGAAGCTCGTTTAAGAGCGCAGTGCCAATCCCCTTACCACGATAATCTTGTTTTGTTACGATAGAGTCTAAATACCACTCCCCGCTAAACGTTTCCTTTTCCTTAAAAACAGCTGACTGATCAATCAAGTCATGTTTCTTTGCAAGTGCCGACCACGCATCATCTATAAAAGGCTCCTTCTCGCCTGGATAACCCGCCAAAGCGCCACCAATAACACCATTATCTTCGTAAACATAGAGATGATTGAAGCCATAGCGATAATCAGGCACACAAATCGCTTCTTCCAGCGTTTCAATAATTTTCTCCTCTTTTTCTTTTTGTAAAAGGGGAAGTTCCATGTCTTGCCATATCGTAAATAAAAGTGGAGCCACCATTTTAGCATCCCCCTTTTTTGCACGTCTAATCATTTTATTTTCCCTCCTAAACTAATTACCGTTAGGTTAATACTAACATAATGACTTGCCAAGCGCCATAAAAATAACTCGGCAAAATGTTATTTTGCCGAGTTATCCTCTTTATAAAATCGGTGAAAGCAAACTAGAAAGATTTTCCTTCATTTTCACATACCATGATTTCTTTCTAATATCCTCCATCGTGTACAGCTTGCTCACTTCAAAATCGGCTTCAAAATCACGTTCCATTTTCACAATTGCTTGGTCTCTTTCGTATAGAAATACCATTAATTCATGATTTAAGCGAAAGCTTCGAATATCAAAGTTTGCCGTCCCTACAGCAGCGCGCTCACCGTCAATTAAAAGTAGTTTAGCATGCACGAAAGAATCATCACGATAAGCATACACTTTTGCTCCCGCCTCAAGCATCGTTTCAATGTTGGAATTACTTCCGTGGAATGAAATCCCGCGGTCACCTTTCCCTGGAATAATGATTCGCACATCAATTCCACTAAGTGCAACTCGGCGAATGACGGCAAGTGCTTCTTCATCTGGCACAAAATACGGGGAAGTAATCCACACCGATTCCTGTGCAGAATCTATAAGGTCAAGCATTGCATCTCGAACATATTTCTCCTTATCATACGGACCTCCGTACACGACTTGTGCCCATTCATTCCCAACTGGTTGGGGCGAAAAATATTGGCCGATTCCGGCTTCACTAATAAATAAGTCTGCCGAACCCGCTTTATTTTCCATATAGACCCAGTCCACTAAAAATGACTCTTGGAGTTCAATGACAGCCATACCTTCGATTTGAATGTGTGTGTCGCGCCAAACAGCAAAATCAGGCGTATTGCTACGGTATTCTTCCCCGATATTTAAGCCTCCCGTAAAGCCGATTTGACCATCGATAACGATAATTTTTCGGTGATTTCTTAAATTCGCCGTTCTTGCAATCCAAATGGAGCGAATCGGGTCAAATGCGTGAATGTAAATACCAACTTGACGCATTGGTTCTAAAAACTGTTCGCTTAATTTGGCTGTACCCCAAGCATCATACATAAAACGCACTTCAACGCCCGCTTTCGCCCGTTCAATTAAAATATCACGAATTTCCGTGCCAATTTCATCCGACTTATAAATATAATATTGAATATGAATATGGTTTTTAGCTTCCTTAAGCGCCTGAATAATTGCTGGGAATGTTTCCTCACCGTTTGTCAAAAGTGTCAATTTATTCCCGTTCACAGGATTAATTTCCGTCAAATGTTGAATTCGCTTAGACAAACGCGGCGGTTTTTTCCCATCTTCATACGGTGGTAGATGATGAATTGTATCCGCAATTTTATGCATTTCATTCGTTTGGTTATGATGGAAAATACGATTTTGCGGGTTTCTTCCAAAAAATAAATATAAAAATACGCCTAAAACTGGCAAAATAAAAACAGCCGCCATCCAAGCCACTTTGGACGTCGTATTTCTTTTATCCCAAAACAAAAGCCGAATGACAATTACGACACCACCAAGTTCGACAATAAAGCCTACCGTATATAAAATCACCTCCGACCATTGCCGTAAAACAAAGCCTACAAATAGTACTAACACAATGAGAATAATGAATTGCAATCCTTTTTTCATCTGTTTACCCCTTCTTGAGCTTAATGTATTCGCACACTATACGCTCTTTTTATGTATACACCTATTCTTTTTCAAACTATTTTTTTAAATCTAAAAAGGAAATCAACTCGATTTTGTTAGACGTGAACCATTCCTTAACTCGCACGTCGCAAATTGTTGCCAATTCCTTGCACCGAAGTATTGTGTAAGAAGAGTTCTCAAGCACAAATTGATCCAAATAACCAACATCAAAATGCATTTCAGCAATATCATCTTGCTCTAACTCTAGCAATTTGAAATCATCGTTTAAAAAATTTTCAACCGAAACACCCTCTTTAATGTACGGTAGTGCACCAGACTCTAAAAGTTTCGTAATTTCGGCATAACCCATTTGTTTCGGCCACTTCTTTTTCCCACTGTATTTCAAAGTCACATGCACATCATACTCTACACTTAAATCATAGAACACTTGGTCAACCACCTCATCGCCAATCGAATGGCAATCCATATGTTTTGGATAGTCACCTGTCAGCTCTTTAAAGCGTTCCATTTGCGCAAGTGTTTCTGTTCTTACATCCTCATAGCAAAACGAAAAATTTTCTTTCGCTCTATAATAAGATGAGCGATGAAATTCCCCGTTAGAATCAACAAGAGACGGAATTTCCTCAGGATTTGCACACGGTTTCCCGAGCAAAAAATTAGTATGCTGTCCAACAAATAAACTGGGGTGCTTTTTCGCTAAAGAAATGGCATGACCTGCCGCCTCTAAGTTCGGCATAAGTAAAGTCGACGTCGTTATACCGTCTGTAAAACTCTTTATGATGCCATGATTAATTGCTTCTGACATTCCAAAATCATCTGCATCCAAAATAACCTTTACCAAATTTTAACAGCTCCTCACTCATCATCAACATGTATATTTTTTTACTTTTACATTGTATCACACATTACCATTTCTTTTTTTAAAATAGGGTCTTGTTTTCGATATTTTAGGCGCTATCGTCTCATCATATGTGCTCGCGTATACGGAATAAATAATATCCATAACATGCAACATTTCAATACGCGAAGCTGCTGCCACATAACCTTCTGGGTGTTCAATTTGTGCAACCGAAATGTTACAATCCGCCACTTGCGTCAAACGATTATCACCTTCTGCCGTAAAAGAAAGCGTCCGCGCCCCGAGTTGCTTAGCAATTTCAAGCGCGGTCACAACTTCTTTCGTTTCTCCGCTATATGAAATGCCCACCGCCACACAAGAAGCATCCGATTGTTGCGCTTGCGAAATTTGCAAATGGGAATCCGCAAAGGCACTTGTGTTTTTCCCCGAACGCAAAAACCGGTAAGAGAAGTCTTGCGCCACCAAATTGGATACTCCGCAACCATAAAAGTCAATACGTTCCGCCTCGAATAAAATTTTCGCAAGTTCCATTACAAGTTCCGAATCTAAAAATTGGACACTTTTAATCATCCCATTGATTGTTAAGTTTGTAATCACTTCCCCAATTTCAATCGCCGCTTTATTAGGGTAGATGTAGCCGCGGTTATATACCTCTTGCTTTTCAAAGAACCATTTATGTAAATTTAAAACGAGATCCTGCTTGAAATCTGTATATCCTTTGTAGCCCAGTTTTTTACACATGCGCACAATTGTAGCCGGACTCGTATAACATTCATTGGCTAATTGTGTAATATGCATCGTTTTAACAGCTTCTGCATTTGTCACAATATATTTGGCAATATCTTGGTAGGAACTCATCGATTGCTTTGCTAACGCTTGTAATTGTACGATACCTGATTTCACACTAAAAACCTCTTTTCCTCGATATACATCCATTATACAACAATATCTCCGCGACTATTTGAATTAGTCACGGAGATATATACCTTTATATACTTAACTTCCCACTTTCTTTTAAAATAAACTCACAAAAAATGGAATTTGACCAAGAAAACCATTCTCGTGTGTAGATATTTGGATCATTCGCGAGAAAACCTTCATGCGTCAAGTCTGTGCCTGCATCTGTCGTTTCAAATAGTTGAAGTAATTCCTTGCATTCTTCGGCATCTGTTGAGGTTAAACCTTGAATAGCAAGCCCCATATGCCAAACATAACCTTCTGGCGTATGCGGACTCCCTAATCCTTTTGCGGCACTACCCTCAAAATAATAACGATTATCCGTCGATAAACTAAAACGACGCGTATTTTGATAAATGTCATCAGATGTATCACAATATTTAATATAAGGCAGTGACAATAAACTCGGTACACCCGTATCGTCCATGCAATTATAGTTCCCCAAGCCATCGACCTCATACGCATAAATATCTCCGTATTTCGGATGTTTCACAATTCCGTATTTTAAGATGCCCGCTTGAACTTCTTCACGTATTGCGACAATTTCCGCAATAAGTTCTTCTTCCTCTGCGTACAAAGCGCTTAAAATTTCCTGTAGATAGCCAAGAATTACAACCGCAAACATATTCGCCGGGATTAAATAACCGTATTCACAAGCATCATCACTTGGACGAAAAGCAGACCAAATCATGCCTGTATAACCAACTTCACGTCCGTGCCCATCATTTGGCAAACTATCTTGTTCAATGCCATTATCGCGAACAAAAAAATATGCCGATTTTTCCGCGTGATGCTGTTCGATACGAAACACTTGAATTAACTCCTTCACCGCTTGTAAAAATTCATGGTCAAAAATATCCGTTCGTTTTGTCTTTTTCCAGTAAAAATATGCCAGTTCAACTGGGAAGCAAAGTGAATCTAGTTCATACTTCCGTTCCCAACTCCAAGGGTTTTCCCGTTCGCTCTTATCAATTTCGCTCCAACAATTCCCGTCTGCAGAAAAATTGAAGGCATTCGTATAAGGATCAATTAAGATATAACGGAATTGCTGGCGAATAACCGCTCCAATCACGTCATACAGTTTTCCACTAGGATCATCCAAATTCAAGAAGACGCGTAATTGACCGCCTGAATCCCTTAACCACATCGCTGGAATATCCCCCGTAAACAAAAATGCAGAATCATCTTGTTTCTGAACGAGTGTCGTTGTAATCGTGTTTAACATACATTTCCGAAACATACGCTGTAATTTTTCAGATAGTGGACTATTTTCAAGCACCTGCGTTACCACATGATCGATAACTTCAGCAAGTTCTGAATTATCTCTAGCTGCTTGTTGGACGATGTCATTCGTAATTTTTCGAAGACGAAAATAGGTTTCATCCCCCATAAATTCAATATCCTTACTTGTTTCATTTAATACCTCTTCCTTTTTCATCTTATCATTCCCTTCCACTAACAAGCATTGCCGCTCCGTAAAGCCCCGCATCTTCCCCTAAAGAAGCAACCTTTAAGTTAATTTTATCCGCCATCGACTGATAGACACGCATACTCACAACTTCCTTTAGTTCTTCCACTAGCCACGGATTCCGCAAAATGACCGCCCCCCCAAGAACAAAAACTTCAGGATCAATCACTTGAATAATTGATGTAATCGCCGCACCAAAATAATTCAACCAATTGTCCACCACATGACATGCTTCCAGATGGTTATTCTCATATAAGCGAAACAAGTCCGCCGCCGTTTTATCCGCACCAAATAATCGTTTACTTTCCTTTAGAAGTGCCGTACCACTACAGACTGACTCCAAAGTAGCCTGTTCAGGAGACACATTCACAATCATATTTCCAACTTCTGAAGCATGTTCATGACCGCCAGCAAAGACTTCGCCCTGATAAACGAAGCCCCCACCAACACCCGTACTTACCGTAATAAATTGTACACTTCCATATCCCAGCCCAGCGCCGACTTTCGCTTCCGCAAGGGCCGCCACTTTCGCATCATTCATGAGAAAAACGGGTTTTCCTGACAAATTCGAAAGTTCATCTTTCAAACGGAAACCGTTCCACCCTGATAAATTTGGTGCATCTAAAATCAGACCTCTTTCGGCATCTAACGGCCCCGGTGCACAAACCCCAATCCCGACAGCCAATTGTTTCGGATCAACAAACCGAACCATCTCCATCAATTTCAAAAGCGCCTGCGCCGCCCCAAGTTCTGCTTCCGTTTTCATTTCTTTACGCGCCACTAACACGTTAGACGCATCAAACAATCCCGCTCGCATATTTGTCGCCCCAATGTCGATACCAATTCGATACATCATGCTTGCACTCCTATTCTAAATATACATCGATAAAAAGCCTTGATTGTATGCTTTACATTCTTCAATTGCAGACGCTGCCTCATTTGTTTCCATCGTTGCAATGGTATAGCGAAACTCATAAAAGCCAGCCAAATCCACTTTAAAATTGGTTTCCCAAAAATTGTTCATCGCCCAAACATAAAGTGGCTCACTATTATTTGTTGTGTCTTTTTGACCAGACAATTCGATGAGGTGGTGCTGAAGATTACCTAACACAAGAAGTGGCGTATCTTTAATCGCAAAAACAAGCGATTTATTTTCCCCCACATATGCGGCCCCCTCTTGCACTAAATAAAACTCTTGATTCGTTTGTGGCAACTGGTCAATTCCAGGCCGTACTAAACAACCCGTTTTATCCAAATAAAGCTCTTCGCTCTCGCCCGTTGTAAATGGGAAGGAAATATAAAGGTTTTCTGGATCCCAAACGCTATCTTTGTGTAAGCGTAGTGTAACGTCTATTTTTGGTGAATCACGGTACACTTTCAGGTGAATTTCATACATTTGTGTGCCAACGAGATTATATGTAAACACGACTGTTGCGCTCACACTTCCCGTTTCAGCAATATGAATGTTACTTAGTTCCGATACATAACGATTGGTTCCTACTTTTTTCCGATTTCGTCCCATTGTATGGCGGACTTCCCATGCGTCTGGTTTCGTTTCAGTTCGCTCATATATCCCTACAAACGGCGCATGAACTAAATTATCACGTAATAGTGAACTTCCGTCGCGTTTGTCAATTAGCGATACAATTCCTCTTGTTTCATCAAATGTCATCGCATAATACTTTGTTTCAAGCTGATGTTCATTCGCTCTAAGTCCCTCTTGAAAACCTTCATACATCACATCTTTAATTTTATCGACAGCTAAATAACGATATTTTTCTTTTTGTAATTCTTTTTTGGGACGAATCCGTAAAATACGTTCTTCAAATGCTTCTAGCGAAATGACGACTTCCACTTCTTTTGCACGAGCAATTTCTCGAACTTGTGATGGCAATACTTGTCCCGTTTTTTCATCAACGACTTCCATATTTTGAAGTAAAATATCGACCTCAACACCTTCAACATCTTCCCAGTGCTCAACATATAAGCATACACTATCTGTCCGTTTAATACCAAGCGGGTTGATGACTTTAAATAATTTTTCACGGTCTGGACGAATTGTCACTTCCCCTTTTTCGGCTAAAATTTCATCTAATTTAAGTGAAGCTAGTTGGTTGGCACGAATTGCATAGGCTGATTTTCTGAAATCTAAGTCATTCACTAACGTTTCCCAAGGTTCTGTAACCGATGAGGAGTAGCCCCAAGTGTGTTCTGCGTACAAAGTTAGTTCATATTCCACCTCATCCATGTAGGCTTTATCTTCTATTGTTAGTTCAGGTGATAACTGTTTTCCGATATGATATTTACGCTGCGCATCTTTATAATGTTTTACAACTGCTGGAGTTGAGCCAATACCATCAGCCCACCAGTCGTTCCAATCGCCCCGGTAAACGGGCAGTTCATTAATTTGTTCGCGCAGAATTTCAAAAAAGTGATTTAGCGTAATCATTTCAATTTGAATCTCATCGCCGTGCAAATCATTCCAAGCTTTCACCCGCTCTAAAATTTGACCGTTTGGCGCCCCGTTATCGGTACTCATTCCAGAAATCATAATAGGCACGAAATCATATTCATATTCAGCATCGCTATCCAAATTCGCAATGTAGTTAAAGATGCGTTCTTCGGCAATTTTAAAGTCAGCTACTGCTGCTTTTTCATTAAAACGATCTTCTAGTAAGTAAGTGATGCCGTGATTCGGCACGAGGCAAAGTTCATTCCCCATATGGTAATGATCGGATACCCATGCTAGTACGCGTTCACCGCTTGGGCCTTCCCACCAAAAACCGTTATGTTTTCTGCCAAGCGGAAACATGCCGTGATGCGTGTGAATGCAGGCGAATAAATTTTCAATCCCGTTTCGCACTAAAGCATCCGCATAACCCCACGCATAACCATTAATATCGGCTGTCATCGCAGAGTCGAGCGGTACAGCTAAACGATCTGCATAGCTCCGTCCCTTAGCAAGTTTATTGTTCAAAACATCATTATCGACAAGCTCCGTCATGTTTAAATAGTTGAGGGAAATATCAATTAGTCCCGCTTGAACATAACGCTCAAAGCTAGCAATATTTTCTGGACTGCTATTTGTCAGGAAATTTTCCACCTGCCAGTAATTTTCGCACATCCAGCGGAAACCTTCCCACTCAGGCCGTTTACCGTCTTCAATTTCTTTTAAAATATCAATAGCTTGTTGAATAAAATCAACATGATATCGTTTTAGCTTCTCCTGCCGCTCTGTGTAGCCAATATCCGTGTGCGAATGGTGTAGCAAATACAACTTCCATTTTTTTGATAACGTCATTTTCCTTAACACTCCTTATTTTGTAGTCACAATAAAACCTTTTTCTAAATTTCTGTGTGATAAAACAAATAAAATAATGGTCGGAATCGAAACGATGATAGCCGCAAGTAAAATGGGCGGTACTTTCTGGATGGTCGAGCCGCCAAGTAGCGATACTGCCGCCATAACTGGACGTGCCGTTTCGGATTTCGTCATGGTCATCCCAAACAATAAATCGCTCCAAATCCATGTAAATTGGAATAAAAAGACAGCTGCAAGCGGGGCACGAGCCATTGGCATATAAATTTTTCTGAAAATGTAAAAATCAGATGCCCCGTCAATTCGAGCGCTCTCAAGCATTTCTTTAGACACGCCCATCAAGAAGTTTCGCAAAACAAACACGCTAAATGGAATAATGAGTGCTGCATAAATTAAAATCATGCCCGTCCGCGTATCATATAACCCCACTTTATTATAGGCTTTAAAAATCGGAATTAGGTAGACTTGAAATGGAAAAATCGTTCCACTGTAAATCACAAAAAACCAAAGCAAACCATGTTTAATTTTCAGCGTTTCAATCGCGTATGCCGCTAGAGCCGCCATTAAAATCCCAAGCCCCCCGCCAAGCATACCGTAAATCAAACTATTGATAAAACCAGATCCAAGCTGAATTTGTTGTGTTAAATATTCCCAGTTTTCAGCTACAGAAAATGACTGCGGCAAATCCCAAAAATTCCCCGTACTATATTCAGCAGAACTTTTCACCGCATTCACAATCACATAAAGAAATGGAAAAATCCAAATGATTGCCAGTAAAATAAGAATAATGTTAATAACCCATTTTCCAACTCCTGAGCCTTTTGCATTTACCATTTTAGTTTCCTCCTTCTTTTGTGAATGTTTTTCTTAAGTAAAAGATTGAGATGATTAAAATAATTACCGACAACATAACTGCGATAGCTGAACCCATACCCAGGTGATTATTTGAAAATGACTCTTTATACATCGTTACAGCTAGTGTCTCAGAAGTCCGGTACGGTCCCCCGCCTGTCATAATCCAAATGCTATCAAACGTTTTAAAACTATTCACAAGTGACATTAAAACAACAACCACAATCGTCGGTTTTAATAAAGGTAAAATTATTTTCGTGTATAAGCCAAGACCTGAAGCGCCTTCGATTTTAGCAGCCTCAATGGGTTCCGTTGGCATATTAACTAGACCAATAATAAAAAGTAACATATTCATCCCAATCCCCTGCCAAATCCCGGCTACTATCATCACGCCAGTATTCACATATGGAATGTTCAACCAGTTTTTATCCAAGTTTTCGAACCCTAGCATTCCAAGAAGTTGCGGTAAGCCGTACATCGATAAAAGGCTCGTCATGATGAGACCCACGATAACACCAGAAACGGCATTCGGGAAATAAAACAGGTTTTTAAATATCGTTGAAAACGAACTTTTTGTGATTGCAATTGCAAAAAGAAGCGGTAATACAACTGGAATGATGAGCCCGGCAGCAACCCAAACTAGAGTATTAATGCAAGACAACAAGAAATTTTTATCTTGAAAAACAGCAATATAATTACTAAGGCCAACAAATTCAAAGCTACCTAGACCGCTCCAGTTTGTAAAACTAATAAACAATGTAAAAATGATTGATAAAATACAAAAACAAAATACGAAAATGACTGCCGGTGCAATATATAAATATGTCTTAAGCTCTCTGCGTTTTGGTCTTGCTTCCAGACTCATAAGTGACCACACCCTCCTAGTAAAATCATTTGAAAAAGATGATAATGAACCATAATCAGACTGATGACAAATGATAAAATTCTTTACTGCTTGTCACCAGTCCAATCATCCTTTACACCATTTTTTTATTTAAACGTACTATCCGCTGTTTCTTGAATGGTGTTTAATGTCTCGTCAATCATCTTGTCAGTCGGGTTATAGAAAAACTTCCACAATTCATCTGTTGCTACATTTACAATTTCAATTGGTGTTGCTTCGTAGTAACGTACCATAACCGAATATTTATCTGTATCTGCTGCCTCTTTTACAAAGCCACCATTTACAGGGTCATCGGATTTTGTATTATCTGTGTTAATGATGCCCGCCTCATCAACAAAGATTTGCTGCACGTCTTTTTTATAAAAGCTTTGCAATACTTTTTTCGCATCATCACTTTGTTTACTATTTTTTGAAACGGCAATTGGGGATGCTTCAAAGAAGATGACTTTTTTCTGATCTGCTTTCATTGAAGGTGCTACAAACACATCAAAGTCTTTCCCAGGTTCCATTTCGTATTCTTTTTTTAGCGTTGTCGATGTGACTGTTGGTTCATATATCATTGCGCTTTCGCCAGTCGAAAACATTTTTGCTTGTGAAGGTGGATCAACTGGTTCACCAAAATATCCTTTTTTAATCATACTTTGCCAAATTTTCATTACTTTTTTCATTTCAGGATCAGTATATTTGATATCCCCGTTTGTTAAGCCCACATATAAATCTGGATTATAACTTGCAATCAATGTTTGGAACCATAAGAAACTTGCCCAAGGATCGTTTTTCAGACCGATAGGGTCTACATTGTTCTCTTTTAACGTATCGCAAACTTGGATAAATTCATCCCATGTTTCTGGTTCTTTTAAATCATATTTATCAAAAACTTTTTTATTATATAAAATTCCATTGTACAAGACGCTAAATGGTGCCGCATAAACTTTTCCGTCGATGGTGAAGGCATCCGCTAATCCTGAATTGACACCTTCTTTTTCA
This sequence comes from Listeria tempestatis, assembly GCF_963575625.1. Classification (NCBI taxonomy): domain Bacteria; kingdom Bacillati; phylum Bacillota; class Bacilli; order Caryophanales; family Listeriaceae; genus Listeria; species Listeria tempestatis. The sequence continues at coordinate 70,080 of NZ_CAUYTK010000004.1, forward strand.
TAATATTCTTTCCATTCTTTTGATAAATCTACAACTAAATCATTATCAACTAATTTTTTCAGTTTATCCCCACTCCACCAAGTAAACAATCCCGGCGCTTTATCGCTATCAAGCGATTGTTGGACAGCTGTTTCATAGGCAGTTACTTCCGTATAGCCCACTGTTTTATAGCCTACACCACCGTCATCCTCAATCTTATCTGACATTGAGTTTAAAATTCCAACATTTTCGCCGCCTTTATCCGTGTAAAATTCAACTTTTGAACTAGCAGAACTTCCTCCCCCGCAACTTGCTAAAAGCATTAGGACCGCAACTATACAACTAATTGATATAAATTTTTTCATCCTAAACTCTCCTTTTTGTTAAATTTAAAATATTAACAGTTTTCCAATTATGTTCTAGCTAGATAAGCAATTTTTTGAATTGTTTACCGTCTTGCATTTTACTTCTTCATTATAAGTATAGCCTCACAAGCGTGCAAGCGGTTACAAGGATTCCGAAAATGGTTTTCGATTGACGAAAAAAACGGACTATACCACAAAAAAATCAGACTAATAGAAACTCTACCAGTCTGATGTATTACTACTGAATACGGGCGCGCAAAATGGCTACTTTTTCGCTTTCGCCAATATTTCTAATTCGAAACTTTTCAACTTGTGCAGGAATGACAAATGTTTCTACATAATTGACTTCAAATGGTTCGAAAGCCTGGTCTATACTTTCAACCACAACTTTGTCCCCTTCGACTAGATTCAACATGTTTACTGTCTTTTCCGTATTGTCATAGTCAACAAAATCTGTAAACCAATCTCGCTCTGTCACAATTTGCTGGGTTTTATATAAGCCCGTCCGCTCTTTTTTATGCATAGAATTTTCCTCGATAAGTTCGAAATGGTTCACTAAATGGTCGTCCACCCACTTTTCGGTACGCTCCCAATTCATTACTTTTTCACCATGATCGATGTGAACTGGGCGTGGTTTGCCGTCTAAACCGAGTCGTCCCCAGTCCCAAAGTTTGAATGTGAAAATATACGCGGACAAACTGACTTCAAGGACCATTGAGCCGGCTCCAGAACAGTGAATGGTGCCGGAGGGGATTAGGAAATGGTCATGCTTTTTAGCAGGAAAGGTATGCACGTATTTTGTGGCATCAAATTCATTTTTTCCGTCTTGAGCTTTGCGGAGCGACGCGAGTAATTCCTCGGCCTCCACATCGTCTTTTAACCCTAAATAAACCGTAGCATCTTCTTCTGCGTCTAATAAATAGTAGCTTTCTTCTTGGGTGTAGTCCATGCCAAATTGTTTTTTAATGTACTCTTTATTCGGGTGGACTTGTAAGCTCAGGTTACCGCCGCCCATCGTGTCCAGAAAATCAAAGCGAATTGGAAGTTCCGCACCAAAGCGACTAAAAACAAGCTCGCCAAGGAGCGGTAGTGGGTATTTCAGTACCGCGTTTAACGCTGGCGTTTCAAGACGCATGTCGCCAAACTGCAAATACAAACTATTTTCTTCTGCAACACCATCAAAAGCCCATGCAAGTTTTTCACTTTCATGCTGAATGCCCAGTTTCTCCTTCATCCAGTAACCACCCCAAACCCCCGGATCAAAATACGGGACAAAACGAAACGGACCTTGAAGCATTTGCTCAAGACCAAGACAGTAATCAGACCATTTCAACATCTTCGGTTGGTCTAAAATATTATCGTCTAAATAGTAGTCAATTTGATTAAATAGCGACACCTTTAAGCGGTCTGCTGCACGCCAGTCCAAGAAAAACCCTCGCTTATACTTCCGTAAAATGTCCTCATCCACATTCGTGTCGTTCCAATTGCCCATTTCATTCGTGCGCATCCTTTGCTGGATTTCCCAGCGTGCAACGTCCATATAAACAGTAATATCCGCCTCACAGGCTAAACTAGCCCCAGTTCCAAAAACAATTGTGACACCAGTTGATGCGGCAACATTACGCTTTAGTTCGGCTAGTCTCGCTTGCTCGAAATAATCTTCCAATTTAAGTGTTGACATTCGGCCAAATACGCGGTCTTCTGTAATAAGCATTGCGAATTTTTCACGAATTTCTGCACCATTTAAGGCAAACTCATCCGCAAAAAAATGGGTCGCATCTTGAAAATGATGTTCTAACGCCTGCTTCAAATTTTCTATGCGCACACCTGGATATGCTTCAATAACGAGTACAGTTTTCTGTTTCGCACGCTTTAATATGGCACTCGAAAGCTCTTTAAAGATGGCTTCAAATCCCGTCCAAGTTATAAAATCACCTTTTACCTTAAAAGTCGGGTGTTGATTGTAGGTCGCTTTTTTCTTGTTCAATTTAAGACTCCTCCTCCCATTCCTGCCTTAAGTATATGAATTTACCATTTATTTCACAATACTTTTTCAAGATAGCGAAAACCATTTCCGCTGTAAGAAAAAAAACCTATGAAAATGACCTTTATTTTTCAGGAAATAAAAGGCAAGACAGCGAAAAAGAGCCCAAAATGGACTCTTTTAAACGGTATAATATTATCGCTCTATCCTACGCTCTAAAAAAGCTTGGGAAAAAGGACGAATCAAATAATAGATGCCATAACCTATTATTCCGCCACTAACATTTAAGATTACGTCATCAATATCAGTGAATTTAAACGGCGCCCCGTAAATTATATTTTGTATAAATTGTATGAGTTCGATGCTAAGGGAAGCGATTAAACTTAAGGATGCAACTGCTTTTAAATTTTTATTTTGAAAGCACATCGGAACCAGTATTCCTAAAGGTATAAACAAAACAATATTGAGCAAAACCTGCATAATGGCTGCAGTAAAATAATGTGTACGAGCAATCTCCAGTATAGTAGCGAACGGAATAAAATTAATATAAGCCCCTTGAAAATCTTTTACTCTATCCTGTAGTAAAACTGGGTCAACAAGCAACGGAAATAACGTATAATTGATGATGCCGCAAATATAGATAAACAAGCATGTTTTTAAAAAAATAAAGATGACACTTTCCTTAGATTTGATCCACTTTCTCAAATAGAAAATGAAATAGATACATAGTGCAAATAAAGCCCCTGCTGGTAAAAATGGAATCATAGTATCTCCTTAATTTTTAAGTTTTCCTGTGATATGAACGTTGTAAAAATCCATTTGCTTCTCAGCTACTAGGAAGAATTTTGATGACTATTTAATACTATCAAAATTTGTACATGTATAATGCAAAACTTCCTGAAATGCCTAGTTTTATGCGTGAAAAAACAAATTGTTCATAACTACGCAACAAATAAAGTTCATGAGGTTTAATTTCGTCATTGAATTTGAACAAACGTATTTAATATGTGTTTTTTATACACGAGTTATTCATAAACGCATAACCTTCATCTTTAACCACTCAATTTTGCCCATATTCCATTTCATAAAAGCGAATATTTATTCGAATGCATTTTAATATTAAGTTATTTTCGCTTTTAATGTAACTTCTACGAGATTTTCATCAGTTGAGTAGGATAAATTTAAACTATCAACCGAAACTAAGGAAGATGACGGAGCCAAACAATATATAAAGCAAATGATACTTTATTCGAGGTCAGATTTTAACTGATTAATAAACTGAAAAATTCACACAATAGACACAAATATTCACTTTAAATATGATACACTTATTTATGAAGTATATAAATGATGTGTCAATAAAAAACGGGAGGATATAAACGATGAAAGACATCCAGTACATAGAAGACGATTTTGAACGCGCTCGTAAAAGCATCGGCAACCTCATCGGAAAAGGTGCCTGGGGAAAGGGCGCCATCGACCAACTAAAAAAAGCATCTAAAAATTTAGAACAAGCCGAAGAAGATATCGCCCGCTACGATTCAGACGGCGCCATCTCTTTCCAACATACGAACCAAAAAGCCCAGTACCAAGAGCTTTTCGAAGATTTCGATGTCCTTTACCGCTTTTCCGACCAAATCGGCGAAATCGTCAAAAATACGATCGACCAACCTTTTTATGAAAAACTGGATGATTTTGTGGAAGGTATGCGCAACCTAGACGCCACCACTTTCACAACGGAAAACCGCATCGGCGCAACAAGAACAAGCATGGAATTTGTCAACAGCTCCACACAAAAACAAGTCGAAGTCCCGAAAAGCAAAGTAAGCCTCGACGATTTATTCAGCGGAAGCACGTTTTACGCCGACCAAATGAAAGCGCAGTTTGACGCGTGGGAAAAGACCCATCAAGGGGAAGACGTGAGCCGCCAAGATTTCCAAGCCGCCATGTTAAATTCCCGCGCTTTCAGCTACACATCCATTAAAGACGAACAACAGAAGCAAGAATTTTGGGTGAACATCGCCGCCACAGTCGTGATTATCGGGGTCGCCATCTTCTGTCCTCCCGCCGGCCTTGCCTTAGGAGCCGTATACGGTAGTCTAGAAATGAGCACCGCAATCACGGGGAAAGACTGGGTAAGCGGCCGCGAGCTCGATACCTCCGAACGCGCGGCGCGCGGAACATTCGCCTTACTCGACGTCTTGCCCGGCGTCAAAGCCCTATCTGGCGGTGTACAAACCATGCGCACAGGAAGCCGTTTAGCGGGCATAGGCGATACATTCGCACATGGAATAAAAAGCGCCCCAACACAAATCAGCGACATCACAAAAATCGGCCAAGCCCAAATACGCACACGCATTAAGAGCCTAAAAAACGTCACACAAGACGCCTTACACACCGCCACCCAAAAAGGAATACAAGGTTTGGATACCGTCGGTCAAGCTGCAACAACCATGAAAGGCTCCCTCAATTTGCCTCCAAGAGAAAACCTAGCCTTAGTCGGCATGGGCGGCATCCCGAACCAAGCCTCATCCAAAATCACACAAGGAACCGAAAATCTCAAAGACATTCTACAGAAATTTGACGTGAACTTAAGTGGCAAAGGGAAACAGGCGGATGATATAATAGAGAAAGCTAGTGGACTTAAATTGAATAAATTAAGCCCTAAGGACATTAACAATATGTCCTTAGACGAACTAAGAAATAGCATACCGAAAGATTGGCAAATTTTTGAAAATAATGGTCGTGTTCATATTAAAGATGCAAATGGCAATTTTAGAGTTCGTATTGATCCACCTGATAAAATCACTAATTATGAACACATGCATATCTTTGATGAAAATAAAAATCCGTTGGATATAGAAGGAAACATTGTAGATAAAAAAAGTCCTGATGGACATATTCCTTGGATTGATAAATAATTTGGAGGCATATTATGAATATTGAATTGTTACAAAATGAGATTGATAATACCGAGTATTGGGATATGTCAATATTGGATATTCAAACACAGTATTTCGGTGATGAGGTATATATTTTTATAGAAAATGATGAAAAAACTTATTGGAAAATCAGCTTTTTTTCTTGTTATAAAGTTAGCTATGAAACAGATTCAAATTGGAGAACTATTGATAATGTACAGGAGATGCGAGGGGGACAATTAGGGTATGATGGACAAGATATTTCCTTGAAAAAATATGAAGAGAATGAAAACTTTACGGAATGTTCCCTTGACCTATCAATTATGACAATGAACATAGTTTGTAAAGATATTCATGTAGAAAAATTAAGCATGCAAGAGAATATATTTTTTTGGCAAAACAAGTAAAATTGAAAATACAAAATGCCCTTTACTATCCAATTGACGTCAATTAGCAAAACTTTGTCTAGTAAGTTGCAACTCACTACTAAAGAGTTAGTAGAAATATTTCTGAATGTCGTATTCGCAATGAGATAAATTTGGTATGCATTGGTAGAAGACGAGTTATTTAATTTTATGGAACAACTAATATTTATTCGTTAGATAAACAAAAAAACCACCTATTCAACTAAATTTTAATACCATAACATGAGAGAAAGCGGAGTGAAGAAAATGAAAATAACAATAAAAAGAAATACAGGATTTATGGGAGCAGCGAGCAAAGTTGCCTTAAAAGTGGATCAGCAAAAGGTAAGGGCATTAAAAAGTAATGAAGAAGTAGAATGTAATATACAGAAAGATTCTGCAGAAGTAAGCGCTAATCAATGGTTTTTTGGAAGTAAAGCAGTGAAAGTAAGTGCGGGAGAGAAGGTAGAAATACAAACCAATCCAACATCACTTTTGGTAAGTGTGGGGGTACTGGCTCTCTTAATTATATCTTTTTTTCTAAATAATCTAGTTGTAAGCGCAATTGGCTTACTCGGGGTCATAGCCGTTATTCCGTATTTAATCAAGAATTATTATGTGATAAAACCAGTGCCTTCTAGTGGTAAACAATAGAAATTCAAGCTCCTTAAGGTATGATTAGCATTTGAAAAAGAACCAAAACCATACAATAGCGTCCTTTTAATGGATTCTGTATGATTTTGGTTCTTTTTTTACGCTTTAAAATTGTACAACGGGCGAATAATTTCCTGAATGTCCATTGTATCCACAACGTCTTTTTCAAGTTGCTTGGCAGATTTGTAAGCTTTTGGCGCTTCATCTAATGTTTTTTTAGAGACAGATGTTGTGAAAATGCCTTTCATTGCTCTTTGGTAGCTTTCCAGTGTAATGCTTTCTTTGGCTTTAGCTCGACTTAAAAGACGCCCTGCTCCGTGCGGGGCTGATGAATTCCAATCAGGGTTACCTTTTCCGATTGCTAGAATGCTTCCATCTCGCATGTTAAGCGGCACGATAATTTGTTCGCCCGCCTGCGCGGAAGTTGCGCCTTTGCGCAACATATTTTGTTCTAAATCAATGTAGTTGTGCGGGCAATCAAAGCGGGAGCTGACGTGTTTACTCCACTTCATTGCTCGTAAGATGACTTCAGCCATCAAAAAGCGGTTTCGTGCAGCAAATTGTTGCGCAATGCGCATATCCGCCAAATAAGTCGCTAATTTTTCTTTTTCTAAAAAAGAGAGTTCGTAAGGTAGTCTTAATTTTTCTCGCTCAGCCATAAGCTCTGGCTCTTTTTTTGCGGCGATCTTCAACTGCTTTCGCACCTCACTTAGGCTCGTATAGGCAACCTCCTGATGATACTCTGCAATATCTTTTCCTAAAACACGGCTTCCGCTATGAATCACTAAATAAATGCCATCTTTTCCTTTGTTTACTTCAATGAAATGATTGCCCCCGCCTAGTGTTCCTAAACTTCTCGCCGCATAGCCTCTACGAATGGGTGCTGCAACTTCGTCCAAATTGAATGAAGCGACCGGTAAATCATGTGTCCCGCTCCCATTTGGAATGCGATTACGAATGGTCTTATCAAGCTTGTCAAAATCCAGTTTAATATTTTTCTTTAATTTGACAACGTGCAAGCCGCAGCCGATATCCACACCAACCAAATTGGGAACAACTTTATCTTGGAGTGTCATTGTTGTTCCAATCACACACCCTGTTCCTGCATGTGTATCCGGCATAATACGGATTTTGCTATTCTTTAAAAACTCTAAATTACATAAGGTCATAATTTGCCCTATCGTTGCATCATCCACTTGTTCTGTATAACAAATGGCCTCATTATATTTTCCTTTAATAGTTAACATTTCTTTCCCTCGTTTTCTCTTAAAATTTCGCCAAGAGAAACGTGATTCTCTTGGATGTTAGTTGTCGCTTCTCATTTTCTTTGTCATTTCAATCACCCTTTCAAAATAAAAAAGCTCCAGTTCATAAGTGAACTGAAGCAGAGCTAATTACCGCACACGATGAAAATGTGGCGGGCTAAAGATACAGATTGCTACTTCAATTCTTATTTGCTGATTCATTTTTAATTTACGCATCTTTATCCCTCCATTTCCATCAAATTTCTTTTATTCTAACAAATACGCGTAAAAAAAGCAAAATAGGCTCGCCTATTTTGCTTTTCCACTTACTGCTTTTGATGTTTTTCAGCGATTAATTCTCGCCAGCTTTTGTTTGTTTTTGGATATTTTTTTCGGTAGATTCTTTGCGTAATAATAGCCGAAATAAGCGCGAGAAACATGAGTAGTAATGATTGAAAAATTGTAGCTACTAAAAAGAGGAGTGCGCTAATAAAAACACCAACATTAATACCCATATTTATTCCTCCAAATTGTAATTAAGTTCTGGTTCCTCTGTTAGGGTGTGAATGTTTAACGCATCAAACACCATGGCTTTTTGCGCGACATACGCATTATATTCGATACGCTCTAATAAATCGTATGCTTTATGCAAAGAAGTTTCCAGTACGACAATACCATGTTTATTCAGTAAACTCGCACTTGGAACTGCCTTTTCGCCTAAATCGGCAACATGTTTTCTTACGATTTCAGCTAGTTCTCGGCTTGTTGCTGGAGCAAAGTCTAGTGTTGGAATTCGACCAATTTTTTGCGTTGCTTCGGTTAAATTCGGTAGTTCTACACCAAGCGTTGCAAATAACATTGATTCTTTCGGGTGCGCATGAAGGACACAGCCAATTTTTGCGTTTTCATTGTAGCAAGCGCGATGTAAATTAATTTCACGTGTAACTTTACCGTCGCCTTCTACTACTTCATTTTTTTGATCCACTACTAAAATTTCATATGGGGATAACTCACATAGTCTTGCTTGACTCATCAAAGTTGGCGTCATAATAATATGTTCATCATTCATTTTAACCGAAACATTTCCTCCGGCTGCATTCGTTTCAAAACGGTCAAACATTGTTTTCACAATTTTCGCTAAATCACTACGCTCTTTTTCATATAACATTACATTTCCTCCACTTCAATAATTGAAATTTCTTTACTTAAATGAATAGCTTCATCCACACTAAAAGTTGAACTGTCCATATACTGCACCTTACTAGCAGCAACACTTGAAGCACGACGAATCACATTTTCAATCGTCAAATTATCTGATAAACCTGCAATAAATCCGCCGACAAAAGCATCTCCCGCACCAGTATCACTTTTTTCGATGACTTGCGGTGGTAAAACACGATAAATTTTATTGTTGTAAGCTACATATGAACCCCTCTTACCGAGCGAAACGACAAAATACCGAATTTTCTTCATCAATATGTGGATGTTTTGAAGCAAATCATCATTTGACTGGTGCACTAAAATTTTTACTTCTTCTTCATTTGGTTTCAAGAAATCTACGCCATTTTGAGCGGCATAGAGCAAAAATTCACCAGATAAATCACACGCAAGGAAAGCACCTGTTTTTTTCACCGTAGAGAATAAAGTTTTGAAATCGGCTAACGTATAGTCTGTCGGCGGTGAGCCTGCAATCACGACATAGTCGCTTTTTTTTATATTTCTTTTGATGAAATGAAGCAGGTTTTCTTTATTTTTTTCGCTAACTGAAAAACCTGCTTCCGGCATCATCGTGCTTCCGCTCGCCGTCTCACTTATCACGACAAAGCATTCTCGTGTCGCCACCTTTGGTTCAACAAAAAAGTGATGTGAAATGGAGCGTTTTTTTAAAATATCAAAAAGCTGTGCCTGATTTTGTTCACCAATAAAACCAAGCGCCACGTTTGGAATTTTATATTGACTAAGAACATGTGAAACGTGGAGGCCTTTCCCGCCGCAATCAAATTCCGTGTGAACAACTCGGTTCGTCTTGCGCTTTTCTAACTCATTTCGGATAAAAAGGAGTCGGTCAATGGCGGGATTTAGCGTAATCGTATAAATCATTGAGCATCCGCCTCTTCAAATTGCTTTGTACGCTTCTTCATTACTTTTAAATAGAAAAATAGTAGGACGAACCAGCCGACAAGTAAGGCCAGCCCAATCACACTCGGCTTTGCTGCCTCAGCCGTAATAAACCGAAATACAGGATACTCAAGTGTACTCCAAGTAATTTCTTGACCTGCTTTTAACGAAATTGCACCTGTTGAATTGGCAAGTTTCGTAATGGTGTCTGCAAAAAAAGTGGCAACGTATAGAAAAACAGGTGTTGTAATGACTCCTAAAATGGTCATGCGCAGTAAATTACCACCTGTTACGACAAGTGCCGGTGCGCAGAGTGAGATGTTTAAAATACCAGCAAATGGCAGTACGCCGTTTCCAGGTAAGATGAACGAAAAGAGTAGCGTCACAGGAACCATAATGACAACGGCTACCCAAACTTCACTACAACCAGCTAGGATGGGCCAGTCCAGCCCGATAAACAATTCGCGATTTTTAAACTTCCTTTTCATAAACTCAGAAATGCCATCTGAAAGCGGCGATAAGGCTTGCATGAAGAGTTTAGCGACCATCGGGAATAGAGTTAGCGCAGCAGCAGCTTGCATGGCAAGCATTAAAATTTTGGGAACATCATAACCAGCAGCGAGACCAAGCAGTCCTCCGATAATAAAGCCCATCACATGATTTTCAGCAAAAATACCAATTTTTTCTTTTAAAGCATTTGCGTCCATATCTTTTCGTAAAAAGGGGATTTTCTTTAGTAGCCAATCAAAAGGCATTAAGAATACGCAAAAAATCATCATTCCGTGTGAAACTGTAACGCCTGGAATCCCGTTTAATTCTTGAATTTGTCGTTGATTCGCATCACTAAGTAAAAGCTCTACAACAATTTGAATGCCGGCAACTAAGAAAGCTAAATAATAGTTTTTCGTTACGCCATAAACGAGCACGGCAGTTAATATTTTTCCCCATACATTCCATAAGTCGACATTTAATGTTTTCGTTCGATTTAAAACGAGCATGAGTGCATTAATCCCTAGCTGGACTGGAAACATGAGAAAGGCAAGTGGCCATGCCCACGCAAGTGTAGCCATCGAAGTCCAACCACCATCTAAAATGGTCAGTCCAATACCCGTCCGCTCCGCAAGGGCTTGCGCTGCGGGCGTTAGCGCTTCAATCATAAAGCCAATAACAATATTCATACCGAGGAAAGCAACACCTAAAATAATTCCGGCGCTAAAAGCATCACGCACTTTCATTCGAACAATTAAACCAATGATAATCATTAAAGCTGGAACAAAAACAGCGGCTCCCAAATTTAAAACAAACTGTACAACACTTTGTAATGATTCCATTACCTCACGCTCCCTATTGATTTTTTATTTTAAAGCGGCTAGCAGTTTTTCCGTTTCCACGTCCATGCCCATTCCAGTTAAAAAGGCGATTCCGTTTAAAGTTGGAATATCAAATGTTTTATTTGCTTTCGTAATCGCAATATAGACATCACTTGTTTTAATATGTTGTTCAAGCGATTTAATATCTACCGCCTCTACAACTGCAGATACACCCTTTTCTTTTAAAATTCGGTCCACTTTTGACGCTACCGTTTGACTAGTTGCTACACCTGATCCACATGCTACAATTACTTTTTTCATTGTTCAAAACCTCCAAATTGATTTTTTAAAAAGGCAACCATATCTTCCTTATCGTGCAGATTTTTTAATCGCTTAGAGAAATTTTCCTCGCCAAATTTTTCCATAATTTTAGCTAAAAGTGGCACTTGATTTTGTGGTTCTCTAATTCCTAAAATAAAAACCATCTGCACATCAATGACTTTATCTGTCGTTCCCATTTGCACAAATGGAATCGCTTTCTCCAACTTGCTAACAAAAACAAATGGTTTTTTCACATGACAAACATCCGTATGCGGAATCGCAATTCGAATGTCATTCATCTCAAGACCAGTCGGAAAAACTTTTTCCCGTTCGACAATCGCCCGCAAAAAAGAGCGTTCAACAAAGCCCCCGTCCTCTAAAATCGTTGCAGCTACACTAAAAAAGTTTTGTTGATTTGTCGCAATTTGACCCATTAGGGTATTTTTTTCTTGAAATAAACTGGCGTATTCCAACACTTCACCCCCTATCAATCATTTCGTATAGCTCATTTTGATTTTCTGCCGAGAGAACTAGTTGCCGTTTTTTTTCGTCTAAAAAAAGTTCGTTTAGTTTTAAAAGAAGTGAAATATGTCGATTTTTTTCAGAAGGCGCAAGGGCTACAACAATATCGACTGTATCTCCACTCGGCGTTTTAACAGGTGTTTTCAAACGAATAATTTGGATATCCGCATTTAAAACACCGTCACTAGGTGATGCGTGTGGCAAATAAATATTTGGTCCTATCATCATCGTCTCGTAGTGGGCATAAAAATGGGCGCAACATTTTTCAACATATTGAAAAGTCACCGAGCCCCGTTTTAACAGCGGCTGAAATGATTCCTCCACAACCGATTCCCATAGCACATTATCTAAAAAGCTAATTTGTTCTTCAAAAATAGCCATTTCTTTCGGCGCCGTTTCAACTTGCGGCTTCTTCATGAAAAATTGATTCAATTGTTGCTCAACAAATGAGCGCTTTTCAGACGGAATGACCTCTTTTAACATCGCCATAAGCTCTTTTGTTCGCATCCCTTCATCAAGCAAAATCGCTTGTTCCAATTGTCTGCGTAGTTTTTTTCGCTCAAGCTTTCCTAAAATAGGCGGGACTACAAAAACCGTCGCCTGACTTTGAACGGGAACCGTTGTAAAAATAAAATCGAGATTTTCTTCTACTTCCGGTAGTTGTCTAACGGCATAGGCTCCTTTAAAATCAATGGTGGGGAACATCATTTTTAAATTTTCAATCAATAATTTTGAAATGGACGTCCCGCTTTGACATAAAACAGCAGCTGAAAAAACTGGTTCGGTGGACTCTTCTTCCCGGTACATCCAAGCAAGCACGATCATGGATAAAAATACGATTTCTTCTTCCGACCAGGCGTGACCCACTAAGCGTTCAAACGGCGCAGCCGCTTTTTTTACAATTTGAAAAGTCGTCAAATGCTCCGTTTTAAATTGCTCCGAAAGCGGATTCACAATCCGAAATCCAAGCAAATTACGATATACCGCAGGGCGCACATGCAACATCACTTTTTCCTTGAATTCCGCCTTATGCAGAAATTCAGTAGCAAAATAAATTTCGAGCTGCTGAATGAATTCCGTTGCGGCATCTGCAATTTCATCACTTTCTGAAAAATAAAGTACGGATTCAAGCAAACTAGAAGCCAAAACTTGCAAGGCAAGGTATAAATAATCCGCCTCGGATAAAAAATCATAACCCCAAAACATTTCTTTAATAACTGGGTATTCCTTTGTGTTTTTAAGGTCATATTTCTTTAGCTGAAATGACCAATCTTTTCTTAAAACTTCCGCGCGCTTAATGGTGCCCGCTAAAATATACGGCAGCTCCTCCATTTGTTCATCCGTAAAGGTCACTTGCAGCCTTTTTTCCACACTTTCAAGCCTTTTTTTAAAAAGAAAAGTTTCGCTCACGGTGATTAAATTTTTCTCATCAAGCACAAATTTCCCGTACGGTATTTTAATGACCTCACGCACAAGTTCAGCGAGCTGGTTGCGTATTAAAAACTCCGCCCCACTTACTGCATATCCATCCTTGCGGGAATATTCCAAATGAATCCGCCTTTCATGCAAATGATTTCGAATCCATTTCACGTCATTTAAAACGGTATTTTTGCTAACATAAACATAGTCAGCTAGTGCTTTTAGGGATAAAAAGCGCGGTTCCATCAAAAGCTGAATTAAAATAAGCTGCCTTCTTAGTTTTACTTCATAATACGTGAACAACATTTCATCCTCAGCAGTTAAAAGGCGATAACACTCTTCGCGGACTTTTTCCGTCAAGCGAATTGTGTTTTCATGAATAAAAATTTTTTCTTGTTTTAGTAGATGGTTGATTTTTGAAATCCAGTCTAATAGTTCATCTTCTGAAATTCGAAAGCGCCTAGCAACTGCCAACAGCTCCGTGTTTTCATGCGTTAAAAGATAGATGATTAAATCTTTACTTCCTTGTTCCATCTACTCCCCTCCTCATACTTTAATAGTAAATGATAACCCTTACATAAAATTGTAGTTCTATCCCAATTTTAAATAAAGCGCTTTCTTCTCTTGTGATGAAAGATTGTTTTGAACACAAAAAAGCTGACCCTAATCAGGTATCAGCTATAGTTTATAGAATAACTTAACATTTTCGCAAGATGACATCAGCTTGTTTAGTATGTTAAGTTTGTTTTGGTTTCTTCCAAAAACCATAAATGAGTCCAGAAATAACCATACCAATTAAAATAGCTACAATAAAGAGAATTGGTTTATTCGCAAGCGGAGCTACGAAAATCCCGCCATGCGGAGCTGGAACATCAATTGCCCAAATTTGTGTGAGCGCTCCGGCAATTGCTGAACCAATGACAGAAGATGTAATCACTCGAAGTGGATCAGTTGCGGCAAACGGGATAGCCCCTTCTGTAATGAAGGAAAGCCCTAAAATATAGTTTGTAATACCCGCTTGTTTTTCTTGTTCGGTAAATTTATTTTTAAATAATGTCGTAGCTAGCGCAATTGCTAGTGGTGGCACCATACCGCCAGCCATAACTGCTGCCATAAATGCGCCGTTATCCGTTGAAGTGAATACGCCAATTGCAAATGTATAGGCAGCTTTGTTGAACGGGCCGCCCATATCGATAGCCATCATACCACCAAGGACGAGTCCAAGAATAGCTGCATTGGCTGTGCCTAGGCCGTTAAGTTGCGTTGTTAGGAAATCATTAACGACTTTAAAAATCGGATCCACAATGAAGTACATGAGTCCGCCCGTAATGAGCAATCCGAATACCGGATAAAGTAAGATTGGTTTTAAGCCGTCAAGTGAACGAGGCATGCCCGCGAACACCCTTTTTAGCCCAAGAACGGTATAACCTGCAAGGAATCCGGCTGCTAATCCACCGAGGAAACCTGCGCCTGTTACTGCAGCCATCATACCGCCAACCATACCAGGCATTAAACCGGGGCGATCAGCGATACTACTTGCGATGAAACCAGCTAAAATTGGGATTAAGAACACGAATGCGCCCATTTTATCGCCTGAAATAGCAGATAACATTTGATAAACAGCGCTATTAGGGTATAACTGTTCTACAAGGAAGGAAATTGCCATTAAAATCCCGCCGCCGACAACAAAAGGTAGCATATGAGAAATTCCGTTCATCAAATCTTTATAAATTTTACTTCCGACTGAAATTTTTTCTGATGATTCCGTCTCATTTTTCTCATGGTCCGCGTGATACACTGGAGCATCTTGCTTTAAAGCCCGATGGATTAATTCTTCTGGCTTACGGATGCCATCACTTACTGGTGTTTCAAGAACGTGTTTGCCATCAAATCGTGCCATTTCAACCTTTTTATCAGCAGCAACGATAACGCCTGCTGCACGCTTGATTTCATCATCTGTTAGACGGTGTTTCACGCCTTCTGAGCCGTTTGTTTCTACACGAATTGAAATACCCATTTCTTGAGCTTTATTTTTTAAAGCGTCTTCTGCCATATACGTGTGCGCGATTCCTGTCGGACAGGCTGTCACCGCCACAACAAATTGGTCGCTAGTTGGCGCTTCACTTGTTGTATCTATTGACTTACTTTGTTCTGCATCAAACAATTGGATGACCTCGTCTGGTGTTTTCGCCTGTTTTAAACTTGCCACAAAGTCTGGATGGACGAGCAAGCGAGAAAGTGCCGCTAACGTTTCAAGATGAGTTTCATTTGCCCCATCAGTCGCTGCAATCATGAAAAACAAATGAGCTGGCGCACCATCTAAAGACTCGTAGTCAAGTCCCGCCTCACTTTTAGCAAAAACAACAGTGGGTGTATTGACTGCTTTCGTTTTCGCATGCGGCATCGCAATACCTTCGCCAATACCCGTCGAGCTCTCAGCTTCTCGGTTCATAATTTCTTTTTTGAATAAAACCACATCGTTTATTTTCCCGTGACGCTTTAAAGAATCAATCATCTCATCGATAGCCGCTTCTTTTGTCGTAGCTGTAAGCGACATAATCATAACATCTTTATTTAGCAAATCGGTTATTTTCATTTTGTTGCCTCCATTTTAGATAGATTAACTTGTGGCAAAATTTCTTGAATGAAATCTGCTGTCGCTAAATCAGTCGAAAAAGCTGTCGCCGTTCCCGTTGCCACACCAAATTGAAATGCACGAACGGGGTCACCTGTCTCCGCGAAAGTGCCGACAAATCCCGCAATCATCGAATCTCCAGCACCAACTGAATTTTTCACCTGCCCGCTAATAGGTTCAGCAAAGTACACATCCTCGCCTGTAAAAAGTAACGCGCCATCACCTGCCATCGATACAATCACATGTTTTGCACCAAGCTCAAGACACTTTTTACCATATGGGATTAAATCTTCTTTTGATTCGAAATGTACGCTAAATAATTCCGCTAGCTCGTGATGGTTTGGTTTAATTAAAATTGGTTTTTTTGAAAGCGCACGAAGCAGTTCAGCACCTGTCGTGTCAATCATAAAATCGGCGCCTTTTTGTAAGCAAAGCTGAATGATGCGGTCATAAAATTCCTCACCAAGTGACGGTGGCACACTGCCTGATAAGATTACAACATCATGCGCCTTGACAACTTCAAGTTGTGCAAAAAATGCTGCCACTTCTTTGTCCGTAATTTCAGGACCTAAACCGTTAATTTCCGTTTCGGTATTCGCCTTCAATTTAATATTAATTCTCGTGTCATCCGCAGTAGTTGCAAAATTAGTTGCAATACCTTCTTTTTCCAGCCACTCTGCGATAAAGCGACCCGTGAAACCGCCTAAAAATCCACTCGCAACCGTTTTCACACCGAGTTGATTTAAAACCCGAGAAACATTAATCCCTTTCCCACCAGGCAGCTTGTAATCACGCTTCATCCGATTTAAATCCCCCAATTTCAAGTCATCCACTTCCACGATATAATCGATAGATGGATTTAACGTAATCGTATAAATCATTTTTCCACCTCAATCACTTTTAATTTTTGACTAAAACTCTCCGCTTTATTCACTGGTACGTAATCTGTTATGAGCGTCGCACGGCTTAATTCGAACATTTTCGCGAAGTTTGCACAAGCAAATTTCGAGTGGTCTGCTACGACGAAAACTTCGTCTGCCTGTTGACTCGCCTTGCGTTTTAAAAATGCCTCTTCCGTATCCGGTGTCATAAAGCCAAATTCATCATGAATCGCATTCGCTCCAATGAAAACCTTATCGAAATGATAGTTTCCAATATTACTTAGAGCCACCGCTCCAATAACAGCCTTTGTATGCACTTTCATTTTACCACCGAGTAAATAAGCCTCCACCTGTAAATTGACGAGCCGTTCAATATGCCCTAACCCATTTGTTACTACAGTAATTTTTTTATCCGCTAAAAAGGGAATCATTTCAATTGTAGTTGAACCAGCATCTAAGTAAATACAATCATTTTCCTGAACAAGTTCTGCCGCCCGTTTTGCTATTTGTTGCTTACTATGAATGTTTTTGAATGATTTTTCATCCATACTCGGTTCCAAATTGTGCTGTTTCAACAATTTCGCCCCGCCGTGAACACGTTCTAGTAGTCCCTCTTCTTCCATTTCGCTCAAGTCGCGTCTGATGGTCGATTCAGATGAATTTAGACTCTTCACAAGTTCTGAAAGTTTTACAACACCCAAGCCTTCAAGCATGTCTAAAATTTTCTCTTTCCGTTCAGCATTTAACATTTTGTCCCCTCCGATCACCGATATCATAACATTTCTATCTTTCAAAATCAACCATTTACTTCCAAAAACATTCATAAAAGCATACAAAAAAAGCGATTGAGCTAGACTCAACCGCCTTTTATTCGAAATTATTTATCCATTTTACCCATGATGAAGAAAGTAGAAATGGCGCCAATTCCTTCAACAATAAAGAATGTACCTGTAATAAATACAATCCCTACTAAGCTTACTACTGGGTTGAATAATGCGATAAAACCAACAATAATGCCGATAATGCCCATTGTTAAAATCCAGCCCCAGCCTTGAACGTTATTTTGTTTGGCAGCAAACGCACCAATTGTACGCATAATCCCTGCAAATAGTACCCACATTGCAAAAACGAGTACAAGTGTTGCAGCACCCTCGATTTGATCAAACAGCAAGAATACACCTAGTAGTGTTGATAAAATACCTTCTGCAAGTACCCATCCTGAAACATGTTGCGCTTTGCGATTTGAAAAATAGGAAACAATATGAAAAATACCGGAAACTAGAAGAACAAACGCAATTGTAAAGCTAAATGTTAATAACGATACAAGCGGATGGAACATCAACCAAACTCCCAAGCCAATCATAGCAATTCCTGCAATTAATAATAAAATTCGTGTAAAAGTCTTCATTTTTTTCCTCCCTAAACATTTATGTAAACACTAAACTAGTTTACCACGTTTTCTATGAGTGTAAACCTATTTCCTTTTAATTTACATATTTGTCACAAAGAGGTACAAAAATACACGTTTAATGTGTAATTTATTTCGCGATTTTCATGATTTCGCTTCATTTTGACCCTTTTTAGTTTTTCGCCTTACTAGCTAAAAAATCAGCAACTTTATCCATAATTGCAATTTGGACAAGATGACCTTCACCTTCGCCAATTTCAAATTCAATATGAGCACCGTGCGGCTCGGAAACATTCTTCTCGACAAAGTTTTTTACGGTTTCAATTGGGATTTTCCAATCTTCCGTCCCGTGCCAAATATAAAGCGGGCGTCCCGCTAAGGCTTCTGGCTTTCTATCCAAATCATAGTTTTCTTGCCATGCAAGTAAATCGGCATAATCACTTGGAAGTTTAATCTGGCGCTCAAAAGCCCGGATGATGGTACGCTCGCGAAAATTAAGCGGACTTGGTTCGCCCATGATACACGCCGCTGCCTTGATTTCCGAATGATGCGTCAGAAGCGCACAAGTTGTAATGCCTCCCATAGAAACGCCTCCTACAAAAATGGTTGTCGCGAGATTTTGCCTGATGTAATGGTCGCGAATAAATTCATATTCCGAAAGACTCCCTTGGATGCTGTTCCAAAATGTCAAGGAAATGACCGAGGACACAGTTTGGTGGCGCTCACCGTGATTCGGCGCGTCCGGCAGACACACCCTAAACCCTCGACTTGCTAGCTTTCTCCCCTGAGTTAAAACGAGTTCTTTACTTGTCTGCCAGCCGTGATAATAAATGGCTAAAGGTAGAGGTTTGTCTACGCTCGTTTTGCTCACAACTTCCAAAACCGGAATATCATGAATTTTTCGTTTTACGATTTTAAATTTCATTTTAAGCACCCCCACCTCATTCTATCAGCCCAAAAAACAGAAAAACAACTTTTTCGCCTGCTTGACAAATTGTCTAAACGCGCTTATGATTAATTTTAATTTCATATATTTTCTTATCAAGAAAGGCGGAGGGACTGGCCCGATGAAGCCTTAGCAACCGGACGATTGATCACGGTGCTAATTCCAGCAGTTAATTCTGAAAGATAAGTCGGTAGTCGTTCTTACATATTTACTACCCCTTCTGGCTTATTTTTTGCTAGGAGGGGTTTTTTGCACTCTCCGCAGTTATCAACTTCATGAAAGGGTGCTTAAAAATGGAATTAAAACAACAACTATTATTTCAAAAAAATGCTCTCGTTTTAGAAAACGGGGCTGTACTTCAGCCAATTGAAATTGGTTATGAAACTTACGGGACGCTAAACGAAGAAAAAACAAATGTGATTTTGCTTGAACATGCACTCACTGGAACTGCCCATGCCGCAAAACATCACGCGGCTGATGCACCAGGCTGGTGGGACGATTATATTGGCCCTGAAAAAGCACTAGATACAAATCGCTATTTTATTATTTGCACAAATGTATTTGGTGGCTGTAGCGGCTCAACCGGTCCGTCCTCCATTAATCCAGACACAGGTGAGCCGTATCGCCTTTCATTTCCTCGCTTTAGTGTAAGAGATATCGTTCGCGTTCAATACGAACTCATCCAAGAACTTGGCATTTCAAAACTAAAAGCCGTGATCGGCGGATCGATGGGCGGTATGCAGGCGACCGAATGGGCTGTGAGCTATTCAGATACCGTTTGTTCCGTCATCAATATCGCTTCTCCACTTGCCGCTAGCCCTGATGCCATCGGATTCAACCTCATCCAGCGAATGGCCATTTTAAACGATTCTGAATTTAATGATGGCAACTATACCACACAACCAGAAGGCGGCCTCGCAACCGCTCGCATGGTTGGTATGATGACATATCGTACGAGCGAACTTTTCTCCAAACGTTTCGAACGCTTTACAGTGGACGAAAGCTCGCCAGGCGCTTTCTCTAAAGAACATTTCCAAATCGAATCTTACTTACACTATCAAGGCGACAGTTTTGTCGAACGCTTTGATGCTAACAGCTACCTTTATTTAACAAAAGCGATTGACCTGTTTGACGTCATCCACAGCCAAGACGGCGCAGCGCCATCTTATACGCAAATTAAAGTCCCTTACCTTTTAATTGGGATTACAAGCGACCAACTTTTCCGCATTCGCGACCTAAGACGCGATTTTGAACTCCTAAAAAAAGCGGGCGTTCCTGTTTCGTACCACGAAATTGATTCCGACTACGGACACGATGCGTTTTTAGTCCAATCCGAAGTTCCTAAATTCGCCCCCATACTATCCGAATTTTTACTTCAAAAAAAAGAAGAGAAGGCATTTTAGCCCTCTCTTTTTTGATATTCCATCTTGATTTGACCACCCAATTTGTGAAAATCACTACCCGTCACAGACCCTTTTAGGACAAGCAAACTATCCTCCGTCAAAATGCCACGCAAGAAATTCCTTAAGTCCGTCAAATTGCTAAACCACCGAATACGTTCATTTTCGTTCTGTTTAAATAAACCTTCAAACAAATCACCATAACCAAAAATATAATCGGCACCACTGTCTAGCACATCTTTCATTATTTTCACATGCACTTCAGGGCCCTTCTCTCCTAAATCTGCAATTTGTCCAACAATTAAAAATGATTTCCCTTGGTAAAATTGTTTATGCGACTTAAAATAATCAATCGCATTTAACATCGAAGGCACCGCCGCATTGTGTGAGTCATCAACCATGTAGGCGAAAGCGCCGTCTGGTAACGCAAGTGGGATCATTTCCATCGTTTTTGGTAGCGGCTTAAATGTTTCCATTTTGGCAAGCGAAGCGTTTGTTTCACCAGTAATTTGCCAGTAGGCAAGTAGCGCCGCTAAGCTGTTTTCCATAAGTCCCGCTGAACCAGTCGGCAAGCGATATGTAAGCTTTTCGTCAAAAAACATCACTTCTAGTTCATCATAAAACTTTTCATGTTTCACGCTTAGTAATCTCACGTCCGCCGCATTGTTTTTCGCCGAGTATGTCAACAAATGATTGGTGTATTTTTTGGCTTTATTTAAAAGAATTTCACGTTCTTCTTTCCCTATATCTGCATTCAAAATGACGACTGTATCTTCATTAGCCCCTTCTAAAACTTTCGCTTTATAAAGTGCAATGGTTTTTGTATCTTTCATTGAACTTAAGTGCGCCTCACCAATTGAAGTAATGATAACGATGTTTGGCTTGATTAGTTTCGACATGGAACCCGTGTCAAAACTATTTAGCGCATTTAATGAGACTTCAAGATTTAAAATATCCGGGTTTTGAATGAGCTGCGCCATATAGAGCGGAATGGCGAAGCGGGTATTGTGGTTCCCGCGATTTTCAAGCACATTTTGATTGCTAAAAACATGAGTGAGAAGCATTCTTGTCGATGTTTTCCCGACAGAACCAGTGATGGCGATGGTCGGATTTTGAAAGACGGTACGTACTAATTTAGAAAATTCAATCATGAACGTCCAACTATTTTCAACAATGAATTGTGGTGTAGTCTGACGCGCACTTTCAATTGGGGTTTCTGTAACAATTAAACCTAATAAGTGTTCCCTGCCTTTTATTTGCGCATTACCATCTGTCCATTTAACAGGTTTCCGGTTCACATAGTCTCTGCGTTCGTTTGAAATAGCGATAAACATGGTTTTCGCTAACAACTCAGGGTTTGTACTCAAACTCACATGTTGATATTCAACTCGCGTCAAATGATTGGGGCGCAAATTGTTATTTAAGAATTGTCCAGGAAGATACTCATCTAAATGTTTCATGATTTCTTGAATTTCTACTGTTTTTTCCATAAAAAACTCCTTTTCCCCTTAAAAGGTTTATATATTTTTATTGTTATGGTCTCTCTCCCATGGATATTCCCCGTTTTCATCTTTTTCAAAATTCTTCAAATCCTCTTCTTCTAGTTGTTCCTCCACTTTACGTCCTTTGAAAAAGAGCGGGATACATGCTGGTAACACGATGCAGATAAATACAATGACACGCGCAAAACTCACATATTTCTCCATCACGACACACTTCTTTCGTACAATAATCTGAAAAATACAACCAAAATATACCACACTCTAAATGAAAAAGCGAGTATTATGAATGCGCATAAATTAACATAAAATTTTTAAATCCCCGCTTCCTTGGAAGCGGGGATTTAATCACTATAATTCTTCCTTTAATAAAGCATAAATATTAAAATCTCTTCGTTCATCATAAACTTTTTTACTCTGTCTAAATGTACCCTCTTTTTTAAAGCCACTTTTAATAGCTACGCGGTTACTTGGTTTATTCTCTACATCTGCCACAATTGTAAGTCTGTTTAACCCCATTTCGTCAAAAGCGATTTTACAAAGGGTTTTAACGGCTTCTGTCGCGATATTTTTGCCGCAGTGGCTAGAAGCAACCCAATAACCGATTTCTGCGGTCTGGTTATTCAAATCAATAAAATGAAAATCGATGGAACCTACAATTTCTTCTTGATAAGCAATGAAAAATAAGCGATCTGTACCATTCATCTCCCCGCCTAACTTCATTTTAATATAGGCTTCCTCATCTTCGACACTAGTTGTAGTATCAACAAAATCAAGATATGTGCGCAAGTGCTTGCGGTCGTTATCTAATGCTTGATATACAGCTTTAGCTAAATAAACGCTAGGACTTACTAAACTTAATTTAGGATTTATTTCCCATTTAAAAGCATATTCCATTTAATCTCCTCATTTCAAAAAAGCAAAAAACATCCAAAAGGATGTTTTTTAGTCTTTATAAATTGATTTTGTACGATTTAACCACGCATAACCTAACCCGATAACTATGCCGCCACCTACAAAGTTTCCTAAGAAAGCAAGTGATAAGTTTGTTGCAACGCTTCCCACTGTCATACCAGCTAAATGGCCACCTGATGCGAAGAACGCAAGCGAGAATGAAGAAAAGTTTGCAATAACGTGCTCAAATCCTAAGAAAGCAAAAATGAAAATGATAAAAATCATTGCGATAACTTTACCAGCATCGTCTTTCATTCGGAGTGTACATAACACTGCTGTATTTACAACAATATTGGCAAAAATACCTTCTACAAAAATTTGTAACGGTGCTTTTGCAAGCTTTCCGCTTACCGCTGTGAATAAAAAGTGGTCAGCAGGCAAATTATGGAAGGTAGATGTTAAGGAAACAAGATATCCTGCACAAATACCACCAATTAAGTTGAAAATGATACAAAGGAATAAAATTTGTAGTGCTTTTCCTGGACGTACAATTTTTTGATACACTCCTGTTGTCATATACATCATATTAGATGTTCCAAGTTCGGCATTCATGTAAATAATCATCACAAGCGACCAGCTAAACATGAAGGCATAAACAATTTTACCTAGTCCAACAGCATAGTGGTCAACCTTATCACCAATCATAACTGCGACTGCCGTACCAAGCGTCAGGAACAAGCAAGCTAACATCGCACGAACGATATAGCGAATAACACTATTATTTACTAAATCAATTTTTTTCTTCGTGCTGTAATCAATTTTCTGCATTAATGGACTACTTTCGATATCCAAATCTTTCATCTCCAACTCAAAATAAATTTAATATTCACGATTTAAAAGTGCAATAACTTGTTCATTGTATCACGTTTCATTTACATTTAAAATAGCGAATTATGAGTAAAGCGTTATCATTTTTATTTTAATAAAAAAGCACTAGAAATTTTGTCCTCTCTAGTGCTTTTCGATGCCTATTTTTTAAACCATTTTTTCTTTGCCGTCTCGCCCGCTGCTTGTTCAGCTGCTTGCGCTTCACGAATTTCACTTTGAACGAGCTCCTCATCCATACGCGCAATGTTTCCCTTTAAATCGCCATACACAATGTCATTTACGATTTCAGGATCTGTTTCATTTGCAATTAAAATGATACCCGTTGCATCCTCAGGAATTGTTTGAAGTGTTTTTTCAAAGACAGTCATCGCGCTTTTCACTTCGCCAGCATCTTGCATGGAACCAACAACACTGCCCACTACCCAGCCAAGTAAAACACCTAAAGGACCTCCTAAAATACCGATTAACATACCAATTAAGCTATCTTTTATATTTTTGTCTGCTCCAGTAAAGTCAATAAAATCTTTCGCATTTAATTTAGCACCCTTATCATGCTTTAAAACAGCCATTTGATAGCCGCGAATTTTACCTTCCGTATGTAGACGTTTCATCTCCGAGAAGCCTTGATAAGCAACACTTTCCTCCTGGAAATTCATAATGATAACAGATTTTTCTTTTTTCATGCCAATTTCCTCCTTCAAGTTTTATACATTCTCCTATCCCCTAAAATAGCTACATGAAAACACTAGCATTTTCTAGAAACACACCATACACTATAGAGAGAAAGGAGTTGTTACAGTGAATAAAAAAACTTTTACTTTTGCTGAAAAAAACGGCCTCAAATTAGCCGCTGACCTCATAATACGAGATACGCCAAGCACTAAAACAGTCATTTATTTTCACGGTGGTGGCCTATTATACGGCACAAGGAGCGACCTAGATTCTTCCTACATCCAGCAATTTTTAGACGGCGGATACAACCTTTTACTCATCGACTACCGGCTTGCGCCTGAAACAAAATTACCTGATATTTACGAAGATATTCAAGATGCTATCTTATGGTTTGAAAAAGAAGCCACAAAAACGCTCGCACTTCCAAAAAATGATTTCGCCCTGTTTGGTCGCTCAGCAGGAGCTTTTCTAGCACTCGTTGCAGCAACAGATCCCATTTTACCACATCCATTTGCAGTATTGTCATTCTACGGTTATTTTACCGCAAATGCTACTTTCTTGCACGAAGAAAATGCTTACTTTCAAACTTTCCCAAAAATTAGTGAATCGCTAAAGAAAACAATGATTCACCCTGAACAGATTGCCATAGGTCCTACTGATACTCGCTATCCACTTTATATTTATGCGAGACAAAACGGGAAATGGCAAGAGCTTGTTTTTGGAAAAAACGCTAAAAAACAAACAATTGACACATTCGACCTAGTTCCCGAGCGTGATTTTCATTTTCTACCGCCACTTTTTCTAGCCCATAGTTTTGACGACCAAGATGTACCAATTTCGGAATCTGAAACGCTTAAAAATGGCACACTTCAAAGTGAACTCTACACCGTTCACAATTTGCCACATGATTTTGATACGAACACGCCTAAAACAGATGGGCGCCTCGCGTATGACGCAGCTATTCGCTTTTTAAACTCTATCAGTTAACGTTTTTTGCGCGTATAATCTGTAAAAATATAAGCGCCAATTAACAAGCAGATGAAGCAACACACTGGACGAAAGTAAATCCCTGAAAAACTTGGTGAAAATAGCAATCCTAAAATAATACCAAACACCCATAAAATTAAAGCGATAAAAAGAAAAAAATCATTTTCTTTAGCTAGGATAATTAAAACACCCGCGATGAACATGACAATAGATAAAATGAATCCCGCCATCTTAGATAGGTTATCCGGCATGCCAAACAAACTCACTGCCGTTATATTTGTACTACTAAACCAAGATAAAAACCCTAAAATAGAAGCTTGAATTGAAATAACGCCTGCAAATATACGCAATAGTATCACCAGCCTAAAAATAAAAATTCCGTTTTCTTTTAAAATAAGGTAGACGTTTTCTGTCTACCTTATTTTAGGTTATTCGTTTTTTGTTTCAGCTTGGTCATATTCGCTTTCTGGTTGCTCACCGTAAAGTCCAGATACCCGTTTAAACCAGATGAAAATATGAGTGACAATCACTTTTAACACGGCATAACCTGGTACAGCAAAGATAACACCTAAAACGCCAAATAGTTTTCCTGCAACAAGGATAACGAATAAAATTGTAATTGGATGGACTTTGAGCGATTTCCCCATAACTTGTGGCGAAATAAATTTGCCTTCTAGAAGCTGGACGACAACCCAGACAACAATTAGTTTAAGTAAAAGCCACGGTGATGTTACCGTTGCGATAATAAGTGCTGGCGTGATAGCAATTGCTGGTCCTAAATACGGTACAATACTCGTAAATGCCGCAATAATCGCGAGCGTTAAAGCGTAAGGAAGTCCGATAATGAGGTAGCCAACGAAAAGCAGAATTCCAATACAAAAACTTACGATAATCTGGCCGCGAATGTAGGAGCTGATTTGATGGTTTGCTTCAGAGAGCACTTGTCGCGTATGTGCACGTCCATTCACCGGGAGCATTTTTAAAATGAAATCCGGCAGCCTCTTCCCGTCTTTTAACAAGTAGAAAAGAACAAGTGGTGTAGTGACAACCGCTAGGACGACTTCCGTCACCGTACCAACGATACTCCCAATACTATCAATCGCACTGTTTACAAAGCTCGTTCCCTTTTCCGAGAAGGTTTTCATAATATCGCTCATATTGTTTGAAACTCGTTCTTTTATTTGGTCAAAAAGCGAGGACTGAGTAAATTCGTTAAATTTGTCCGTAATTTGGTTCCAATATGTAGGAAATGTTTTTACCAAACTCACAATTTGATCCCGAACTGCTGGAATGATGAAGCTGAAAATAATCACAATAATACCAATTATAATCACATACAAAAGCCCAATTGCCCAACCCCGGTGCCAACCTTTTCGTTCTAAAAAGTCAATGACTGGATTGAAAAGATAGTAAGAAATACCTGCTAAAATGATGGGTGCCGCAATCGTTTCAATGATAACCATCAGCGGGTGAAAAATAAATGATATTTTCGTGAGCACGTAAATATCGAGCGCTACAAGTAAAAAAATGAGTAGCCCTAGTACAAATTTATTTTCGATAAAAAATTGTTTAAACTTGGAAAATGTTCCTTTCATCTTTTCACCTACTTTTTTTATCCATTATACTGACCTTTTGCTAAAAATTCTCGTCAAAATCTATTTTTTAAGTAAAAATCAGTCTTAAGAAGGAAACGCTAGCCCATAATTAGTCCATCTGGATCGAGTTCCAAAAGTGCATGGGCGAAAAAGAAATGGTAGTCTTCTTGGAATCGTTCGAATAGGTGCGCGCCTTCTTTTTGATACATCACAAGTGGATCAAGTTGTCCGTAAGCGCGCAAATGAATCCCTTCACGGAGTTGTACCATCTCATCTAAATGGATAACCCACATTTGATCCATCAAGTTTAAATATACCTCTTTTTCAATCATGCTAATCGTATTAACAGGAAATTTCCGACGTTGACTCCTGTGCCATTCCAAAATTTTCTCGCCCACTTCTTTTGGTTCCATTAAAGTAACCTCATCAAATGTGTACGGGAATTTAGTTCCTCCGAGTAGCTCTTTTTGCCGTTCATACAGTTCTTCTTGTTCAAGTTCGTCCTCCGCCTCCCGAAACGTTCGTTCAGCCACTTCTAACAAAATTTTTTCAGAAGAAATTTCCAATTGGTGTTGTTCTAACAAGCGGTCACGTTCTTTATAAACCATCTTGCGTTGTAAATCAATCACTTCATCGTACGACAAAAGGTCTTTTCGAAGATCATAATTAGCCCCTTCAATTCGTTTTTGTGCATCTAAAATAAAGCTATTAATTTTTGAAGAATTTACAGGTTTCCCGTCTTTTGGGTGGCGGCGTTTTAATTTCAAACGATACTTTTCCCATTTTTTACTATCAAATTGTTCTAACAAGTCGTCTTCAATGGACACCATGAACTTACTAAATCCAGGGTCTCCCCGTCTACCAGAACGCCCCATAAGCTGCAAATCAATGCGGCGACTTTCATGCCGTTCCGTGCCAATAACAGCAAGTCCGCCAAGTTTATGAACACTCGGACTCAGTTTAATATCCGTTCCGCGTCCAGCCATGTTCGTCGCAAGTGTTACCATGCCTGGTTCCCCGGCGCGCGCAATAATTTCGGCTTCTTGCGCATGATTTTTGGCATTTAACACTTGGTGCGGGATACCCGCTTTCCGTAGCAATTCGCTAATCCACTCATTGCTTTTAATTGACGATGTTCCAATTAGGGTTGGCTGACCTTTCTCATAGCGCCACGATACTTCATAAACAATCGCACGACCTTTTTCTTTTTTGGAATAAAATACATCGTCTGGCATATCTTCTCGGTTCACTCGCAAATTAGTTGGGATGACTACTACATCGAGACCGTAAATCTGCCTAAATTCCTCTTCTTCCGTTTTGGCTGTGCCAGTCATGCCAGCGATTTTTTTATACATTCTAAAGTAGTTTTGTATGGTAATGGTCGCAAGCGTTCGTGATTCCTCGTTGACCGCTACGCCTTCCTTTGCTTCAATAGCCTGATGAAGCCCGTCATTAAAACGGCGCCCTGGGAGTGCCCGTCCAGTGTGCGGGTCGACAATGAGTACTTCATCACTTAATACGACATAGTCTTTATCTTTATGCATTAAATGATGGGCGCGTAGAAGCAACATGGTAATTCGTAGTAAGGGCTGGTTTTTTGCCGCGTAAAGCGAGTCCACCTGCCAAAACATTTCAGCTTTTTCAATCCCAGCATCATTCAACCAGACAAGTCGTTTATGTTCGTCAATCTCATAGTCATCTTTTAACATTTTCGCCATCAATTCATTGGCTTTTTCATACATCGTTAAGTCTTCTTCTTTATGATCTGAAATAAGGAGTGGCGTACGTGCCTCATCAATTAAGATCGAATCAGCTTCGTCGATTAAAACAAAGTCTAGACCTGTCTGAACTTTATCTCCTAGCTGCCGCACCATATTATCGCGCAAGTAGTCAAAGCCAAATTCAGAAGCGGTGCCATAAATAACATCCGCGGTATAAATCGCTTTTTTTTGGTCCTTCTCTAACCCAGCTACATTAAGCGCAACTGAAATCCCCAAATATTCAAGTACCTGCCCAATTTCTTCGCGGTCGCGTCTTGCCAAGTATTCATTTGCGGTAATTAAATGCACCCGCCCTGAACGCAAAACTTCTATGTACATGACGAAAAGTGAAACGAGGGTTTTTCCTTCCCCCGTTTTCATTTCAGCAATTTTACCATCGCCTAAAACGAGAGCACCAATAAGCTGTACGATAACAGCTTCTAAACCTACAATTCGTTTTGCAGCTTCTCTCACAAGAGCAAAAATATTAATTTTATCCCGTAAAGTCATTTCTTGCGTTTTAAATTTATCACGCCAAATTCGCGTCTGTTCTTGCAATTCGACTTGATCCATATTGATATATAGGCCTTCTTTACGAACAATTTGTCGTGCAATTTCACGATATTCGCGTACAATTTTACGATCATCCAAATTTTGTTTCATTTTATTCCCTCCGTAAAGTTATTATACATCATTCGAGAATTTTTTTAGAACATTTTATTTTGATATAAAATGAAAAGTATTGCTACATCTTATTTTATTCCTTTACAAACAGAGAAAGCGTTTTTAGAAAATCATTCATAAAAGTGAATATTACAATTTGATTAAATTTTCCTATTGTTTTATTAAAATAGGTTTCCTTTTACGAAACTTCGCTCAACCTTTAGCAACTTTTGTTTTTCAGCCAAAAGTTCTATGGCAATACGTCAGAAGACCGAGGAATATACGTTCGCCTACGCCTTTCATTACAAGTTTATTACAACAAGCTGGTATAGTCCGATATTCCTCATTTTGAAATCTTTGGGTTGTTTGTTTTTTAGCTTCAAACTAGGTAAAATGGGTATTAATCGTATACATACAAGCTTAAACTGATTTTTTGAAAAGAGAGGGGTAATACCAATATGAAAAAAGCGACTATCGCTACTGCTACTGCGGGGATTGCCGTAACAGCTTTTGCAGCTCCGACAATCGCCTCTGCTAGCAGCGTTGTTGTGGAGTCTGGTGATACATTATGGGGAATTGCGGAAGCAAATGATACAACGGTTGATTCTTTAAAACAATTAAACAATTTAGATTCGGATAAGATTTTTCCAGGTCAAAAACTTGTAGTAAGTGAAGTAAAAGAAGAAAAATCTGAGAAATCTGTTTCTGCAACTTGGTTGAATGTTCGTAAAGGACCTGGTGTAGATAATCAAATTTTAACATCACTTAAAGGTGGTACAAAAGTTACTGTTGAATCGACTGAGGCAAATGGTTGGAATAAAATTACATTTGCTGACGGAAAAACGGGTTATGTGAATGGCAAATTCTTAGGTGAAGCAAAAGTGGCTACTCCTGCTCCTGCTCCAAAAGTTGAACAGGAAACACCTCAACCAGCTAGTGAACAAAAAGTGGTTCCTACTGCCCAAGAATCTAATCTTTCTACTTATACAGTTAAAAGCGGTGACACACTTTGGGCATTGTCTGTAAAATTCGGTACTTCTGTCCAAAATATTATGTCTTGGAATAATTTATCTTCTTCTTCAATTTACGTAGGGCAAAACTTAGCTGTACAAGAAAGTGCTGCAAAAACGGTTGCGCCAAAACAAGCGACCGCTGCACCAGCTGAAACAAGCCAAGTAGCTAAAAAAGAAACAACTGAAGCGCCTAGTGAGTCACAAGTAGCGGTACCGTCTGTTGATGTGAATGCGTCTAGCTACACGGTTAAAAGTGGCGATTCTTTAAGCAAAATTGCGAGTCTATTTAGTACTTCTGTAGCTAATTTGAAGGCTTTAAATAATCTTTCTAGCGACAATATTGTTGTTGGAGATGTTTTAAAAGTAAAAGGTGATGTGAAAGCTACTGCACCTGCTCAAACTGAAAAAGTTGAAACTCCTAAAGTAGAGGCTCCTACTCAAGAAGCAACACCTCAAGCACCTTCTATTAATACGAGTACATCGAGCTACACAGTACGTAGTGGTGACTCTTTAAGTAAAATTGCGAGTATTTTTAGTATAAGTGTTTCAAAACTAAAAGCTTTAAATGGATTAACGAGTGATAGTTTACAAGTTGGACAAGTACTTAAAGTAAAAGGTACTGTACCTACTACTAACGTATCGACACCAACAACAAACACTTCAACTAGCCAATCTACTGCAACTTCAACTGTAAATAAACCAAGCCAGTCTACAAGTAGCAGTAGTTCTAGCTATAGCGCATTAATTGCTGAAGCCCAAAAACACTTGGGTAAAAGTTATAGCTGGGGTGGAAACGGCCCTACTTCATTTGATTGCTCTGGTTATACAAAATATGTATTTTCTAAAATCGGCGTGAATTTATCACGTACATCTGGTTCGCAGTATGCACAAGCAACGAAAATTTCTGCTGCACAAGCAAAACCAGGCGATTTAGTATTCTTCGATTATGGTAGTGGTATTGCACACGTTGGGATTTATGTTGGCGGTGGTCAAATGATTAACGCACAAGATGCTGGTGTTAAATACGACAATATTTACGGAACTGGCTGGGGCAAATACCTTGTAGGTTTTGGTCGCGTCGCTAATTTCTAATTGGAACACAGTCTAAAGCTTCCTACAATGTGTAGGAAGCTTTTTTATGAGGTGACTTAATGAAAGAACTAACTTTACACGTAGCATCAAAATATGTGAAGCTCTATCAAAACGGATTTCCCCTTTTGCAACGGGAGATGATTGTTGACTGGCCAAAACAAATTACAGAAGGGCAAATTTTGCGTATTATGTCGCCAAATCAAGCGTTTCTTGGGAAGGCTTATTACGGAAAACAAAATAAGGGGGATGGCTGGATTTTCTCCCGTAAGGAAGATGAAACGCTGTCTACCGAGTTTTTCCGCTCTCTTTTACAGGAAGCGACACAAAATCGGCAGGAACTTTTTCACGATGACACCACAACAGCTTTTCGCCTTTTTAACGGAGAAGGTGATGGTCTTGGTGGCTTAACCATTGATTATTACGATGGATTTCTACTTTTGCAGTGGTATAGCGCGGGGATTTATAGCTACCAAAAAGCGCTAGTGCGCGCCGTGGCCCGCCTACCTTTTGTGAAAGGCATTTATGAGAAGAAGAGATTTTTGCGGGAGGAAAACACACACGATTTTGTGAGCGGTGAGGTGCCTGAATTTCCATTACTTGTAAAAGAAAATGGCATGAGCTACGCGACCTATTTAGATGATGGTTGGATGACAGGGATTTTCCTTGACCAGCGTAACGTCCGGCGCCGAATTATGGAAGAATTTGCGGGTCAAAAAAAAGTTTTAAATACCTTTTCTTATACGGGGGCATTTTCTGTTGCAGCCTTATACGGCGGGGCTTTGCATACAACAAGTGTTGACGTGGCTAAACGGAGCGTTGCAAAAACAAACGAGCAATTTTCTGTGAACGGTTTTAATCCAGAGGACCAATCTATTTTAGTTTGGGACGTATTCGAATACATGAAATTTGCCAAACGAAAAAATATGCAATTTGATTTAGTCATCGCTGACCCACCAAGTTTTGCACGCACGAAAAAAATCACATTTAGTGTTGCAAAAGACTACGGGACATTGATGGAAGAATTAATAAGTATTACAGCATTAAACGGTACTATTATTGCCTCGACAAATTATGCAAATTTTTCACTTAAAAAGTTTAAAGAAGTTATTTTGGATGCCTTTAAACAAAGTAAGCGTACTTTCAAAATCCGTGAAACCCACACCCTGCCAAGCGACTTTAAAGTTCATCCTAAATTTCCAGAAGGCAATTATTTAAAAGTACTGATTTTAGAACTCGATGTATAAAAATAAGTGTAGGGAACTCCCCCTACACCTATTTTTTTTGAATGTTTGATTGAACGAGCTTATCAAACCAGATTTCAAGCTCATCTTCCTCGGCTTCTTTTAAATTATGACCTGTAAAAAAGCTATGAAATTCAACGTTGTTAGAAATTGTTCTTAAGAAACGCGTTAATTCTTCTGCTTCTTCAATTGGTACTGCGATATCTTTTGTTCCGTGTGCGACAAAAAACGGTGTGTTTTTCAAAAGTAAATTTGGGGGTAAAGCTTTTGTATAGCTTAAAAAGCGTGAGCTAAGAAGTGCGGCGCCGCTTATTTTCCCACCGTATCTAAGCATTAAATCAAGTGTGACCATTGCGCCTTGGTCAAAGCCAACAAGAAATGTATCTTTTTGATTGATTGTGTCATATTTCCTCATAATTTCGTGAATAAATTGCAAGACTTCTTTTGACACTTCATGAATTTCTTTTGCACTTGGTTCACCTTCTGTTGCCATGTGATAAAAACCATAACTTGGTCCGTACTCCACTTTACCGCGAAGAGCAACAACAACGTAGCGATCCATCATAATTTCTAAAACACCTGGTA
The DNA here is from genome assembly GCF_963575625.1 of Listeria tempestatis. Classification (NCBI taxonomy): domain Bacteria; kingdom Bacillati; phylum Bacillota; class Bacilli; order Caryophanales; family Listeriaceae; genus Listeria; species Listeria tempestatis. The sequence goes on from NZ_CAUYTK010000004.1 coordinate 103,480, forward strand.
CGTCCATTTCGTCTCCACCAAATCCGTGAAGGGCAAAAATGACTGGGAAAGTTTCACCCTCTTTCCTTCCAATTGGCTCATAAATATCATACGTAAACATACACATCCCCCTATATATAGCTAAACATAGCTTCAGCTTGTATAATCATACTAACTGTTTTTCTTTACCCAAAAACGCGATAGTTTATACATAAAAGACTAGAATTTCTTAGTAATCTAGGTTAGGATAAAGTACAGTGCTTATTTTTTATAAAAAGGAGGGAATTTTTTTGGAGAAAAATCGCGATTTTATGCTCGAGACTTGCCTCATGGCAGGTAAAATCATGATGGAAAGCGGTGCAGAAATTTATCGTGTGGAAGATACGATGAACCGAATTGCTGATGCTGCAAGCCAAAAAAAGGGCGTTAGTTTTGCGACGCCAACTGGAATTTTCATGTCTGTTGAAGGCGAGCATAACCTCCAGCTGCAACCAATTCCAACAAGAACAATTAATTTGGAAAAAGTTTCCTTAGTTAATGACCTCTCCCGCGAATTTGCGGCTAGTAATATTTCATTAGAAGAGCTCCATACAAGTTTAAAAAAATTAGACCACGATACACGTTTCTTCCCGCTTTGGCTACAAATTTTAGCAGCCGGCCTCGTAAGCGGTGCGCTAATGATTATTTTCGGCGGCTCATGGGTGGATTTCATTAGTACGTGTTTAATTGGCGCAATAGGATTTATCATTTTTTATTACACTGCTGAATGGTTGAAAGTAAAGTTTTTAGCGGAATTTTTCGCCTCATTTATTGTCGGTATTCTCGCTGTTTTTGTTGTACACATCCATCTTGGCGTTAATTTAGACAAAATTATTATTGGTGGTGTTATGCCGCTTGTTCCGGGTGTTCCGATTACGAATGCAGTGCGGGATTTACTCGCGGGGCATCTGCTTAGCGGGATGGCACGCGGCACAGAAGCGTTACTTACATCTGGCGCGATTGGAATCGGAATTGCGGTTGTTTTCCGCTTTTTCACGTGAGGAGGGGCTTTCATGATATGGACGATTTTGGTTCAATTTATTTTTAGTTATCTTGCTACCGTTACGTTTGCGATTATTACGAACGTCCCGAAAAAAGCGCTCAATGCATGTGGCATCACGGGAGCGCTTGGTTGGATGTTTTTCTTTAGTTTGAAAGAATTAAGTAGCGGGACCGTTATGGCTACGATTGCAGGTGCTTTTGTTGTCGCGGTGGCAAGTCATTTTTTTGCCAAATATAAACATATGCCAATTACTATTTTTAACGTTCCTGGAATTGTGCCTCTTGTACCTGGTGGTTTAGCATTTCAGGCTGTTCGAAACTTCGTTTTAGGCGAATATACCGTGGCAATTGGTTTTTCTGTGCAAGTTGCCATGGTGGCTGGTGCGATTGCAGCCGGGCTCATGCTGTCTGAAGTGTTCAATCATAGTATTCGGCGATTTAGGGAACATAAGGAGAAATTTTAAGTTCCATGTTTCATTTAGAATAAAAAGTCCGTAAATGGCATAACCTGAAATTTTTTCTAGGTCACGCTATTTACGGACTTTTATTTTAATTCTTTTATTATAAAGTCGGTCGAAATCGCAGTTAACAACCATTGAGTTAACGTAACAATGCTATCATCGCCTCATTTTGTTGCTCTTTAGCATAGTCTAGCGCGGTCATGCCATTATTATCTCGAAGTTCTTTATTTGCGCCACCGTCTAAAAGTTCAGCAACAATTTGCTGATATAGTTTAGAACCATTTGTTAACGCAACAGCTTCAATTAGCGCTGTATAACCAAAATTATTTTGATGATCAATATCCGTCGATGGGTGCGCCAAAAGGAGTTTCACATTTTCTAAATGGCCTTTTTCAGCAGCGGGAATAAGTGCATTTCCTCCGTATCGGTTGACTTTCTTCACATCTGGTGTTTTATTTTCTAGCATAAAGTTTAAAATTTCAGTTCGTCCCTGTGCCCCCGCATATAAAAACGGGCTGTCCTGAATGCCATCTTGCACGTTTATGTCCGCACCATTTTCCATTAAATAAATGGCAACTTCTGGATAATTTTTATGGGTTGCAATTAAAAGTGGGGTTTCCCCTTGCTCGTTTTGTTCATCAATCACTACGTTTTCTTGATTTTCAACAATGTTTTTCACCGCCGCTAAGTTATTAGCGCTTGCGGCTTTAAGAAGTGTACCACGTACAAATTGCGCTTTCTCTTCCATTTTTTGACCCTCCGTTTTCGTTTTTTCCGGACTTATATTCGCCTCATTTTGACAAGCAGCAAGAATTAAAATGCTAAAAAGGCTAAAAAATATTTTTTTCATAGCAATCACTACTTTCTAGGCATTAAATCGGTAGCCTGACCCCCAAATAGTCTCCAAATAGGTTGGATTTTTAGAATCAAGCTCAATTTTTTCGCGAATCCGCTTAATATGCACGACAACGGTGGAAGTATCACCAAAGGCGTCAAAACCCCAGATTTTCTCAAAAAGCGCTTCTTTATTAAAAACTTGATTTACATTTTGCATGAAAAATTTCAGTAATTCAAATTCCTTCGTCGTGAAAATAACTTCTTCTCCAGAAACATAGACTTTATGCGAGCGGCCGTCAAGTTCGATGTCGCGAATCACAATTTGATTCGCACTCTCTTTATGGTTTGTTAGGCGGGCATATCGGGCGAGATGGGATTTCACACGGGCGACTAGTTCGCTAGGGCTGAATGGTTTTGTGATGTAGTCATCTGCGCCCAGTCCAAGCGCCCTAATTTTATCAATATCTTCTTTTTTCGCGGACACCATTAAAATGGGCGTTTCAATTTTTTCGCGGAGTAATTTGCATACGTCAAATCCTGACAATTTGGGTAGCATGACATCTAAAATAATTAAATCATAATCCGCATTTAAACCTTCCTTTAAGCCCGCTTCACCGTCATAACATGTTGTCACTTCAAACTGATTAATTTCCAAATAATCTCGTTCAAGTTCGGCAATATTTTGATCATCCTCCACTAATAAGACGCGTTTCACTTTTCCTCTCCCCCTTTTTCTAACGTAAAGAACATTGTAGTTCCAACACCTTCTACGCTTTCGACCCAAATTTTGCCACCATGTTCCGCGATAATTTCCTTCGTAATCGCAAGACCTAAACCACTGCCGCCCGTCATTTGGTTACGGGATTTCTCTACGCGGTAAAAACGATCAAAAATCTTTGCCGCTTCCGCTTTAGACATACCTACCCCATTATCTTGGACAGAAATGATGACCTCCATATCTCCGGTTCGCAAGCTCAAACGGATTTCCTTGTTCGCTTTGTCCATGTAACGCGTGCTATTTTGAACGAGATTGTCGAGCACACGGCGAAGTTGAATCCGGTCCGCACGCACAAAAATATGTTCGTCTTGAAAATCACTTGTAAGTTTAATGCCTTTTTGCGCGAGTTCAATTGTATATTCATCCACAAAATGCGTCAAAAAATCATAAATTGGAATAGATTCAAACTGAAACGGTAATTTATGCATATCGAGCTTGGAAAAAATAAAGAGCTCATCAATTAAATGATTAACATGTTTTGCTTGGCTGTGAATGATACCTAAATATTGATTTTGTCGTGCAGGCGTCTTTGCCACCCCGTCTTGCAATCCTTCCACATAGCCGATAATGGATGTAATGGGCGTTTTTAAGTCATGCGAAATACTTGTAATTAGCTCTTTTCGGTTTTCCTCGTATTTTTCTTTTTCCTTGTTGGCCTCATTTAAAGCTCCCCGTAGTGACTCAAATTCGTTCGCTAAGTCGTCCACTTCCCCTTTTGCATGGCTCGAAATGACAAGCGGCTCTTCCAAGTTTCCACTCCGCATTACACTAACTTTCGCATTTAATTCCCTAAGCGGCCGAATCACCGAGCGATTAAGCGACCGATTGAACAACACGAGTAACAAAATCGCAAGAAGCAAAATCGCGCTAATTAAAATGATACCCCACTTCTGCATAAACTCGGAAAAACTGTTTTCCTGATTTAAAATCATCACACTACCTTTTTCTTGGTCTGGAAAATAGAAATCAAATTTTAAATAGCGAAACAAATTCCCTTTATTATCAATTGTTCCTTGGGTATAAATATTATCCGTATCGAACTTAGGGGCATGAACAAGAAGCGACTTCACAACTAATCCATCAGAGTGATATAAAATCGAATTTCCTCGTCGGATAACGATTTTTACCCCCTTTTTCTCATAATCCGTAATTTGATTTTTTGTATCTGTTGTGAGCAACTTTGCTGGATCCTCTTTTGCTGTATTTCGCAAAGTGATGAGCGCATCCTGCTCCAAAAATGTAATCGCTTTTTGCTCCGTTGCGGTCTTATAAAGCGTTGTCGGAACAGGCGCCTCACCCGTTATCGCATAAAAAACCAATGCGAAAATTGCCATCAGCGCGAGAATAATAACCAACAGACTTCCTAAAAAGGAAATTAAAAATCGTGAACGTATCCGCATTATCTCTCCCTACTTTACATAAAAGAACCTAATTTTATGGGCTCTAAATGATTTTCTGCTTTCATTTTACATGTCAAAAATGAACTTTTTATAAACAGGTACTGAACAATAAATTAAATCACATCAAAAATCTCGACCGAGACTTCTTCATGTTTCAAATTATCCGAAAACCAAATCGCATTCCATCTTGGCTTACTGCGTTCAAATGCCGTACGCACCTCGTAATCTTCTTTTGACGCATAATAAATGTCCAAAACAATATAAACATCATCGCCATCCGTGCGTTTAAACATCTCAATTTTTTGATTCGATACCTCCGAATGAAATTCCGGATTGCTACCAGATTCAGCAAATTTCGCCATCAATTCTGGCAAATCTTTCTCTTTTGTCCGGTAAGTAAAAACAACTTTTATCATGCTCATTCTCCTCAATTCTTCATCTATTTATAGACTAGCATAAAAAGAAAAAGGAAGACAGAATGAAGCTTTTATCTTCCTTTTTCTTAATTTTTAAATCATCGTACAACCAGCCCCACTTTGCCGGTCATATTTTAATCTCATCACTACACCCCTGAGATCATTTCCACCAAGGTAGTAAAAGCCTAAATTGCAAGTCTATCATCATTAGGCATTAAACTAAGTTCCGTTTCTCTCTCATAGCCTTCATAAATTCTGTTATTTTTCATTCACTTCATTTCAAATTTAGTTCTTGGTTTGTCCATTTCCAGGACCATAGGTACCCTTAAAATGGTTGTTCCAATCTTTTCCAGATACAGGATTCATAGCACCAAAACCTGGTTTAGGAGGGTTGGGTTGGCTTGACTAGCTTTCTCGGAGGCTAGGAATCAACTCATATGTAGAAAAAGAAACGATAACATTAAATCGCTTCTTTTTTCAACTATGAACTTTTGTATAATTAGTACTACTAGCTTTTTTAGTTATGGGCAACTTGATTAGTGAGTTTATCCTTTACTAGTCAAGGCTCTATTTTCTCGATTCTCATCGAGTGATAGAGTACCTTTTTAGTTTAAAAATATCATTTTTTGACTTTATACTTGAACAATTTCTTCTATGAAAATGCTCCTTTAACAGCATTTTTTTCATTTTCATCTAATGATTCAAATATATTAGTTATTCCTAGTTCTTTCAAGGTTGCTATTGCTACAATTCTGATACTAGTCACTATGAAGCCTTTTTGTGATGCTGGGTCTTCTCCTAGAGCTATTTTCGTTATTTTTTCAATAATATCTTTATCATCGCATATTTTTTCCTTAGCTATTTCATGTAGAGTATTATACAATACTGCATCATTGCTGTGCGATAAGTAGGACAATAAGTCTTCTTTTGAATAATTTTTACTTTTTATTTTTTTATCTATTTTATACCACGGTTCCACTAATATTCCTCCTTTTATTTCGTCATTAAATAAACTTAATACCCTAAGATTGCTTTTCTTTCACGAATATAATTTTCATATAATTGCTGAGCTAATTTTTTATTACCTGCTTGCTCAGCAATCTGTATTTCTCTCATATAAGCGTTAAATTCTGATTTCCATCTATTAATCGGTTGGTAATTATATGCATTACCAGGGAATCCATTTGCTAAATCGTCCAAATAATGTTGATTTTCATGCATAAAAGCACTATATGAAGCATCCGCATCAATATTTAATTGTGGCGGATAAAGGTCACTTTTAGGAGAATAACCCATTGTTCCGTTTGATTTTTCTACAACTTCTACTCCTTGATGTTTTAAGTCGTCTATTGAATTTTCCCATTCACTTGAATGACTATTTTTGCCAGGTCCAGTGTAATTTTTAGCTGGATCTGGCACATACTCTCCAAACTCATATAGAACTTTCCCCGAAGGTAATAATTTATCAATCGCACTTTCAACACCCCTACGTTGATTAACTGTTTTTCCTTCTGCTACATCATCCCAAAACTGGTTATATCTTTTGGCATCTGATAGGCTCATTTCACCAAATGCAGACCCACTAACCTTCCCATACGTCATACTCCCCCGAATGGCTGCGGTACTAAAACCTAAACCCATCACACTACACCCATGAGATTATTTCCACCGCTTTCCATGTCGGAGGAAATCCAACACATGCCTAAGTCCATTGGAAAACGGCATCAGTGGCTATTTTTCACTCATGCCGTTTTTATCATTCACGATTCAGCTAGCCATAAAGAATTTGGTTTCACATAACTTAGTTTATCTTGAACTCCAAATCTTTTCTACTTTATTCTCTGAATTTAGAAAAATAGTATCTTTAAATTTCTAAGTATTTTCTTTCTCATAATCTTAGTAGTTACTTTTCACTTAAATAAGAATCTAATAATTTACGTGTAAAAGTTCCTTCTTTCGGCTTAAACCCAAAACTATTGTAAGCCCAGACAACCTCTCTTTTTGCTTGTCCACCATCATCATCCAATATTTTATCATACAAAAAATCCACATTAAATTTCCCATTAGAGTTTAAAGAAAAGCTCAATTGATCCCATAGTGGTTGCTCATTTTCTTCAAAACATTTATTTATTTTCAGTAATATTGAATTAAGTTCTGTCAACAAATCATCATACATTTGTTGAGAAACCATATAACTTTCCGGTATATTGTGAGACTTTACAAATTTCTTTGAATTAATTTCTTCAAAATAAAATACAGAAGACCAACTCATTTGATTTTTCTCAACTTCACCAAGATAATATATTTGACTCCAGTCAACTGGAATCATCGAAATAATTTTTTGTGCTAGTTTATTGTAGAGTATTCCTAGTTCTTGCTCCATTATCTCAACTTCTTTCATTAGGGATTTTTAATAGATTTAATAAATTTTTCTCGATCTATCCAATATTCTACATTAAAACTGTCTGGTCTAACAGAATTTAATGTATAGTTAGGTTTAATATTTACTTCAACCTTACTACCAGATTTTAATGCATCTGACCAAGTCTTTTCCATATTGTACCATTCTCCACCAGCTCTGTTAATACCACTATTTTGTGGAATAAGGTTATCTATTTGTCCAGACCCATTAAATTGAGAAGCAATTAAGTGTCCACCATCATCAGTAGGTAATCTATCTGTTCCGCCCACTGTTCTTTGAGCATATGGATTTCTAGTGCCTTGACCTAAATTTAATTCTCCAGAGGCATTATTAATTCGTCCAACATTATCAGTTGTATATTTATATTCATTCCCATCTATATATTTTACATTAGGTTTTAAGATTTTTTTGTTACCAATTTTCCCAATATGTTCTCCGTATTCAACTGTGTTAGCTCCACCAACCTTCCCAAATGTCATATTCCCCCGAATGGCTGCGGTACTCAAACCTAACCCCATCACTACATCTGTAAGTCCGCTTTCATCCAACGTGCCTTTCACAGACTCCACATATGCTGATGCGCGGAGCGTTCCACCAGCCATACCTGTGTATTTCGTGCCGTCCATATAATAGGTGCCTTTTTTCCACGCTTGGTTGATTTTTTGGTTTAAATCCTCATTTGTGATAATTTGGTAGTCGCTTGGATCTAAGTATTTCCCGGTTTTCTCTAAGTATTTTTTTAGTTTCGGGTCACTCACGCCAACTCCGTTTTGTTCAAGCAGCCACATCACTTGCGGTTTTCCGTGAGCATCATAATACACCACTGCCAAAACTTGATACGCTTTTAGCGCTTTTTCTAGTTTTGGGTCTACGCCGCGAATGGCATCAAGTCGTTTTTTCAACCCTTCTATCGACTGGGTATAGCCTTTTGGATATGTATAGCTTCCTGTTTGGGCGTTAAATTGGACGTCCTGCAAGAGTTGCCGCATCGTTCTTTGTGCGGTCATCACAAGACCTAAAAGTTCTTGGAAAAAGTGGGTATGACTTTGCTCAAATTGTAAATAGTTCTCCAAAATTTTTTCTTCTTCCACCGCGTTAACTAGGTCTAGCCGTAACTGTTGGACGCGTCCTTCCTGAGAAGCGCCTGTTTGTGCCGTAAGAGACCGCTTCAAATCTTCTTGTTTTCGGCGGATACTTCGCGCTTTCTCGGCAGCTATGCCTAGTAATTCTGCATCGACTCTGGCGTTTCTAGAGTCATCTACTTGGGCACTAAAGTCATTCAAATAGCGTTCCAAAAGGGCTTCACTCGTATCTAAAATGTCAAGTAAACTTCCCCCTACCGTCTGGTAGGTTTCGCGAAAATACTGCTGGGAAGCTTGAATAGCTTGTCCGTCTAAAAAGTAGTCGCCTGAATACCGCAAGGCACTTGCTTGTACCGCTTGAATACGGGCACGCATGGTTGCATTTGCTTGTTGTAACGCTTGTTGAAAGGCACGTACTTCGGCAATATCTATTCGGCTCATGAGGACAACTCCTTTCGAAGTTTGGCCTGCGCCGCTTCTAGCTCTCGTAAAGTCTGTTTAGAAGCCGTTATTTGGTTTGTAACATCCGTGGTTTCTCTCTCAATCCCTTGCCGCCAGTCCCGTTGTTCCTCGTACTGCATCTCTTCGGTATACAAATGGAAACCCGTAGCGCGCTCCCCTTGCCAAGCCTCACGCAGAAGTTCACGCAGTTCCTCTTGTTCCTGCTTGACGCGCACATGGTCTTCTTCCAGCCATTCCAATTGGTTTTGTTGATTTTGAAGGGTATGTAAAACATTTTCCATGTCGCTTTCTTGCTTTCGTAAATCCAGTAGGGCTTGTGTGTTTCGCTCGCTTTTCGCATCCATCAGCGCAGCCCCATTCCTTCGATGGCTTGTCCTACCGCTCGATCTTGTTTTACGAACGCTTCGCCCATGTTCTCTAAACGTGCCGCATCTTTGTCCGCGAGCTCGGAAAACTGGTGCATCATCTCAATTGATTCCATGATCGCGGTTCGGAAATCATTGATGGAGTTGGCATAGGAATAGCTCATATTTCCTGAACCCCACGGATGATAAGGTGCCCCTCCGCTTGCCTCCCGTAGCTCGCTGGCATGGGCGCGCAATTCGCTTTCGCTAATTTGAATTTTAATCATCTGCATCACCTCTTTGTTGACTTATGTATCCTTTTTTAGTATAGCATATAAGTCATTAGAACGGGATGCACACACGGGGAAACTTGACTTTTCACGGTTATTTCTTATATAATTGTTACAACAATGATTGTTATGACAATTATATGGAGATTGGAGTGTTTACTTTGCGCGAGGAATTTGATGATCTTACTTTTCATACAACAGTGATGGCTAAAAACATGCATTTATACTTAACTAGAAACTTGTCAGAATTTAACGTTACGCCTGAACAATGGTCTGTTTTAAACGTGATTCAGCAGAAACAGCCACTATCACAAAAAGAGTTAGCTCTACTTGTTCAAAAGGATACGCCAACTGTTAACCGTATCATCGATGTATTAGTAAGAAAAGAACTTGTGACAAGCCAAACTAGTTCAGAGGATCGTCGGAAGACACATATTAATTTAACAGAAAAAGGGGAATTTGAAGCAAATCAATTACGATATGTTGTGGAAGATACTTGTAAAACTATATTTCGTCATATCAACTCAGATGATTTGAAACTATGGCAAAAAATTATGCTTCAAATCAATCAAAACTTAAAGTAAGAAGGGATTATTTTGGATAAAAGCAACAAATTATGGACAAAAGATTATATATTTCTACTAATAGGAAGTCTATTCCTATATATTGGCTTTATGGTTTTTATGCCCACATTGCCAGCTCGAATTATTGAACTTGGCGGCTCCGAAGTTTCTGCAAGTCTCTCCGTAGGACTTTTCTCTATTGTCGCACTTTTCACACGTGCTATTTCAGGAAGTTGGAATGACCGTGTCGGGTCAAAAATTTTAATTTTAATTGGCATATTTGTTTTAATTGTATCGACTTTTAGTTTTTATTTTTCATCTATGGTAGTTCTAATTTTAATGATTCGGCTTTTACAAGGAGCTGGCTGGGGAATTAGTACAACCTCTATTGCTACTGGCGTTTCGTCTTTAGTTCCGCCAAGGAGAATAGGAGAAGGAATTGGGTTTTATGGCTTAACTACAGCACTAGGAATGTCTGTTGCTCCGATTCTAGCTATTATCATTATCAATCAATTTGATTTTAATTTTTTAATTACTTTTGCCTTAATATTTTTATGCGCAAATTTGATACTACTTTCACAAATTCATTTAAAAAAGAATAACATCATTTCTAAAACAAAATCTTCATTTATTGAAAAATCCGCTCTACTCCCAGCCTTTTTATGTTTCCTCCTTGCTATCCCTCTTGGTGGCATTCAAACTTTCATGATGGTATATGGAAGTGAAATTCATGTTTCCAATACTTGGATTTATTTTTTAGGCCAAGCCATTACAATTCTAATCAGTCGTTTTTTCGCTGGGCGGCTTTATGATGTGAAAGGGCATAAATTCGTTATTATTCCTGGTGTTTTAGCTATGATAGTAGGATTAATTTTTCTTTCATTTGCATGGAATGCTTTTTCACTTTTTGTCGCCGCATTAGTTTTCGGACTAGGTTACGGCATGACACAGCCTGCTTTACAAGCGCTAGCCGTCGAACGTGCCGCACCGGACAAAATTGGTGCAGCAAACGGAACTTTTCTCTCAGGAATGGACTTGGGGATGGCTACCGGTAGCTTCGGATTGAGTATCATCGCTACTTTCAGCAATTACTCCGTCATGTACTTGTCTTCTATCGTTGCCCTATTTGTTTTAGGCGTAGTTTACTGGTTTACTATTAATAAGAACTCTTCTTCTGGGGCTAAAATAGGCGAGTCTTGATTTTTTTATTTCCCGCAGCAGCAATTTAGTATTCCTTAATTCATTGTGTGCCCGTAAAACAAACCGCCCCCAAAATTTTATTTTGGGGGCGGTTTTAAATTTTTCTATCTCCGCGAAATATTCACTGTTGTAAACACAAATTTGTCATAGCGGTGTCTTGAAATAGAGTATTCAAACGCGACACCATTATTTAAATAGACCGTTTGCTCGACGTCCATCACAGGATCGTCTTGTTGGCATTTTAAATATTTATGATCCAGTTCATTTGATTTATCCGCACGAATTTGTTTGTAGGAACTCGCGATTTTATGGTTTAGCTTATCTTGAATGTAACTGTAAATGGAGCCTTCTAAAATTTCTTTTGTTAAACCGGGCACAATTTGCACGGGCATAAATGTGTGTTCAATGACATAGGGCTCGGAAGCGACACTTCTAACGCGTAAGATTTCATAAACTGGCGTTTCTTTTTCCACATGAAGTTTTTCGGCGATTTTATCATCTGGGAAAATAACTTCAAAGCGGAGGATGACGGTATCGACTTTTTCACCGTTCACGAGTTTTGTAAAGCCGTTCACTTCTTGACTTTGAATGTGTAAACGCTCGGCATCAAGTGCAGATTTAATGATAAATGTCCCGTGTCCTCGCTTTCTATAAAGCAGACCTTCGAGCACCAAAACTTCAAGCGCTTTTTTCATTGTCATTCGGCTACAATCAAATTCCTTTGCGAGCGTCATTTCATCTGGAATGGGCTTATCAAGCGGGTACTCTTGATTTTTGATGCGGGTTCTTATTTCTTCTGCGATAAAGCTATATTTTGTTTGGTTTCCTGCCATTTCAGACACCTCATTTTGAGACTTTTTTCATCATTTTACCATGAAATGAAATTAAGCTTCAAATCCGTTTTCAGAAGCAAGCGTTTTATACCATTTACCAGATGCTTTTATTGTCCGTTTGTAATTGTCATCTAGATTCACTTCGACTAATCCATAACGGTTCTTATACGCATTTGCCCAGCTCCAGCAGTCCATAAATGTCCATAGGTGATAGCCTAAACAATTGGAGCCTTCGGAAATCGCTTTATGAAGCCATTTTAAATGTGACTGGATGAATTCAATTCGGTACGTATCCTGAATGTAGCCTTCAGCGTTACGATACCGGTCTTCGCCTTCAACACCCATCCCATTTTCCGAAATAAAGAAAGGAATGTTGTTGTAGTTATCACGAATGTTGATGGCAATATCGTAAATGGCTTGCTCATAAATTTCCCAGCCGCGGTACGGGTTCATTTTGCGGTAAGGCATTTCGTAATTGTCAAACAGATGTTCCGGGACAAAAGGTGCATCAGGATGTGGCATATATTCTTTCGCTTTTACTCTGCGCGGTTGGTAATAATTGACGCCTAAAATATCGATAATGTTTTCCTTGATGGTAGTTAAGTCTTCTTCTGTGTAATCTGGTAAGAAATCTTTCTCACGAAGTAACTCGACTAGGTCTTTCGGGAATTCGCCAAGTGTAACTGGATCAAGGAAACTGCGATTAAAAATCAAATCTGCCAAGTGAGCTGCACGAAGATCCGCTTCATTTTGACTACGCGGATAAGACGGCGTCAAGTTTAAAATAATGCCGATTTTTCCGTCCTGCTTTAATCCGTGATAAGCTTTGACGGCTTTTGCATGTGCGAGCGTTGTGCCAAAGCCTACTTGCACGGCACGTTTGAAGTCCACAACGTTTGGATAATGCATATCATATAAATAGCCAGCTTCAACAGGCACGATTGGCTCGTTAAATGTGAACCAATGTTTTACGCGGTCGCCAAAAAGCTTAAAGCAAGTTTCTGCAAAAGTGGCATATGCGTCAATAACTTCACGTGATTCAAAACCGCCCTTTTCTTGCATTGACATCGGCATATCGAAGTGATATAGGTTCATAAATGGTGTCACACCTTGTGCAATCATTTCATCGATAACTCGATTATAAAAATCAACTGCTTTTGGATTCACTTCGCCAATACCATCTGGAATAAGACGCGACCACTGAATCGATGTACGGAATGAATTGTGTCCCGTTTCTTTCATAAGTGCGATATCTTCTTTATATTGGTAATAAAAGTTAGAAGTGTTAGCTGGGCCTACGCCGTTAAAAAAGCGTCCTGGTTCTTTACTATACCAGTAATCCCAAATGCTCGGCTTACGACCATCCACATCTGCCGCACCTTCAGTTTGCGGGCCAGATGCCGCACTACCCCACCAAAAATTTTCAGGAAATGTATATTTCATTTTGAAATCCTCCAGTTCATTTTTTCTTTTATTATACATGATTTCCGTAAAAGTATAAACTAATTTATTTAAAAGTTTATATAAAATCGTTTTTGGAAACTCTTCTCCCTCTTTTCTTGCGAATATAGCAGTTCCTTCCTCCAACTGATTAGATTCGAAATTATTAGCTGGCTCTTGGTTTTTGCTAACTTTTTTCTTAACAGTGTCTACTTGATTAGTGGCATCTGAACTCTTAGTTGGCTCATTCGTCACCACATATACAGTATCCTGAACTTTGACCATAGCGACAAAATTGTTTTTATTGCTGAAATACTGATAGGTCACTATTATGAGAATAACTAGCAAAATTCCTGATATGGATATTAAAAATGGTTTTTTCTTCATTTTAATCACCACTTTCATTGAATTTATTTCTAGGATATGTTTTGATGATTTTTGGTTACTTGAGAACAATAATTTTATCAATATCGTTGTTGTTCCTGTGTAGGCTTCGACAATGTTCTTTTCTTCACGTAATTTCATTTGAATCTTTGAATTGATTTTTTATTACTCAAATTTACTTTGTCATTAACTTGATATATAGTAATTATTTGTCGGTATAGCACTAATTGTCCAACTGTTATCGACCTTCTATGTTAAAATTTTTGATTAACAGCCCATTTCACCGACTTTATCATAATCCTCATTTTGAAATAGATAAACTTTTCTCTTCTTATATTATTTATACAAGTGGACAGAATAATCAAACTAGTCGTGGATACTAACAAAAAAATTTCCATATTTGAACTCTGTTCTATGGACAGGATTCAAAATCAACATGGGAAATAAGCAAAAATCCTGGAATAGGTATTTTTTAAATGCCTATTCCAGGATTTTCGCTTATTTATTTAATTGAATTTTTTCTATATAGACTATAATAGCTTGTCTCAAAGTCACTTTTTAACTAGCTTTTTAACTATTTTAACCACAATGTAGACAACTGCTGCTATGATAGCCAATAATAAAACTGCACCTACTATACTAAAGTTTCCCAAATAATCACCTCTTATACACCATATAAATTAAAGGTTCCAGACTTTGTAGTTACATCTACATATGTAGTTGTATAAGTGTAGGTAACAAGCAGTGCGGAGTACTTACGTTTTTGGTCTAAATAATTCGATGTAGCTTTTGCCTTATTAGTTGTACTCGTTAACGAAGACTTATGAACTAAGCCTATATATGTTCCACTGTTTCCTATCAAACCATATGTGTTTTGTGTAACCACAGACTTTATTTTTAATACTTTGGAACTCCCACTATTTATTTTAGCAGATGTCTTCCAGAATACCATTGATCTCCCGGATTTATAGAGTTCAAATGACTTGTAATAGTTCCAGAAAAAGTAACTTTAACACCTAATGAAGTTTTTGATTTATTGAACGATTTGCTATTTGTACCTTTGTAAAAGTTAATCCCCTTTAATAATGGTCTCCCGTTACTAGCTTTTGGTTCTAGATTTACTACTTTAGTATCTTGATTCCCATAATGTACAACAAATTCTGCGTCTTCATTCGAAAATGGGACACTTTCACTATACTTTTCGGAAATACCATTAAATCTCTCTTCCACTTGTTCCTCTGATAAGTTTTTATTCACCTCATAAAATATTTCCTTTGTCTGAGGTAGATTTGTGTTCTCACTTGCTTTAACAGAAAGTGGCATTAGAAAAAGAACTAGTAATAACCCTCCAATATTGTCGCTTAGTTAAAATTGACATTCCTATCTCTCCCTTTTGTAATTTAATTATGCTACAAAATAATAATATCATGAAACTTTATCACAAAGTCAAAAATACCCTGAAATGCTGGATTTTTGTCGTGAATAGCCAAAATCGGATTTTTATTCCATTTTTAGAGCACTTTAAAGAATTATCTGTATTTTTATGCTCCGTCATTTCTTTTGGTTAAAAAGATACGAAAACTACATTCTTCAGCCTTCTTAAAATTAATATTTACAAAACCCCTTTTTTCCTCTAAAATAAAAAGATATCGTATATGTCCGAAAATAGGGTTCGGATGTTTCTACCGGGTTACCGTAAATGACCCGACTACGAGCGGAATGAATACATAGGAAGTTTTCCCGTATTTTTTTAGCTCGCCCTTTTTCGAAATGAGATAAAACAGGGAGGCTTTTTTTAATGGACAAATTTTTTAAACTTCGTGAGAACAAAACAAATGTAAGAACAGAAATTTTAGCGGGGCTAACAACATTTCTATCCATGGCATATGTGTTGTTCGTGAACCCAACAATGCTACACACAACAGGGATGGATTTAAAGTCGGTTTTCGTAGCGACGGTGCTCGCTTCTGTTGTAGGCTCACTTCTCATGGGTCTAATTGCGAATTACCCAATTGGTCTAGCACCTGGGATGGGCTTAAACGCCTTTTTCGCTTTCACGGTATGTGCCCAGTGGGGAATCCCTTGGCAAACAGCACTTTCAGGCGTGCTTGTTTCTGGACTCGTTTTTATTTGCTTAACCATCTCAGGCATTCGCGAAAAGGTAATTAACGCTATTCCCGCCGAGTTAAAATATGCCGTCGGTGCCGGAATTGGTTTTTTCATTGCTTTTCTAGGATTAAAAAATGCGGGTATTATTGTAGCGAATGAGTCGACTATCGTCGCTCTAGGCAATCTCCACTCCGCACCCGTTTTACTAGCAGTTTTTGGCATTATTATTACAGTTATTTATATGACACTTAATTTGAAGGGCGCTATCTTTTTTGGGATGGCGACTACCGCCATTGTTGGCATGCTAGTCGGTCAAATCGAGGTGCCGCATCAAATTGTTTCCGCAGTACCAAGCGTAGCACCAACATTCGGGCAGGCGATTATCCATCTTGGTGACATTTTTACTCCCCAAATGTTGATTGTCATTTTAACGTTCTTTTTCATTGATTTCTTTGATACAGCGGGTACGCTCGTTGCGGTGGCGAATCAGGCAGGCTTTGTAAAGGACAATAAAGTACCTCGTGCGGGACGCTCGCTTTTTTCTGACTCTGTTGCGACAGTTGTCGGGGCGATTTTTGGGACTTCCACCACAACAAGTTATGTGGAGTCAACGGCTGGTGTTGCTGTCGGCGGTAGAACAGGACTTACAGCGATTGTGGTTGCGATTTGTTTCTCCTTATCACTTTTCTTCTCACCGCTACTTGGTGTGATTACAAGTGCCGTCACAACGCCAGCGCTTGTTATTGTAGGTATTTTAATGATTGGAAATGTGGCACATATTGACTGGTCAAAATTCGAGGTTGCTGTTCCAGCCTTTTTCGTTATTTTAATGATGATTTTAACATTTTCAATTGCTACGGGGATTGCGATTGGCTTTATCTTCTACCCTATCACGATGGTACTAAAAGGTCGCTACAAAGAAGTTCATCCGATTATGTACGTGATGATGGCCCTCTTTATCCTTTACTTTATCTTTGTTGTTTAGAAAATAACGCGAGTAGACTTTGAGATTTTTTCAAAGTCTATTTATTTGTTTAAAATTAGTTTTTCGTTTGTCGACAACTTAAAAATGAAGAGCTGACAAACGACCGTATACGCTAGTAAAACGCCTGCACCAGTAATGATATTTATTGAACTACTTCCAAGTTTCGCGCCAATGTTTCCATTCGCCAAATTGACAACATCGAAATACACAAACGGATTAAACACCATGAAAATGCCCTCTTTTGAGTTGCTTTTTCTTTGTGATTTGCCTATTCTTAAAAAAAGGAGTGCTGCAAATGAAAAATTCAGAATTAATTCACTTACGGACAGGCGCACAGCGGATTTTAGCGCCTTTTGAAAAACCAGATGAGGTTGTCGCTTATTTCGGAGCGATGCAAGCACAAAATCGGGACCAAATGCTTTATGCCATTGCAAGTCGAACAAAAAATCCGAGTCGAATGGAAATTGAACAGGCGCTCTCAGAAAATCAAATTATTCGCGCATGGGCTTTTCGCGGGACGATTCATGCGATGCGACCAGTTGATTATTTTTTACTCAAACAAGTTTACGGAGAGCGGACTCTAAAAATTTTTCGCGGTTATTGGAAAAGATTAGGCATTCCAGAAAGCGATTTTGAGCGAAGTAATGCTGAACTTAAAAAGCAACTTGCTGATGGACCAAAAACGCGCACAGAACTAGCAAAGAGTATTGAAGGAATTGGCTTACCAAATTCTGGCATCCCACTTGCACAACTGATTGCAAGAGCAAATTTAGATGATATTTTAGTTTTCCACGCGAATTCTAATACCTTTCAAAATACAGAATTTTTAGAGCCCTACCGAACAGACGCTACCTTTGATGAGGCACTTCAAGAACTCGGACGAATTTATTTTAAAAGCCGCGGTCCGGCGACCATTCAAGATTTCAATTGGTGGAGCGGACTTCCGCAAACAACCATTAAAAAAATGCTCGCAAATTTAGGCGGCGAACTCGTACAAGATGGCGACTTTTATTTTTATCCCGAGACGGAAAAAATGGCTACTGACCATACCCTCTTGCTTGCTGGCTTTGATGAATGGCTTATTAGCTACCGCGACCGCTCCGTGCACTTGCCAGAAGATTTAAAGCATGAGGTTATTACAAAAAATGGTCTCTTTCGGCCAATTGTCGTTCAAAACGGTGTCGTGAAAGGCACTTGGAAAAAAGAGAAGAACAAAATTATGCATACCTCTGGCTTAAAAATTCAAACAGCAAGCTATGACAAATTTTCAGAAAAAACCGAGTAAGCACGTCCAACATCAGAAACAGCATGTGAATCTGATCCATATACAAGCGGAATGCCTAAGCGTTTCGCTTGTTTCACGTATTTGGTCGGCGGATACGTTTCACGGCAATCCACCTTAAAGAGACCCGCCGTATTGTAATCAAGCGCATAACCACTATCTCGTACAAGTTCTAACACATCTAACATTAAATCATTTGGAAGATCTGTTTCCGTATGAAACGCGTGCCTGAACTTCTGACAAAGCGAAATATGCCCTAGCCGCTTCGGTTTGAATGCCCCTAAATCCGCCAAAATTGAAGCTTTAATTTGTTCCAAGTAGGCCACTTGAGCCGCCCGAAAGCTGCCGTAAAATTCGACAATCCCCGCTTTGTAATCTGCCGCACTAAAATCAACCGCGCGTATCCCGCCTTGACCTTCCAAAAAATGCACACTCAAAATGCCATCATCTAATTGCGACCCGTATTCATTCAAAAAATCGCGCGTAAAAGCCTCAAATTCCGCCAAATAATCCACTTCAAAACCGACCTTAATTTGAATATCGCGCTGATACTTTGCCTTCAGCCGCGCCCCTTCCTTCAAATAATACGGCAAATCACTCATCGCCATGCTCGCCGTCTCATAAGCCTCCCGCTCCCCTGCTGTCTGCTGATTAAAATGAGCCGGAAGTGGCATATGTTCGGTGATCGAATACCTATCAAACCCTAATTCGATTGCTCGAATAATGAAACGCTCCACTTCCTCCCCAGAACCATGCGGACAAAACTCGGTATGCGTGTGTCCATCCCATTTCATGCGTGTCCCCTCCTTATTTTTCATCATTATAACATAAAACCATTTACAAAAACGCTTTAACATGCTAATATGCTAATAAGTTAAAATGAACGAAAGGAGTTTGCAGATGAACTGGAATTTAAATTTACCAACAGGAACACGCGACAAGCTTTTTCGGGAAGCAGAAGCGGCTTACAAATTGGAACACACCGTCCAAGATTTTTTCAAAAAGCGTGGTTTTATGCGTATTGAAACACCAATTATCGAATTTGAAGATGTTTTTTCGTCCGAAACAAAAGAGACCCACTATCGTTTTTTTGATGAAAAAGGGAGATTATTAGCCCTTCGTCCAGATATGACACTACCGATAGGCCGTGTTGTACATACAACGGGCGTTTTGCTGCCGGTAAAGCTTTCTTACAGTGGGAAGATTTTTCGTGCGAATGCAAGTCACGGCGGCGATCAAAATGAAGAAATGCAAGCTGGCATTGAACTGATTGGTTATGGTTCAAAAAAAGCAGAAATAGAATGTTTATTGTCTGGCATTCGGCTTATGCGGAAACTGCAAATTCCAGATTTTCAAATGGAGCTTGGACATGCTGGTTTTTATGAGCTTCTTCTCCAAAAATTGCATTTAAATGCGGCTTTGGAAACGAAATTCCGTAAACTTTTACAAGATAAGAGCCTGTCTGAAATGGAAATATTCGCAGCCCAATTTGAGCCAAAGTGGACTCGCTTTTTATGCGCCCTACCGAGATTATTTGGACAAGTTGAAACGACAATTAAAGAGGCGAAAGAATTGTTACCTGATACTGAACTTTATGCCCCACTTGATGAAATTTTAGAAATTGCCTCAACCATTAAACAGGCTGAACCTCATGCAAAACTTACGGTTGATATTGGATTAGTTCAGGAACTGCGCTACTATACGGGACTCATTTTTCGCGGTTTTGCAAACTTTGCGGCGGATTATTTTTTAAGTGGCGGTAGATATGACCGTTTATCTCAGCACTTTGGAATGGAAAAAGTACCTGCTGTTGGGCTTGCCCTTCATTTAGATACTATTTTGGCGCTTAAAGAGCGTCATGGCATCACCGAAAAGTTGGTTCAGAAAAAAGTACTTATTCATTATGATTTAACTGAACTAGATGCTGCTGAACGGTATTATCAGGCACATCCAGATAGTACGCTTAGCTTATTAGATTCGGAAAACGAATCGATTGCTTTCGCCAGAAAATGGAAAATCGGGACTGTCGTTTCTTTCCAAAAAGAAGGTATGAAAGTGATTTTTGAAAGGGGTGAGCGGGTGTGAGGTTGAAGATTGCGCTTACGAAGGGGCGCCTTGAAGATGAGGCTGTGCGCTTACTTACGGAGGCAGGTGTTGATTGTCGCGTTTTAGCGGATAAAAAGCGAAAACTGATTTTTCAAAGTGCCACGGATGAGATTGATTTTTTTCTAGTGAAAGCGGTCGATGTGTTGACGTATGTGAAGCACGGTGCGGCGGATGTTGGAATTGTTGGGCGAGATATTTTGCTTGAGACGGCGAGTAGTTATTATGAGGTGCTTGATTTAGATATTGGCAAATGCCAGTTTTGCTTGGCGGCTCCGCCTACGTTTAATCAGGCTGACTACAAGCGGAAAGTGATTGCCACAAAATATCCGAACGTAACAGAAGAATTTTTCCGAGCGCGCGGTGAGGACGTCGAAATTATTAAAATCGAAGGTTCGGTTGAGATTGCGCCGCTACTTGGTTTGGCGGACGCTATCGTTGACATTGTGGAAACCGGCGCGACACTGCGTGACAATGGCCTTGTGGTTGTGGAGACTCTACATCCAATTTCGGCACGACTAATTGTGAATAAGGCTTCACTGAAGCAAAATAAGACGCAAATTTTTTCATTAATTGACAAGTTACAACTTGTTTTAAAGGAGCGGACGGCAAATGAAACGACTTACGGGTGATGTTACAACTATTTTAAAACAATTGGAAGTTAGCGAAACAGATTTTAAAGATGTGCTTGATTCGGTGAAACAAATTATTCGTGCTGTGAAAGAAGACGGAGACGCGGCTTTAGTTCGCCTGACAAAAGCGTTTGATTGTGCGGATTTGACGACATTTCGTGTAAGTCCTGCTGAAATTGATGCGGCCTATCAAGCGGTGCCCGCCCCTCTTATTCAGGCACTTGAAACTGCACGTAAGAATATTTCGCATTATCATGAAAAACAAAAACGCAGTGGTTTTTTAGACAGTGAAGAAGATGGGGTTATTTGCGGCATGCGTGTGACACCCCTTGATTCAGTCGGCATCTATGTGCCCGGCGGTACAGCGAGTTATCCTTCATCGGTTTTAATGAATGCCATCCCGGCAAAAGTCGCAGGGGTTGAAAAAATTGTGATGGTGACGCCGCCCTGTGCGGACTTAAATCCCGCCGTTCTTGCTGCTGCAAAAATTGCTGGCGTTGATGAAGTATACACAATTGGCGGTGCTCAGGCGATTGCAGCGCTGGCATACGGAACACCCTCCATTCCTCGCGTTGCAAAAATTGTTGGACCGGGAAATATTTTCGTTGCTACTGCCAAGCGAGAAGTTTTCGGTCAAGTTGGTATCGATATGATTGCTGGACCTTCGGAAATTCTCATTTTAGCAGACGAAAAGGCAAACCCGTCTTATCTTGCAGCTGATTTATTATCACAGGCAGAGCACGATGAACTCGCGCGTGTGACGTTAGTGACAACATCAAACGCGCTTATTGATGCGACAGAGCGCGAATTAATGCGGCAAGTTCAAACACTTCCGCGGCAAGCCATTTGTGAGGTGGCACTCCGAAATGGGCATTTCATTTTAGCGGAGAGCGTAGCAGATATGTTTGCGATTGCAAATGAAATAGCGCCTGAACATTTGGAAATTCAAATGGAAAATCCGCTCATTTATTTGCCGCAAATTAAAAACGCAGGCTCAATTTTCCTTGGCACACATACGACTGAACCGCTTGGCGATTATATTGCTGGACCAAACCACGTCATTCCGACAGCAGGCACGGCAAAATTTTCTTCACCGCTTGGCGTGGATGATTTTACAAAGCGTTCGAGTTTTATTTTATATTCAAAAGAGGCACTCCAAA
Organism: Listeria tempestatis; assembly: GCF_963575625.1. NCBI lineage: Bacteria > Bacillati > Bacillota > Bacilli > Caryophanales > Listeriaceae > Listeria > Listeria tempestatis. The sequence goes on from NZ_CAUYTK010000004.1 coordinate 125,683, forward strand.
GGGCAGCTACTGATGTGACAACGCTCGCTGAATCAGAAGGCTTAACTGCACACGCCCGTGCCATTCAAATTCGATTGGAGGAAAATGACGATGAGAACTGCTAAAATAAACCGCGAAACTGGCGAAACACAAATTACATTCGAACTTCAGCTTGACAAACAAAATGCTTCTAAGATTCAAACAGGGGTTGGCTTTTTGGATCATATGTTGACACTGTTCGCTAAACACGCGCGCATCAGTCTGGTTTGTCTTGCGAAGGGCGATTTGGAAGTCGATTTTCATCATATAACAGAAGATATTGGGATTGTTCTTGGACAATGTTTAAATGAGGCGCTCGGTGATAAGGCACAAATTAATCGTTACGGCAATGCGTTTGTTCCTATGGATGAAAGTCTTGGTCATTGTTCGCTTGACCTTTCTGGTCGGAGTTTTCTCGTTTTTGATGCCCCGTTTGAACGTGATAAGGTCGGGGATTTTGACACGGAACTCGTGCAGGAATTTTTCCAAGCCGTTGCGACAAATGCCAAAATGACGCTACACCTACGCGTTCTTTACGGACAAAATACGCACCATAAAATCGAGTCGCTATTTAAAGCTTTCGGACGCGCACTTCAAGAAGCCGTTACGATAAACCCACAAATCGAAGGCGTAAACTCCACGAAAGGAGTCCTCTAAATGATTGCGATTATTGATTATGACACTGGGAATATACGCAGTTTAAAAAAAGCACTTGATTTTGTTGGTCTTCAAAGCCAAATTACGGCGGATCCGGCAAAAATACAGACTGCAAATGGCATTATCCTTCCCGGCGTGGGTGCCTTCCCTGATGCAATGGCAAAGCTTGAAGAACGAGAACTAATTTCTCCCATTTTAACGGCCGTAAATAAAGGCACACCTCTACTTGGAATTTGTCTTGGCATGCAATTACTACTCGATTCAAGTGAGGAGCATTCGTTTACAAAAGGGCTCGGTCTAATTCCTGGAACGGTCAAAAAAATCCCCGAAAAGCCTGGCTTCAAAGTACCGCACATGGGGTGGAATCAAATTGAAGTGCAAAAAGAAAATCTTCTTACGAAAAACTTAAACGGACGTTATGTCTATTTTGTTCATTCTTACTTTGCGGAAACGGATTCAGCTTATATTTCTGCAGTGACAAAACATAGTCGAGCTGTGCCGGCGCTCATTCAACGGGAAAATGTATACGGGGCGCAGTTTCACCCAGAAAAAAGTGATGAAGTTGGTTTGAAAATTTTACAAGGGTTTAAGGAGGTTGTGCAATGCAAGTCTACCCAGCAATTGATATAAAAAACGGGAAATGTGTGCGGCTTTATCAAGGCGATTTTGCCAAAGAAACGATTGTAAATATAGACCCAGTGGCTCAAGCTCTGGCGTTTCAAAAATCTGGCGCATCTTATTTGCACATTGTGGATTTAGACGGTGCGCGAAACGGTACGCCCGCAAACCTTGCTTTCATTCAAGAAATGAGTAAACAAACAGGTTTGCCCGTACAAGTTGGTGGCGGGATTCGTTCGATGGAGCAAGTTACAGCCTATCTCGAAAGCGGGATTGCTCGCGTGATTATTGGCTCAAGCGCAGTCTCTTCGCCTGATTTTGTGCGCAAGGCGGTAGCCCAATACGGGGAACGAATCGCGGTCGGAATTGATGCTAAAAACGGCTTTGTGGCTACTGATGGCTGGTTAAGCACAAGCAATATTCGTTTTACTGATTTTGCCGTTCAAATGGAAAAACTAGGTGTTAAGACACTCATTTTCACAGATATTGGACGCGATGGAACGCTTACTGGCCCAAATTTCGATCAACTTAAGAAGCTACAAAACACTGTTTCCTGCGCCATTATTGCTTCTGGGGGCGTAAAAGATCAAGCTGATTTAATCGCGCTTAAAAAGCAAAACCTTGCGGGCGCCATTGCTGGAAAAGCACTTTATAGCGGGCACCTCACGATGGAAGAGATTTTGGAGGTGGAAAACTGATGCTGACTAAACGCATTATTCCTTGCCTTGACGTTACAAATGGTCGAGTTGTTAAAGGCATCAATTTTGTTGCCTTACAAGATGTTGGTGACCCTGTTGAAATCGCGAAAGCATACAATAAAGCCCTCGCCGACGAAATTATTTTCCTCGACATTACAGCCACAAATGAAGGGCGCAAAACTATGATCGATGTCGTGAAAAAAACAGCTGAACAAGTTTTCATTCCCCTAACAGTCGGCGGCGGCATCCAAACGACTGAGGAAATGCAAGCTCTTTTAAACGCTGGTGCAGATAAAATTTCGTTAAATTCAGCGGCAATTAAACGTCCAGCGCTTATTTCTGAAGGGGCGAATAAGTTTGGCACCCAGTGTATTGTCGTAGCCATTGATGCTAAGCGTGTCCAAGATTCATGGCACGTTTTCACTCATGGCGGTAGATACGATACAGGTCTTGACGCCGTATCATGGGCCAAACAAGCAGAAAAACTTGGGGCAGGCGAAATTTTACTCACAAGCATGGACGGCGACGGGACAAAAAACGGCTATGATATTGCCCTCACAAAAACGATTTCAGAGGCTGTCAAAATCCCTGTCATCGCCTCTGGTGGTTGCGGAAGCGCCGCTCACATGGTCGATGTTTTTACAAAAACAGAAGCAAGCGCCGCACTAGCAGCGAGCATTTTTCACTACGGCGAGCTCAGTATTTTGGACGTAAAACAAACACTCAAAAAAAACGCAGTGGAGGTGCGCTTATGACAATCGATTTCTCAAAAGGCCTTGTTCCTGCAATTATCGTAGATGCAACAGACGGCGAAGTTCTTATGCTCGCCTACATGAACGAAGAAAGCTACCTAAAAACACTTGAAACTGGCTATACGTGGTTTTTTTCAAGAACAAGACAAGCTCTTTGGAATAAAGGAGCGACAAGCGGGCATGTGCAACGGGTCGCACAAATAACGGCCGACTGCGATTTTGATACCTTGCTTATTCGCGTCCACCAAACCGGACCAGCCTGCCACTTAGGTTCGCGCTCTTGCTTCACAAATGAAATAAAGGATGTGTCGCCATGTTAGAAAAGCTATACGCTGAAATTGCAAGCCGAAAAAACACACCAAAAGAAGGTTCCTACACGACCTATTTGTTCGAACGCGGCTTAGATAAAATTTTAAAAAAAGTTGGCGAAGAAGCGGCAGAAGTGATTATCGCCGCCAAAAATGAAAAAACCGAATTAATTAGCGAAACCGCCGATTTGACCTATCATCTTCTCGTTCTCCTCGTCGAGTCTGGCGTGAGCCTGCCTGAAATCGAACAAGAACTCCTACAGCGCGAAGGGCGCCTCAGCAAAACGAGCGACCGTAAGAAAATCCAAGATTTGTGACAAAATTGTAATGTTAAGCTCTCAAATTGTAAGCTAGTGAACAGGATTAATTTTCATGATTCTTCTATACTTATTTTATCGGAGAAAGTTACTTTACCCAAAGAATAACTTGTGTTTCTCCTGAGACAAACGACTTTATGTCTATTCATTAAGTTTCCCAATTATCCCTTGATTTTGTCTCAGAAATCACAACTCCAATTAACTCCCTGTTTTCCCGTGCATCCCCCCGCACGGGAATTTTTTTTGTTAAAATAGGTTATAAGTATACTTAAAATGATATTGGAGGGGAAATTATGAATTCAACGCGCGCAAAAGAATTATTATCTTTTCATTCATCGAGGAATAGTGATATTGAAAATCCAAAATGGCAAAATGGTTTTTTAGGCTGTCTCCGCCCTTTTCAAGGTCAATTGCACGAAGAAAACTTTACTGAGATAATGCAATGTTTAAACGTATTGAAAGATGAAATCCAAGCGCCAGCGATTGACCGAGAAATCGTTTCAGATATTATAAATATTATCCACATGGCTCGTTGCTGGTCAGACAAAGATGGTACGCTAGAAAGAAATAAGCTTTTATCCGAAGAACAAACAAAATATTTATTCGCATGGATTGATATTATAGAGACCTATTTTATGTATTTACTGGAGGATAACGAGGAAGAAGGAGCTCTTGTTTATCAAGCATATTTGGATGACCAATATTTTTAAAACGAAATAAATTTTTATAAAAGATCCCGCCACCACTTTTCTTTTCAAAATAGCATATATTTTAAGAGTTAAACGATGAGAAAAATCGTTTTCCAGCGGTGGTTAAACAAACACTCCTATTTTCTGCATTTAGAACAATCAAGCTTTTTTCCTCACATAAATGAAAAAATGCCTTGCCCAAATTCCCCCCTAAATGAAATGTTCTCTCTGTCCAGTCCAAACAAGGTTTCATAAAAATTCCTGGCTGTTTCTTTATCTGAGAAATATCAACACCAATAGACACAAAATAGCGATTGCCTTTATTTGTTAGCATAAGATTATCATTTTCCCACTCTATAAATTGATTTCGAACTAAATAATTAAAAAAAGAAACACCAAGATTACCTGCTAAATGCCTATAGCAAGAACGACCTTCTTTTAGTTTTTGGTATTCACTGTTTTCATTAAATGATTGCACTCTTTTTAGAGGACTTAGATTCATAAGACTCTCTAATAAATCAGCAACGTCGCTAGAACATAAACAATAATAAATGTTCCTACCCTGCTTATAAGAAGAAACCCAATTTAATTGGCATAATTGTTTTAAATGATAACTAGCCGTATGACTTTTTATCTTTGCTTTTTTTGCTAATTCGTTTACAGTATGGAATTTACCGTCCATCAGGGCTGTTAGAATCGCTAGTCGAGATTGATCAGCCAAAATTTTAGTTATTCGTGGTAAATCTGGAAAACCATTCATATTTTTCCCCCTTTTCGTATATATCGATAAGTATCGAGGTTTATATAAAGTATACTACATTTGGAGGTGAAGAATATGTTTAAAGAAATAGAAAAAGAGAGCTTTTACTATGGATTCCCTGTAGCACTTATGACCACAAAAAATAGTAAAAATGAGGAAGATAATTTAACGGTTATTAGTTCTACATGGACATTAGGTAGAACTATCGTTGCTGGTGTAGGTTTGAACAATAAAGGCTTTTTAAATTTAGCTGTAGGAACGGGCGCAACATTTAATATAGCGGATGCAACTACTTGGAAAAAAATTGAAAACATCGCAAGAACGACTGGAAATATCGATGTCCCAGACTATAAGAAAAAGGCAGGCTATAAATATTGTGCAGATAAGTTCAGTTTAGGTGGATTTACAATTCTAAAAGGGCAAAAAGTATCTTCTGTTAGAATCAAAGAATGCCCCATTCAAATTGAAACTGTCGTCACGCACATTATGATTAGAAAAGATTTTGCCATCATAGAATGTGAAATGAAAGGAATATTTGTGGACGAGCAAATTTTATACGATGATTCCCACATAGATGTAAACAAATGGTTTCCTTTAATTTATAAATTTAGAGAATATACATCAGCAAATCAATCTTTAGGTACAAACTTTCGATTTCAAGAATTTAAAAATTAAATTGTGTAAAAAAGTACAGAAATCCCCCGTTTTTGTTCTTTTTTATTTTTCTTTTAAGGTTAGATACTGTTTCGTATTCATAAACCCTATAATAATTTCTATCTTTAATTATACAATGTAAATACAGTTAACGCACAATAGATTTAGCAAAGCTAAAAATGACTGTAGAAATCGCGAAAGCTACTAGAAATAGTTTAGTGGTAAGTATATAAAAATAACAGCTCTATCTTTGTTTTTTATTTTTCCTATAAATTTAAATTTTTCGGAAAATTTGTTTTTATACTTGCCAGGCCTATTTTTAACATGGTAAACTTAACAGCAAGAGTAATATAATTTTACATATCAAAGCTTTTAAGCGGAATAGTTAACATCCCGCGTGAGCTAATCATTTTCAGAGGAGTGTTAATATGGGGCAAACAACAATGGTTTCAGAAAATCGGCAAGCTGCGGAACAATATGTGGCGGAGATTTTTGAAACAATCAAAAGACGTAATCCTGAAGAGGCTGAATTTCATCAAGCAGTAAAGGAATTTTTAAATGCGATTATTCCTGCGCTTGAAAAAGACCCTAACTACCAAAAAAATGGTATTTTAGAGCGTCTAACTGAACCTGAACGCCTTATTACATTCCGTGTTCCCTGGGTAGATGACAACGGAAAAGTACAAGTAAACCGTGGTTTCCGTGTACAATTCAATAGCGCAATCGGTCCTTATAAAGGCGGACTTCGCTTCCACCCTTCGGTAAATGGGAGTATAGTGAAATTTTTAGGCTTTGAACAAATTTTCAAAAATGCCCTAACTGGTTTGCCAATCGGCGGTGGTAAAGGCGGCTCCGATTTTGATCCAAAAGGAAAATCCGATGCAGAAATTATGCGCTTTTGCCAAAGTTTCATGTCCGAACTTGCCATGCATATTGGTCCTGATACCGATGTTCCTGCTGGTGATATTGGTGTATCTGGTCGTGAAATCGGCTATTTATTCGGGCAGTATAAAAAAATGACGGGTCATTTTGATGCGGGAACCATTACTGGTAAAGGTCTCACATACGGTGGTAGCTTGACTCGAACAGAAGCAACTGGCTATGGTCTAGTTTACTTCACAAAAGAGATGCTCGCCGCAACAAACCAATCTTTAAAAAATAAAACTGTTGTCGTTTCTGGTTCTGGTAATGTTGCCATCTATGCGATTGAAAAAGCTACAGAACTAGGCGCAAAAGTAGTGGCTTGTAGCGATTCTAGTGGCTATATTTATGACCCAGAAGGAATTAACCTTAAAACATTAAAACAAATTAAAGAAGTGGAACGCCGCCGCATTCACACATATCTTGAACAGCACAAAACTGCTGAATTTTATGAAGCAGGCGATATTTGGTCTGTGCCATGTGATGTTGCCTTACCGTGCGCGACACAAAATGAAATTAATGAACAGCAAGCGGAGACACTCGTTCAAAATGGTGTTATTGCTGTTGCTGAAGGTGCAAATATGCCCTCTACACTAGAAGCTGTTTCTATTTTCCATGAAAATAAAATTCTCTTTGGGCCTGCAAAAGCAGCCAATGCTGGCGGTGTTGGCGTATCTGCTCTCGAAATGGCACAAAATAGCAGTCGCATGAGCTGGAGTTTTGCAGAAGTCGATGACCATCTTAAAAACATCATGAAAAATATTTATAAAAATTCTAGTTTTGTTGCTAAAGAATATGGCTATGATGGCGATTTAGTTATTGGAGCAAATATTGCCGGCTTCCTAAAAGTGGCTGACACAATGATTGCACAAGGGATTGTCTAATACCATTATTTCAATACGTTTTACTTGAAGGCTAGCCCCGTTGCTAGTCTTTTTTTGGGCGCAATCTTGGGGATTTTAGTCGAGTATTTTGGTGCCAAAGAAGTGTGGGCGTACTGGTTTTGCCGTGCTACAATCACAGAGAAAGGAGTTGTCAAAATGAAAATTGCCATTGCATCTGATCACGGGGGATTTCAATTAAAACAAGCAATCCTCACTTTTTTAACCGAGAAAGGTTATTCCTTTAAAGATTTTGGTTGTTACAACATGGATTCTGTTGATTTCCCCGAATATGCCCAACTTGTTGCAAATGAAGTAAGCCAAAAACAAGCAATTGGAATTTTATGTTGCGGGACGGGTATCGGCATGAGTATCGCAGCAAATAAAGTTCACGGCGTGCGAGCTAGTGTTGTTTCTGATCCATTTTCTGCAATCATGACGCGCAAACACAACAATAGCAATATCATTTGTCTAGGTGAACGAACACTTGGCAAAGACTTAGCTTTATTGTTGCTCGACTTATGGTTATCAACTGACTTTGAAGGCGGGCGCCATGAAAAGCGCTTGCGAAAAATTGAATAATAGGAGGAATTTCCAATGAAAACAATCGCTCCATCCATTATGTGCGCAAATCCACTTAGACTTGGTAATGAGCTAGATGAACTTGAGCAAGCAGGTGTTAAACTTCTACACTGCGACGTGATGGACGGCATTTTTGTTCAAAACGACGCGATGGGGCTATACGTGCTTGAAGCGGTTCAAGCTCATACTTCTATGCAGCTAGACATCCATTTGGCGACGATTCACCCAGATAGATATATTGATTTGTTTCAAGCAGCTAAGCCAACATTTATCTCCTTTCATATTGAAACATCACCAGATCCTGCTAAAACAATTCACCATATTCGTTCACTTGGTATACGTCCCTCTATCGCTGTTCATCCAGACACACGGATTGAAGCTATCTACCCCTACTTAGATGACATCGATATGATTCTTTTAATGACTGTAAAACCTGGTTTCGCTGGACAAAAATTCCATCATCATGTTCTCACTAAACTTGCAAAACTACACGAAAAATTAAGCAACCGAACGCATAAGCCTCTCATTGAAGTGGATGGAAACATTCAGAAAGAAACAATCAATCAAATTGCCGCTCATGGCGGGGCTGACATTTATGTTGTTGGAACAGCTGCACTATTCAATCAAAATCCGATGTCTTATTTGGATAAACTTATCCCATTACGTATACAAATTGGAGAAGATACCACCCTACCGTCTCACCTTGTGGAATGAATTCAATAAAAATGGATATGAAAGCGCATTCAAAACATAAGAACGCTATGCTATAATTTTTTTAAAGGGGGCGTATTTATGTATTTGGATAAACGTAGTGAATCACTCTTTTTAGAAGTTGTACAAAACCCAAATGTTACAAATCGGCAACTCGAAGCCAAATACGATTTAAGTCGCTATCAAATTAGCTATAGCTTTCAAAAAATTAATACTTGGCTTGCAGGGAAAAATCTCCCTCCTGTCATGCGTTCAAAAAATGGCAAATTTATTTTAGATTCAGAACTTGCAGAAGCTTTTTCGGACCAAAAAAAGGCAGCAACCGAATATATTCCTACCGAAAAGGAGCGTGTGAATTTAATTTTACTAATGCTTTTAACGCATGACGATATCTTATCCTTAGCCCATTTTACAACAAAAATTAAGGTGAGTAAAAATACGATTCTCCGTGATTTAAAACAAGCACAAAAAGAATTACCTGCCGAGCTTGATATTGTATATTCAAGACAAAATGGCTACGTATTAATAGGTCAAGAATGGCATATTCGAAAACTTCTTATTCAAGTCGTAATAGATGTAAAGAGCATGTTTCACGGAGCACATTATTTCTTTTCTTATAGTTCCGTTTCGTTCCAAAAAGTACTTGATATTAAAAATGTTCTAGAAGAAATTGAAGGCTTCATGCAAATTAAATTTACGTATGATCAAATTGAATTATTACCCTTCTTTCTTGCAACTATTTTTAAACGCATCAAATCAAACCACATTATCGAAGAGTCTTTTCAAATTGCTGGGGATTCTTTAGCAGATACGAAAGAATATCATATGACCCAAATCCTCTTAGATAAAATTGGCAAAGTCCCTGAAAATGAAAGATTATTTATTACTTTACAACTTTTAACAACACACATATTTTCAGGCGATATATTGACGGAAAAATTAACGGCAGACTTGAAAGCCGTTACACTTATATGTTTAGACCGTTTCGAGAAAAAAGCGCTTGTTTCGTTAAAAAATAAAGCACAGCTCGTTCAAAAAATTATGCTTCATCTAAAACCAGCCTACTACCGAATTAAATATCATCTTAATCTAGAAGAACAATGGACCAATCCTTTTAATCAAAAATTTGAAGCACTTCATTTTATTGTCGCCGATGCGTTCCTGCCATTAGGCGAATTTATTGGCGAAGAGCTACCTGAAAGTGAAATTTTCTTTATATCACTTTTTTTAGGCAATGGTGCAATCCCGCAAAATCAAGATGGCCTGTTTAAACCGAAGCAAGCTATCATTCTTTGTCCAAGCGGTGTGATGACGTCCAAAATTATGGAAAATCAGTTGATTAAACTTTTTCCAGAGTTGTATTTCCATCCAGCCATATCCGTTCGAGAATACCAATTTTTTAAAGGCAGTGTTGATATTGTCTTTTCTTCTATTCCATTACATGGAACGAAAAACGTATTTGTTGTCGAACCGTATATGAATGACTTGCAGCAATCTCTCTTACGACAAAACGTTTTAAAAAGGCTGTTTGGGCTAGATACCGAGCTAAATGCGGTCGAAAAAATTATGCATCATCTCGAGAAGTATGCTGATATTCACGATTATAAAGCAATCAAAAATGGCATCATCGACATACTCGCCGCAACGCCAACTAAAATTAAAGAAAATTCAAAAAAGAAATACTACTTGACCGATTTGCTGCCAGCAGAGAATATAATTATTTGCGATTCACTTCGCAACTATAAAGAAGCGATTCGCTTAGCTAGCCAACCACTTCTACTGAATGGCGCCATTACAGCAAATTATGTAAGGGCGATGATTGCAAATCATGATTTTGAAAACCCCTACACGACACTTGGAAAATACTTATCGATTCCTCACGCCTCACCTAGCACTGGGGTGAACCGTCTTTCAATTTCTTTTCTTTTTATAAAAAAAGGAGTGTGGGTTTCGAAACATGAAAAAGTCCATTTTATTATCGTTATTGCGCCAATTGATACGAAGCAGCATATCGATGCCCTCTATCAAATCGTGCATTTAGCTGAAGATGAAAAATTGATGCAAACATTGATTCAAAATTTTTCAACAAATACCTTATTAGAAGTCATTCAAAATTTGAAGGAGGAATGAATGGAAATGAAGCAAAAAGAAGTCGAGCAGCATTGTCATGCGGTATTACAAGAAGAGGCTACAGCCATCCAAGCCTTACCCAACCTTTTAGATTCCATAGCACTGACAACCATTGTTAATCAAATTGCAAACTGCAAAGGAAAAATTGTCGTATCAGGTTGCGGCACATCAGGAGTTGCTGCTACCAAAATTGTTCACTCCCTTTGTTGCATTGAAAAACCAGCTGTTTATTTAGCCCCGAGTGATGCTGTACATGGACGTTTAGGTGTACTCCAAGCAGAAGATATTTTAATTCTTATTTCAAAAGGGGGTAATACTGGAGAGCTTTTAAATCTCATTCCTGCTTGCCAAAGCAAAGGGAGCTTCCTCATTGGCGTAACTGAAAACCCTGATTCTGCTATTGGAAAGGCCGCTGATTTATGCCTCCAAGTTCGTGTGGCAAAAGAACCTGACCCATTCAATATGTTGGCTACAGCTAGCACACTCGCCGTTATTGCAACATTTGATGCGATTATCATTACACTGATGAGTGAAACAAATTATACGAAAGAACAATTTGGCATCATCCATCCAGGAGGTGCTGTTGGTGAGAAATTACTACAGAAATAAATGTTTAATTGGAGGGATGCCCATTGAAGGTGAATGATTATTTCCAAATAGAAACCATACATTTTTCAGAACAAACGAGTCGTTCTGCTGTCTTAATTGAAATGGCTGAACTACTTATCGAGAAAGGCTATGTGAAAGAAAGTTATAAACAAGCAATATTAGAACGAGAAAAAATATTTCCAACTGGCCTTCTGACCGAATTTGGCGGGGTTGCCTTGCCACATGCAGATAGCAAACATGTCTTGTCCCCAATTGTGTGCATCGCAAAATTAAAAGAGTCCATCACTTTCCATGAAATGGCTGTTAATGATGAACTAGTGCCAGTTCAATTAGTTTTCATGCTCGCCTTACAAAACCCAGAGGACCAACTAGATATGCTCCAATTACTCATTCAAATGATACAAAACGAGGAGGTGATGCAAAGCATTGCTGTATCGAACAAATCCAGTGAAATTTTAGACGCAATTCATTCATTTTCTTTACTAGGGAAAGGAGACGATAAATAATGGGCACATTTTTTGAATCATTTGTCATGTGGTTTATTGGGCGACCTGGACGTTTCATTTTACAGTTAATTTTAGATTATCAAATTCTCTTTTTGACTATCGCTTTTATTTATGCCAGCCTACTTCTCTACTCCAAATGGATATTTCTTTATTATTTACCAAAAAAAATGCGCGTGTTTATCGCAGCAGAAACGTTTGACTCAAATGAAAACTTATTTCAAAAATGGATGATTTATAAGAAGACACTGCCTTGGTATATTGTCGTGCCGAGCAAGCATGAACTTTGGATTAAACAAGCAAAACATGCACCAAGCCAGACCAAACTACTTTTTTTCCAAAAAAACAAGTGTGTAGATGAACGAGACCAACTTAATCGACTATTAAATGTAGAATGAGGTGTTTTAAATTGGCAGAATTAGTTCCTTCTGTATTTGGAGCGCATATCGCGCGAATTGGTGAATCCCTACAAATTTTAGAAGAAAATGGTATTAAAATGTTGCATGTGGATATGATGGATGGTTCTTTTGTTCCTAATATCGCTTTTGGTCCTGATCAAATTAAAATGATGAAAATGACCACAGACTTACAATTTGATGTGCATATGATGGTCTATGACCCCGATCGCTATATCCCGAGGCTTGTAGAGGCTGGAGCGCATATGATTACAGTACATGCAGAAGCCGGTCCTCATTTACATCGCTCCATTCAACTTATAAAAAGTTATGGCGTCCGTGCTGGTGTAGTTCTAAATCCAGGAACTCCTATCCAAGTTTTAGACTGCGTTATAGACGATATTGATGTCATTTTACTAATGACGGTAAATCCGGGGCTTGGGGGGCAAACGTTCTTTGATTCGAGCCTGCAAAAAATTAGACAGACAAAAAAATATATCGGCGAACGCCCAATTGAAATCGAAGTCGATGGTGGCATTAATGACGAAATCGCAGCCAAATGTATTGAAGCAGGAGCAAGTCTTATCGTTGTAGGTTCTTACTTGTTTGAAGGTGACACAAAAGAAAAGTTAAATAAGTTGCAAGAAGTAGTTCAGAAAGAAGGTAACGTATGATGAAGGCACTTAAATTATATGGAAAAAGAGACCTCCGTTATGAAGAGGCAGAGATGCCGATAATTGAAAAATCAGACGAAGTCCTTTTAAAAGTAAAAGCGGTTGGAATTTGTGGATCAGATATTTCTCGGTATAGTAAACTTGGCCCTTACGTCCCTGGTATGGTGTGGGGACATGAGTTTTCTGGAGAAGTTATTGAAACTGGGGCGGATGTCATAAACGTAAAAAAAGGCGACCGGATTGCTGGGTGCCCTGCACTCTATTGCGGAGAGTGCGAGTACTGTAAAAAGAGCGAATTTGCTCGCTGTCAGAAACTAACAGTAATTGGAGCCAGACATCCCGGTGCCTATGCTGAGTATATCAAACTTCCTGCTGAAAATGTAGTAAAAATACCAGACGAGCTCGATTATGAGGCAGCCGCTTTTGTTGAGCCTTCTGCCGTTGTTGTCCACGGCTATTATCATACAAATCTACAGGCTGGCGATGATGTTGTAGTTGTCGGTGCCGGAAACATTGGTCTGCTCTCCATCCAGTGGGCAAAAGTCTTCGGCGCTAGACGTGTTATCGTTATCGATATTGATGACACTAAACTAGAGGAAGCCAAAAACCTTGGTGCAGATTTCACGATAAACAGCTTGAACGAAGATCCACTTGAGTGTATTCCTACTTATACAGATGGACTAGGCGCCGATTTAGTAGTTGAAGCTGCGGGTTCCCCTATCACATCGGCACAAGTTTTCGCATACGCAAAAAAAGGTGGTGGCGTTGTCTTTTTAGGGATTCCATATGCAGATATTTCAATTGAACGTTTTTACTTTGAGAAAATAGTTCGCAGTGAGCTAACGGTTTGGGGTTCTTGGAATGCAATTTCGGCACCATTTCCTGGGAAAGAATGGCAAACGACCGTTCATTTTCTAGCAAACGGAAAAATTCGCGTTAAACCAATGATTTCGCATCGTCTATCACTTCAAGACGGTCCACAAATTTTTAACGATATTTATCATAAAAAAGAATTTTTCGGAAAAGTAATGTTCTTTCCAGAAGCTTAAAGGGGGAGTTAAAATGAAAGCAAAAAAAATTTATGTCTGCTGTGGTACTGGTATCGCCACATCTACGGTCATCTCCAAAAAAGTTCGTGCAGTTCTTGATGAGGAGAAGATTCCTTATGAAATTAGTCAATGGACAGTTCAAGAAGTTGCTTCTAAAGTAAGTACTTCTAAACCAGATTTAATTGTTAGCTCTACAACAGTTACTGGAGATGTAGGTGATGTTCCCGTTGTTATTGGTCGCTCATTTTTAACTGGCTTGAAAAAACAAGAAACGATAGATGAGATACTAGCTGTTTTACGCGGCTAAGGGAGGGGAAATAAATGGATTATATTTTAGATTTTTTTAAATATATTATTGGGCTAGGCGTGACAGTTATGATGCCTATTATCATCACGATTTTAGGCGTCGTATTTAGAAAGAAATTTTCTACTGCATTTAAGGCAGGCTTAACGGTTGGCGTTGGTTTTGTTGGACTCGGTGTAGTTACTGGTCTTATGCTCTCCACCATTGCTCCTGTAACAAAAGCACTTGTTGAAAATTACAATTTCAAGTTAACGGCTACTGATATTGGCTGGGGTGTTGGTTCTTCGCTTGCATGGGGAACAGAAGTTGTACCTTTCGTCTTCATTGCTATCATTGCGACAAACATTATTATGATTGCATTAAAATGGACAAAAACAATGGATGTCGATATTTGGAATTACTGGCAACCGCTTTTCATTGCGAGTGCACTTTATTTAACAACTGGCAGTATGATTATCGCCGTTCTTAGTGCGGTTATTAACATGGCGATTATTTTCAAAATCGCTGACTGGACGCAAAAAGATGTTGAGGAAGTACTTGGTCTTGAAGGGATTTCTCTTCCACAAATTCAGACGAGCGGCTGGGCGGTTGTCGGTTATCCCATTAATTGGTTATTTGACCGTATTCCAGGAATTAAAAAAATCAATTGGTCAACGGAAAAAGTGCAGTCCCGTCTAGGTATTTTTGGCGAGCCTATGCTGATGGGGCTCATCATTGGGGGGCTCCTTGCTTTAGTTGCGAAAATGCCTTTTTCGACTGTGCTTCAAACGGGCGTTACGATTGCCGCCTGCCTCGTTTTAATCCCACGTATGGTTAGTCTTTTAATGGACGGGCTGACGGTAATTTCTGAGGCAGCGCATGAATTTATGGAGAAACGCTTTCCTGGACGTGAGCTCTTTATCGGGCTCGACTCTGCGGTCGGAATTGGGCACCCATTTGTTTTATCGCTTGGTTTAATTATGATTCCAATCACACTTTTACTTGCGTTCATTCTTCCAGGAAATAAAGTTCTTCCGCTAGCAGATTTAACGGCTCTACCTTTTTACATGATTTTTGCCATCGTTCCTTCGAAAGGGAACTTATTTAGAGGGATTTTCACTGGGGTTATCATTACGACTATCACGCTTTATTTAGCCGGGGCAGCAGCACCTCTCATGACTGAATTAGCTGGACAAATTGGCTATAATATTCCAAAAGAGGCTACAGAAGTTACTTCACTTGCTGTCGGTACGCAGTGGTATACGTGGGTCGTTTATAATATACTTCACTGGTTTGGTGGTTTGTTCTAAAAATGGCAAGACAAAAAATCCGTCTCCATCTGCGAGGCGGATTTTTTGTTGCAAATTCGGCTATCCTTTTTAAGGAATATGCTATAATAAATCATGAAAACGACTTTTTTTACAGGAGGAATCGAATTTATGTCAAATAAAACCGCAACCGCATACATTGGTACATATACGAAAGTGGAAAGCAAAGGCATCTATCGCCTTGTGATTGACCGTGAAACAGGCGAAGTTTTAGAGAACAAACATGCTGGCACAATGGACAACCCAACTTATTTAAAAATTTCTGATGATGAGAAATACCTTTATTCTGTTGCAAAAGACAACGATAAAGGCGGTCTTGCTGCATTTAAAATTAACGAGGATGGCTCTCTTACGCTTTTAAATCAACAAGTAAAAGCTGGGAACCCTCCGTGTTATGTTGATGCATCTGCTGACAATTCCATTGTTGTTTCGGCGAATTATCACTTAGGTACTATTTTAAGCTATCCAACTGAAAACGGCACACTCGGCACACCGATTTCAGAAATTGAGCACACTGGAAAAAGCGTACACGCGCGTCAAGAAAAACCACATGCGCACTTTGCTGGGTTCTCGCCCGATCAAAAATTTGTCGTAACGTGCGACCTCGGGACGGATTATGTGACGACGTATAGCGCTACGAATGGTAAACTTGAAAAAGTGGCTGATTTGCTTCTCACACCTGGGAGCGGGCCACGAAACTTAGTTTTCCACCCAAATGAGAAATATGTGTATATTATGACTGAGCTCACCTCTGAAGTTGTTGTGGCAGAGTATCATAATGAAAGTGGCGAGCTAACAGTCGTTCAAACGATTCCATCGCTTCCGGCTGACTTTACAGCTGAAAATAAAGGTAGTGCCATTCACATCTCAAATGATGGCCGCTTCCTCTATGTTTCTAACCGCGGACAAGATGCGATTGTTTCTTTCCAAATTGATGAAACCGGAAAATTGAGTTTGCTGGAAACGGTACCCGTTTTAGGTGTCGGACCGCGCGATTTTGATTTAGACAAGACAGGAGAAATTCTCGTTGCAACAAATGAAAACTCCAACAACGTTACGATTTTTGGCGTCAATAAAGAAACTGGCAAACTAACTTTACTACAAAAAGAAATTAAAGTTCCAGAGCCCGTTTGTGTGAAGTTCATGCGTTAAAATGAATATAAAAAGCATCGTTATGACCGGTTTCCGCCTCAATCCTAACGATGCTTTTTTAGCTTTCCTTCGCCGTTTGCCCAGCTAAAATATAGCTCGTATCATTTACCGACTCTACGCGAATTTGACCGTTTTCATAAACCATTTTTGTGATGCTCGCATTCTCGAGCATTGGGTTAACAAATTCTGGCGCCAAAAGGGTCAAATACGCATTAATCGTCATCCCGTGCGCCACCACTAAAACATGCTTTTCACCCTCACCTAGTTCTTGTTCAATCATCCTGTCTAAAGCGCGCATGAGGCGCGTCTCCATGTCTGCCCAGCTTTCTGAAAGACCGGTTTCGTCAAGCTCACTCACAGCCCCAAGTACTAATTGAACACCCTGCAAACCTAAGCTCCTCATTCCTTCCTCGTGCGAAGTAAAGCCAAGATGTGCCATCACCGTGCTAAACATTTCTTCATTCGGCGAGCCTTCAAATTTTCCAAAACAAAATTCTCGCAAATCCTTTAGAATATTTTTTTCTAAATGCGTCTGCTTACTTTCCGCTAAAATAATATCCGCCGTTTCAATCGTCCGTCCACGGTCACTCGTATAAACTGCATCAAACGAAATGTCCAAACCGCGACCTAAGTATTCAGCCACTTCCCGACCTTCATTTGTAAGCGGCGAATCTGACCACCCTTGTACTTTTTCAAGTGTATTAAGTAACGTCTTTCCGTGCCTTGTCATATAAAAAGTTATTTTCGAATCCAATTTTATATCGCTCCCCTCCCTTTTATCTTAGCAAAATGCCAACAAAAAAGGAACCGTTTTCAGGCTCCTAAATTTATATCTTAGAATTAGCACGACTTTCCTTTAAAGCAACTCCAACTGTTTCATTTCAATATCTGATAATCCCTTTATTGAAAAGCCAATTACTTCATTTAGCTTCAAAAAAACACTTACTCTATCTATATCATAACTTGTATCAGGCTCAAATTCCTCATCAAAATAGCAAATAAGATTATGACCATTTAAAAATACAAAATAACTAGAATCAATATCTATATAATCATTTTCTTTTTTGAAAATTGAAGAGTCTACCATAATCACTCCTTCAGTTTTTTTCGGTAAAGCAAAGTTTATTTTTCTAAAAAATTCCGAAGCAATATAAAAAACTATAGTTTGTATACTCCCATCCGTTCTATCAATACCTATTTCTAAAGGTGGGACTCCAAGCGTTTTAATTAAACGCCAATAATCATAATAATTTTTATGCTTTTTTGAATCTATCTTCACTGAAATCATAAGTAAATCATCTACTACTTTTTCCATATGAATTTCACTTTCAACATTACTATTTTTACTACCTATTTTTTTTAATAACATAATATCCTCCTAAATTTATGGCTTATATAAATCATGATATATTCCCCCTGTATCACCATTTATACCAATTTCCCAGCCATTTATGTTAAAAAAATTTCTTCCTGGGTTTACTTTAGATAAGATGGAGGTCAATGAATTTTGAAAGCTAAGCATTAATTCATTTTCAGTTATGATTGAACCTTTTGCAGAATTAATAAATTCTCCCATATGTTTACTCGCATTGCCATGAACCCAAATCTCTTTTCCCTTTACATGGACTCCTTTTAAAGTAAATGACTTTGGTATGTTTGTATTGGGTATTAGATCCTGAGTCCGATTAACATTCCTATTCCATATAATTTCATATTTAGGTACAGCTATCTTTCCATACGTCATACTCCCCCGAATGGCTGCGGTACTCCAACCTAACCCCAGCACACTAAGTCCGTGAGATCATTTCCACCGCTTTCCGTAGGCTAGTGTTCGGAGGAAACCCAACACATGCCTAAGTTCATTGAAAAACGGCATCAGTGGCTTTTTTCACTCATGCCGTTTTTATCGTTCACAATTCAGCTAGTCATAAAGAATTTGGTTTCACATAACTTATTGGTTGATTATATACTCCTGCTTCTTTGTATTTTTCATACTTTTTCTATTAAAAAAGAAAAGCATGGTGAGAAAAACTAACCTTTAATCTTAGAAAATAAAGCAAGTTTTTTGAAATATACTTTTTAAATTTATAAAGTTAATCTCACTGATATAATTAAATTTCATTACTAACTCTTTCTAAAAGAAACTCTCCAAAACTATTCGCAATTACTTCATAAGTTTGACTTTCCTCGTCAATCCCAGCCATATACGATGTTACTTTAGGTTCATTATTATCATTTATCTTATCATAGTTTAAGCAAAACAATTCTCCAATTGTTGTATCATAAATAACAACTAAATAAGGAGGCATACTAACTTCTTTTCTCTCAATTAAAGTATACCAAATAGCATCAGGAACACTAGAATTGAAAAAATCATCTTTAACAATTCCATATATTTCCTCTGCTCCAATGCTTAAAATACCATAGTCTTTAAGAAAAGCTCTATAATCTTCGGGAAATTTTAAAGATAAAATATCTTCTGCCTTACTAATGGTTTGTTCATCAGCTCCACCTATACTAAAAATCATATCGCTATTTTTAGATAATATTTTTTTTGCCTCGTTATATTTTTGAATGCTCATTAAATTCCCTCCATTTATTCTAAATTTGAGATTCTGTCCTTCCAGTAAGCTTTTTTCCATACCCCAAACTGTTGCCTATCTATACCAGAAGGTATATTGTTTGAGTTTATATGAATACTTCTTTTATTGCTTTGATGAAAAGATTGGGTCACTTCAGTAATGGAGCTTGTATTTCGTTGTGTAGTATGGTGAAGATTAATTGGTTTTCCATCTGGTCCAAGCGGTGCCAACCCTTGTTTCATTCTTTGTGCATTTGTCCTGTTCGTTGAATCTAAAAAATTAGCATCAATCAGGTCATCTCTTTGATATACTTTGATGTTATTAAACTCTTCTACCTTAGTCCAATAAATTCTTGTTTGGCTATAATCTTTACTACTTCTACCCCCCGCATACATCATACTCCCCCGAATGGCTGCGGTACTCAAGCCTAAACCCATCACTACATCTATAAGGCTGCTTTCATCAAGCGTGGCTCTCATCGCGATTTCACATATGCCGAAGTGTGAAGCGTGCCTCCAACCATTCTGGTGCATTTCATGCCGTCCCTATAATATATGTACCGATTTTCCATGATAAATATCTTGATGGCTGATTTCTTTTATCGGTTGCTTATTTTTTCTTGTATTCATTACTTTTATCCTCCAAAATCTGTTTTTTGATACATGAAAAAACGGTATCAGCTTCTTTCACTAATACCGTTTCAATAACTACATATTCCCAGCTTTTAGAGTACGGAAAATAAACCCAGAAACTAGAACAGTCCCTGCTTTTCCAGTCCAATAAATACAGTTAGCTTTTTGTTGGCTATTCGCAACTTGATTAGTGAGTTCACTCTTGCTAGTCAAGGCTCTATCTCCTCGATTCCCATTGAGTGGTAGAGTGCCTTTTTATTTTCTCATCATTTTTATACACATCTCGGATATTCTTGCACACAAAGTCTTTCTTTTTATAATATGAAATATTTAATCAGCAAATGTTGTCAGTTTGCACGAGAAGGCAATATAATCTGCAAGCCATTGAGAGATGTCATACATCCTACCAGCAGCTATTTCCGTAAAAGAATCTGTTGTGATAACATCTAAAATGTAATCTGCCGAATCACCTTCAAAATTTTTAATCTCCAGTTCCAAACCAAACACCTCACAAAATCCAATTTCACCATGAGGTGGCTGTCCATCTGTATCAAACCAAAACTCTGGTATATTTAACTTTTCTTGTAACAAAATAGATAACTGTTCTAAGTCACCTTGAAATATTATTCTTACCGTTGCTTTCATCCCATACTTATTCTCGTTCATAATTAATTCCTCTCCTACTCTCTAATTACTTGATGGTAAAAATTTAATTGAAAATCCTTGTTTATTTGGTTTCAAACCTTCAAATCCTGGCGTTTGTGACAATATTTCTCGGAATTGCGGATTTGCTTTGATACTATTTCCATACATTTCATATAATACATCACTTTTTATATAGAAATCTATATCATAATTATTTAAATCTATCGGTTGACCAAAAGTACTTTTATTTGGGTTACCAACTGTACCTGTTTTAAATGATCCAATATATCCAGCCTCAAGATTAGGGTCTATTTTACTGAATTGTGGTAATAAATGTTTCTCCGTTAAATTATCCAATTTCCCATGTAATTTTTGAAGTTCTGGATTTAAAGTGTTAGCTCCACCAACCTTCCCATACGTCATACTCCCTCGAATCGCTGCCGTGCTTAAACCTAACCCCATCACTACATCTGTAAGTCCGCTTTCATCCAACGTGCCTTTCACAGACTCCACATACGCTGATGCGCGGAGCGTGCCACCAACCATCCCGGAGTATTTCGTGCCGTCCATATAATACGTGCCTTTTTTCCACGCTTGGTTGATTTTTTGGTTTAAATCCTCATTTGTGATAATTTGGTAGTCGCTTGAATCTAAGTATTTTCCGGTTTTCTCTAAGTATTTTTTTAGTTTCGGGTCACTCACGCCAACTCCGTTTTGTTCAAGCAGCCACATCACTTGCGGTTTTCCGTGAGCATCGTAATACACCACTGCCAAAACTTGATACGCTTTTAGCGCTTTTTCTAGTTTTGGGTCTACGCCGCGAATGGCATCAAGTCGCTTTTTCAACCCTTCTATCGACTGGGTATAGCCTTTTGGATATGTATAGCTTCCTGTTTGGGCGTTAAATTGGACGTCCTGCAAGAGTTGTTTCATCGTTCTTTGTGTGGTCATTACAAGACCTAAAAGTTCTTGGAAAAAGTGGGTATGACTTTGCTCAAATTGTAAATAGTTCTCCAGAATTTTTTCTTCTTCCACCGCGTTAACTAGGTCTAGCCGTAACTGTTGAACGCGTCCTTCCTGAGAAGCTCCTGTTTGTGCCGTAAGAGACCGCTTCAAATCTTCTTGTTTTCGGCGGATACTTCGCGCTTTCTCGGCAGCTATGCCTAGTAACTCTGCATCGACTCTGGCGTTTCTAGAGTCATCTACTTGGGCACTAAAGTCATTCAAATAGCGTTCCAAAAGGGCTTCACTCGTATCTAAAATGTCAAGTAAACTTCCCCCTACCGTCTGGTAGGTTTCGCGAAAATACTGCTGGGAAGCTTGAATGGCTTGTCCGTCTAAAAAGTAGTCGCCTGAATACCGCAAGGCGCTTGCTTGTACCGCTTGTATACGGGCACGCATGGTCGTATTGGCTTGTTGTAAAGCTTGTTGAAAGGCACGTACTTCGGCAATATCTATTCGGCTCATGAGGACAACTCCTTTCGAAGTTTGACCTGCGCCGCTTCTAGCTCTCGTAAAGTCTGTTTAGAAGCCGTTACTTGGTTCGTAACATCCGTGGTTTCTCTCTCAATACCTTGCCGCCAGTCCCGTTGTTCCTCGTACTGCATCTCTTCGGTATACAAATGGAAACCCGTAGCGCGCTCTCCTTGCCAAGCCTCACGCAGAAGTTCACGCAGTTCCTCTTGTTCCTGTTTGACGCGTACATGGTCTTCTTCCAGCCATTCCAATTGGTTTTGTTGATTTTGAAGGGTATGTAAAACATTTTCCATGTCGCTTTCTTGCTTTCGTAAATCCAGTAGGGCTTGTGTGTTTTGCTCACTTTTCGCATCCATCAGCGCAGCCCCATTCCTTCGATGGCTTGTCCTGCCGCTCGATCTTGTTTTACGAACGCTTCGCCCATTTTCTCTAAACGTGCCGCATCTTTGTCCGCGAGCTCGGAAAACTGGTGCATCATCTCAATTGATTCCATGATGGCCGTGCGGAAATCATTGATGGAGCTCGCATAGGAATAGCTCATATTCCCTGAACCCCACGGATGATAAGGTGCCCCTCCGCTTGCCTCCCGTAGCTCCCTTGCATAGGCGCGCAATTCGCTTTCGCTAATTTGAATTTTAATCATCTGCATCACCTCTTTGTTGACTTGTTAATCCATTTTTAGTATAGCATATAAAGATATGATAATAAATTGTATACTTGTATTTTCTGCTATAAAAAGGAGCCGTTTTCAGGCTCCTAAATTGGTTAATCTATACCGCGCATATATTTTTTTAACATTGGTGATATTAAGAAAAGTAAAATGGCGAATCCGATGGCGATGAAACCGGTGATTCCGAAGTATGCTACTTCTGTGTCCGCGCTGAAAAATTGTGTTGCCTGTGCATTAAATGCCTGCCCCATACTGTCCGCTAAAAGCCATAAGCTCATCGTTTGTGAGGCAAATGCTGCTGGAGCAAGTTTTGTCGTAACAGAAAGCCCAACTGGCGAAATGAACATCTCGCCAACAATACAAATAAAGAAACTGGCAACAAGCCACAATGGACTAACAAGCGTTGTCGTATTACCATTTATAAGACCTGGGAACATCATAATCACAAAAGACAACCCCGCAAAAAACAAACCAATAGCAAATTTCTTCGGCGTTGACGGCTGTCTATCCCCTAATTTCACCCAAAGCCAAGCAAACACAGGAGATAGGATGATGATGAAAACTGGGTTTAATGACTGAAAATTGGCAGGATTTAAGGTGAAACCAAAAATGTCTAGTTGCGTTCGTTCAGCCGCAAAAATCGCAAGCGTAGTCGAGCCCTGTTCTTCAATCATCCAAAACAAAACGGCAATTAAAAATAGCGGAATATAAGCATACAACCTTGAACGTTCGTCAGTCGTTGTTTTTTTACTACTAATCATGACAACAAAATAGGCGACTGGAATGCCTACGCCTAGAATGGTCACAGCAAGGATGATTGTGTTAATCGTGAAGCTACCTGTAACAAATGCAATTGCAGCAATTAAAGCGCAGATTGCAGCTGCTATAGCGAGTGCAAACCAAATAAATTTCCCTTTTTCAGAACTCGTCATTGGATTTGGCACTTGTTTGCCAGCCTCTTTTAAATAAAGTTTTCCAGTGATGACATATACAATTAAACCGATTGCCATCCCGAAAGCAGCTACGCTAAACCCAGCGTGAAAACTATCTGTGGCGCCCCAAACACCTGAAACAATGAACGGTGCAATAAACGCGCCTAAATTTATCCCCATATAAAAAACACTAAAACCTGCATCGCGGCGATTATCGCCTTTTGCGTATAAGTCACCAACGACGTTCGACACATTCGGTTTTAAAAACCCTGTTCCTAAAATGATGAGAATCATCGAAAAGAACAGCGCCGACGCCCCCATAGGAAGCGCAAGAACAATATGCCCAGCCATAATCAGAACGCCGCCCCAGAAAATCGTACGTCTTGAGCCGAGCAAACGGTCAGCCGCCCAGCCGCCGATTACCCCAGACATATAAACTAATGAACCATAAATCGACATAATTGCTGTCGATGTTCCTTGACTAAAGCCAAGCCCCCCGTCGGACACTTGTGTATACATATAATAAAGTAACAACGCACGCATTCCGTAATACGAAAAACGCTCCCAAAATTCGGTGAAAAACAATGTTGCTAAGCCTCTAGGATGTCCAAAAAAAGTTTTTTCCCTTTGTTCCGTTTCCACCCTACTTCACCCCTTTATTTTGATAAAAAAGAGCATTATTGGCCTTACTCTGCTTTTAATGCCTTCTTATAAATTGCCCGACTTACTTCAAGCGTTTGATCGCCGCGCTCTGAAATTGCCGTCAATTCGTGGCGCGCAAGCTGTGCCACAAGCTCCTCCACAACTTCCTCCCCTAAATTATACTCACTGAAATAAATCGGGGCACCAAGTGATTCAAAAAATTGCCCGGTATTCCAAATCGCCTGTTCAACTTTTGCTTCATTACTACCTTCCGTAATATGCCACACGCGTTCCGCATATTGCACAAGTTTATCGAATTTCTCCTTTTTACGAACCGTTAGAAGCGCTGGTAAAACAATCGCAAGCGTCCGCGCATGATCAATCCCGTAAAGCGCTGTAATCTCGTGTCCAAGTGAATGACTCGCCCAGTCCCCTGGAACCCCTTTATTAAGCGTCCCGTTTAACGCATTTGTTGCCGTCCACATGAAATTCGCTCGCAAATTGTAATCATGATTCTTTTCATCAATGACACTCGGCCCAATCTCAATAAGCGTTTGAAGCAACCCTTCCGCATAGCGATCCTGCACCATCGCCCCGACCGGATACGTCAAATATTGCTCCATAACATGCACAAATGAGTCAATCACACCATTAGCAAGTTGCCTTTCAGGAAGCGTATATGTAAGCTCGGGATCAAGTAACGAAAAGACAGGGAATGTTACCGGGCTTCCAAAACTCACCTTCGCCTTTTTCGCTTTAATCGTCACAACCGCCCCACTATTCATCTCAGATCCCGTTGCTGGAAGCGTCAATACCGTCCCAAACGGAAGCGCCTCTTTTACTGGTCTACCAGCCCCAACACCGTTCCCAAAAATATCAAGCGGATCACCGTCAAAACGCGCTGCAGCCGCAACAAATTTCGTCCCGTCAATCACAGAACCACCACCAACAGCAAGCAAGAAATCATACCCTTCTTTTTTGACTAAATCTACCGCTTGAATAAGCGTTTCGAATGTCGGATTTGCCTCGATACCACCAAATTCACCTATCGAATGCCCGTGAAGAGCCTCACGAACCTTCAAAAGCGTTCCAAATTTTTCAACGCTCCCGCCGCCGTACAAAATCAAAACCTTCTTATCCTCCGCAATTAAATCCGAAAGTTCAGAAAACCGATTTTTCCCAAAAACAATATGCGTGGGATTATAGTAATCAAAATTGCCAATCTGTTTATTCATCATTCCGCTCCTCACTTTCCTATCTTAAGTATTAATACACCTTTTCAATCCCCTCTAAACATTATACCGCGCTGTAAAATATTTTACGAAAAAAACGCCAGCATCTTGCTGACGTTAGTTGCAGAAAAACTTAAAATCTACACACAAAATCAAACTGCTGACAACTAGTGCGATTCTAAGCGTACTTGAGTATGTGAACATCGGAATGTAGTTACAGGTGGTTAAAATTACCATTTGTCAGCAGTCTAATCCAGATTCTTTATTTTATTTTTTAAATTCATCCTGAACTTCGACTTGTGTTTCCCGTTTTTCAAATTCATATAGGTCGCTTGGAATTTCTTTAAAAAGCGGTGTCACTTCGCCGTTTGAAATGGCGATTAAATCATGCATCGCTCGCGAACACATTGTATAAAGCAAGGTTTTGTCTGCGCTAGTCGGATAGGACTTTTCCGAAGCATCAAGAACAATCACGCTATCAAATTCAAGTCCTTTTGCCAAATAAGACGGGATAAGCATGATACCTTCAGATAACTTTTGATTTCCCATGTGAACGAGTTTAACGTCCATTTTTTTGTATAGCGATAAATAAGCTTGTTCGCAAATTTCTTGATTTCGTCCAATAATTGCTACCATATTAGACGTTTCTTTTAATTTTAATGCTTCTTCTTGCACTGCTTCCATCATCGTCACAAAACTTTCCGTTTGCATCACTTTTGGAAGCTTACCTTGCCTTGAAAACGGAATAATTCGGTCGGATTCTGCCATGATTTCCTTCGTAAAATTTGTAATTTGTTCCGTGGAGCGGTAGCTTTTCGTAAGCTCAACCACAGAAGTTCGCGAGGAATCAAAAAGTGGTGCAATT
Source organism: Listeria tempestatis (assembly GCF_963575625.1). Classification (NCBI taxonomy): domain Bacteria; kingdom Bacillati; phylum Bacillota; class Bacilli; order Caryophanales; family Listeriaceae; genus Listeria; species Listeria tempestatis. The sequence goes on from NZ_CAUYTK010000004.1 coordinate 152,048, forward strand.
TCTTCTAGTAGCGACTTCTCATTTTTCTTAAAAATTGCTTGGTTTAAATCACCCAAAAGTGTAAACTGGCTACTTGGAAAAATCGATTTTAAATACGCAATTTGAGCTTTCGAATAATCTTGAATCTCGTCAATAAAAACAAAACGCATGATACGATTAATTTTTTTGCCGACAATTGCATCGTTTAATTCGAGGAACAAAACGGCATCTTCAAGCGCCAGTTTATTTTTATTTAAACTTTTCACAACACGATGAACTTCCGCACTCCAATCGGATTCTGAAAGCCCAAAATCCTGTAAATCAAACAATCGCGGGGCATATTGCATAAAGTGCCCAAATTGTTGTTTGATATGCAGAAACTGGTTTTTTTCGATATTTTGATGCAATTTTTTGAACTTCAAACGGACAATTTTTTTTGCCAAATAATCTTTTTCATCATTAAAATTCTCGAACTCTAGTTTTGTCGGGACAAGCGCGCGGTACTGCTCCTCGCTAAGTAGCTCCATCTCATAATTTACCCATTCTTTTTTGGCTTCCAAATTGGCTAACTCATACAACTTTTCCCGGAGAATTTTTTTCGTCTCTAAAAGCCTTGCGGGCATTTTATAGCGCGGTGTCGCGTAAAAAACCGCTTTGATGTCTTCCTTGGAAAGTAATGTTTCCCCGCGAAATTTAATATCTTTAAATCGTAAACCACCATGTTGGAGAAGCGACACATATTTTTCAATTAGTTGCATGAGCAATGTTGATTCTTTTAAAAGCATCATTTCCTTGCGCGCATCGTTTGTTTCATTCTCAAACTGTTCAAAAAGGCTTTCCACATCTAGTTTTCCCAACCGTTTCGCTGTAAAATCTTGAAATGTCGTTTGAATCATGTTCTTCTCACCAAGTTCTGGCAGGACGTTTGCGATGTAGTGATTGAATAAGCGGTTTGGCGAAAAAATCATCATTTGCTTTTCATCAAGCCCATTTCGGAAACGATAAAGCAAGTAGGCAATGCGCTGCAAAACTGCAGACGTCTTGCCGCTTCCTGCCGCACCTTGAACGAATAATAAGTCGCTTTTTGTATCACGAATAATGCGATTTTGTTCCTGCTGAATGGTCGCCACAATATTTTTCATTTGTAAACTCGATTCGCCGCCAAGCACATCTTGAAGCATTTCATCGCCAATCGCATCACTTGTATCAAACATGGATTCAAGTTGCCCGTTTTTTATTTTAAATTGACGCTTCAATAATACATCAACCGTCAAGTTTCCTTCTGGCGTTTCATACGTAGACTTACCAATTTGCCCGTCGTAGTATACACTTGAAATCGGTGCACGCCAGTCATACACTAAAAACTGATCGGACTCATCAAGCGCGGAACCAATTCCAATATAGATTTCCTCACGTGGTGTTTCCTCGTCTTCAATATCAATTCGGGCAAAATAAGGCGAACTTTTCATTTTTTCAAAAACCGCAAGTTGTTTTTCCCCGTGTTCATAATTTCGCTCGCGCTCTCTTAGAAAATGTTCTTGCTGACGAATACTAATGTTTGTTTCAGAAACATCATCTGGTTCCGCTAAGTTCACACGCACGTCTTCCCAAAAATTCGACCGAATATCGCGTGCTTCTTGTTTCACTGATTTTAATGATTCTTGAATTCTTTTTTGTTCCTTTTTAATCGCCTGAATCGTATAATCAATGCGGCTTTGCTCGTTTTGTTCTTCTTTATTCATAAAAAAAGCCTCCCAAATTCGTTGACAAAATCAAAAATAAAGTGTATAGTATTAAAGTAGACTAATTGTGCGATTTTTTAACACTATTTATAATAGCGTTTTTTAGTATAACACAATTTCACGGAAACAACAACTAACCTTATAAAGGTTTTTTATTTTGCTTAAAAGAATGCCTGTTTGCGCATTCTTTTTTTGAACGATTATTTTGTTAGCTTTACTGTTTATGCTGTACTAACCATCCGCTTTAAGCTAAAATAGAAATAGTGAGAAAATAGAATGGAGTGACCGATATGTTAATCAAAAACCTTTGCATCCCAAAAGCAAAATTAACAACCGTTCCCGAGACAGCAACTTTACAAGAAGCCATCCATTTGCTTGAAGAATCTGGCTATCGTTGTGTTCCTGTTCTTGATGTGACAGGGGAAAAATTCCTAGGAAATATTTATAAAATGCACATCTACAGGCATGCCGCGAGTGGCGGAAGTTTAACAGACCCTGTGACTTCCCTACTAAAAAATGCAACGAAACATATTAGTGTAAATTCTTCATTCTTCCAAGTGTTTTTTACAATCAAAGAGCTTCCCTACATCGCTGTTTTAAAAACAAATGGTGATTTCTACGGAATTTTAACACATGGAAAAATGCTCGGTTTACTCCAAGACGCATGGAATGTTGATACAACGGGTTATGTTCTAACCATCGCAACAGGCGAAGTATCCGGTTCTTTAACTAAGATTACGAAGATTGTCGATAAATATACAAACATCTCAAACGTCATCACACTTGATAATCAGTCGGAAGATTTAATTCGCCGCGTTCTCGTTTCCTTACCAAACACTGTTGACGAAAAACTAAAAGACGATATCATCGCTCACTTAGACCGTAAAGGTTTCCGCGTCGTAGAAATCGAAAAAGTCGAGCGCTAAAAAGAATTTGGAACATAAATAAAAAATCCAGTAAAATCCATTTTAAAAAAATGGCATATTTACTGGATTTTTGCTTATTTGCTTTTTTATAAAACAAAATGTAATTATGCCCCAAGCACTTTCCTAAATTAGTCCACTTTTTCATAAAAAGAAAGGGCTGTTTTGCGTACTCCGAGTTTTCTACAAGCTGGAGCGTTTCCGGACGCTTACCTTCTGTCGCAGAAAACCCAATGACTCCCCTACTTATTTAAAATTTCGTAAATATGGTTGTTTACTTTTCCAAAAGAGCGAATGTTGTTTTGAATGTTTGAAAAGAGTACAACATATGTTTTTCCGCTGTGACTCATACTGTTTGACACGTTCCAGCCGTTTAATACACCGTGGCTATTATAACTACCAGGATCAACGTAAAAGCCCATACCATAAAAAGAGGGGCTTCCTTTTGTGAACATCTTTTGAAAGCTTTTTTCAGATAAAAGTTGCCGCGAACTTAGGGCGTGGTCGAACAAATACATATCGAATGCGGACATGTACATATTTCCCACACCGAAAAGCTGCGATAAATCTGGAAGCGACGGCCGAAAATAGCTGCCATCTTTTTTCACATAGTAGCCGATCGAAGCATTTTTTTCTTTTTTAAACGTTTGGTAAAAACCAGCCTTTTTCATGCCCGCTGGCTGAAAAACATGTTCCGTGAGGTAATCAGAGAGGCTTTGACCGCTTAGTTTTTGAACGAGGTAGGCGAGTACCGTATAATTCGAGTCAAGGTAATCCCATTTTCCCGGGCCGCGCTTAATCCCCTGCGCCGCAATGTCTTTTACAAGTGCTTCTGGCGTTATAGCCTCGTTTGATTCCGTGTGCCCTACTAAGCCACTCGTATGATGAAGTAAATCTGCCAGTTTAATTTGTCCACCATTTGGAAAGCCTGGCAAGTACTTTCCTACCGTATCTTCGGTATTTAACCGACCTTTCTCTTCCAGTTGCAAAATTGCCGTAGCAATGAATGCCTTCTGTGCCGAACCAATGTAATAGAGCGTATCAGGCGTGTTCGCCGTTTTGGTTTCCCGATTCGCATACAAATAACCTTTGTTCAAAACCGTACGTCCTTCGCGAACAACAACGGCTGTGCCACTAAAACCAATCTGCTTTAAGTAGCTATCTACTTCCTTATTTTCAACCACTTCCGCTGTTTTTGTTTCTTGTTTAGGCTTTTTAGTTTCTTTTTTTTGGCTGACTTTTGCTTTTGGTACATTTTCACTTGTTTTTTTGGGCGTTAGCCAACTAATCCCCACAATTACAGCTAACAAAAAAATAACAAGAATGCTAGAAAGCGCCGCAATACGTCTTCTACGATATTTTTTCTTTAATGCGTGTTTACTTTTCCGTGTTTTTTCCAACATTTCTTCACTCCTACAGCCTTTCGCTGCCTCAGAAAAAACAACTTTTACAACTCCATAATTGAATAGTAGAACAAACACGAGCGAAATGCAATCATTTGTTTAAAGCACACGGTAAGGGGTAAAATAGAAGGGTCAAAAACCGTTTGAAAAGGAGATAGATAAATTATGGTAACAATAACAAAAGGTAAGTTTGATGGCTTGCAAAGACTTTCAAATGAAAAAGGCGTAATCGCTGCTCTTGCAATTGATCAGCGCGGTTCTCTTAAAAAAATGATTCAAGCAGCTAAAGGAACCGAAGATAAAAAAGATGTGGAAGATTTCAAACGTCTCGTATCAGAAGAACTAACACCATATGCTTCTGCGATTTTGTTAGATGATGAATTCGGTAAACCAGCCATTAAAGCGCGTCACGAAGGCTGTGGTTTACTTACTTCTTATGAAAAAACGGGTTACGATACAACCATTCCTGGTAAACTGCCTGACCTAATTGAAGATCTCTCGGCACTTCGCATTAAGGAAAACGGCGGCGATGCTGTTAAAATTTTAGTTTACTATGATCCAGATGAGCCTGCTGAAATTAACGAAATCAAATTCGCTTTCTTAGAAAGAATCGGTGCCGAATGCCGTGAGGTTGATATTCCATTCTTCCTCGAACCGATTACGTATGATTCTAAAGTGACGGACTCTAGTTCGCTTGAGTACGCGAAATTGAAACCGGCTAAGGTGAAAGCATCTATAAAAGAATTTTCCAAACCTCGTTATGGTGTAGATGTTTTAAAACTTGAAGTACCCGTTAATTTTAACTATGTGGAAGGCTTTACAGACGGAGAAACTGCCTATTCTCGGAGTGATGCGGCACGTCATTTTGAAGAATGCTCCGATCTTTCTCCGCTACCATTCATTTACTTGAGCGCTGGTGTCACTGCGGAAATGTTCCATAAAACAATTGAATTTGCAAACAAACATAACGTTCAATATAGTGGCGTTTTATGTGGACGTGCAACATGGAAAGACGGCATCGAAGTTTATGGTAAACAAGGCGATGATGCGCTTCGCGAATGGCTTCGTACGCAAGGAAAGGAAAACATTACTTCCTTGAATACATTGTTAAATGAAGGTGCTGTTCCGTGGTGGACGAAATACGGAACACTTGAAGATGTTAACGTAGTTGAGAAATAAAGAATACAAAAATCAGCTGTTCCAAAGGAACAGCTGATTTTTTATGCTTGTCTTAAAATCATTTTCTTCCAATCTAAACTTACTAAGAAAGCCGTAGTGAGGATGAATGGGAAAAATTGCAATGGGAAAACAAATAATAGGATTGAACTTGTCAAAAACGGACGACCCACTACTTTTGTACAGCTTGCCGTAGCAAAAACCGTTATTAAAAAGCCAACATGTATGTCAAGCGGCCAAGTCGCAACATAACCCATGACACCACTTGCGAAAATGGCAGGGAAAATCATTCCGCCCTTCCAGCCAGCGCCTAAACAAATCGCAGTAAGTAGCGGCTTAAATAAACCAAGTGCAAGAAGTAACCAGAAAGAATATTGCCCAATTTCAGCTGTAATTTCAATTAATTGATGCTCTCCTGAAAAAAGGAAATACGGCGAAACCATGCCAAGAAGCCCAATGCTTACGCCACCAATTAAAGCGAGCAAAATTTTATTTTTAACCAATTTCAAGACTTTTTGTACTGCTTTTTGTAAAAATAAGAAGTAAATACCAAACAGGCTACCAAGGATAACAATTGGGATGAAGTACGCGAGGTTTAGCCAAGACCATGAAATTTCCGGTAGCCGGATAGCGAAAACACTTTTTTCTAGCGGTAAAAGGCCTTTTACAATAACATATGTGGCAATCCCACTAATAGACACGAGAAACGATAAACAAAGTTTAGACCAGCGCGGCAATTTTTGATTTTGATAGTCCTGATCCAAATCTTCTGCAACCCCATTAAACGGCGCGAGAAATACGACAGAAAGCATACCAAGAATACCAAGATTAATTAAATTTTCTTTTCGGTGTATATCCATCTTAATGTGGTCAACAAGCCACGTCACAAGACCACCAATAATCCCGACAAGAGCAGCTTCTGGGCCTAAACTTGCGCCAAATGTGAGCACGACCCAGGCGGCCAAAATCGTGTACAACAAACGATTTTTATATTCCACTCGTCCCGTTTTTTTCACTTCTGCCATATTTTCATGCAATGTATATGGAAACGGACCAATTTTTGATTGAATAAGCCCGACTAATAAACCACCTATTAAGCCAATTAGAACTGGATAGAAAGCAAAATCAGGCAGAAGTGTTGGAATTTCTTGCCAAATGATATGTATGGAAAACTGGATAAGGGCAATAAAAAGTGCGCCAACAAGACCTACAAACGCACCTATTAGCACTGTATAGCAAATATAAATAAATGATAACTTTTTCACAGGCAACTTCAACTCCTACAGAAGGTGGGCTTTTAAATCATAAAGAAAAAAGCCACAAGATTATTAACAAAATGAAGCAAAATACATGCTTCTAATCGTCTTGTTTTATAATACATAAAAGCAAGCCCAAATGCCATTATAAAGTAAATAAGAAAGCTTAAAATATCCGTTGGCACATGCATAAGCGTGAAAAGTACCGAACTTACGATAACTGCAATTTTAGGATATTTTCGCAAAATAACACCCATAATCAGACCACGAAATATCGTTTCTTCCGCAATCGGAGCCAAAATAACAATCGCAATAAACATTGTAAAAACAGAAGAATTGGTAAAGACGTCTTCTAGTCCTGTCTGATTCGCCGTATTAAAGTCTGGATTTAATAGACTAATGGTAATTTCCACTACATTTGAAACAAGAAGCGTCACAGCACCAATAATAAGCGCGTTAATCGTAGTTTTTTTCGAAAATGGTTTAAAGCTAAATAGGCGCATATTCGTCTCGTAGGCTAAAAGAATGACAATGCCTAGCGCAAATGCTTGCGCGAGGTTCATATACCATGGCATGTAAAAATTATCTAGCGTCGCATCTGTTGCTCCAGTAAAGAATTGCGGCAACATCCCAATGAATTGCCCAATAAAATCTAAAACAAAATAGAGCAAAACCCAAATAATTCCAAGCCAAGCTTTTGGTTGCTTTTCATAGGTTTCAATTGGCATAAAACAGTTCACACCTTTCCCCTCTAGCCTAGCATGAACAAATCAAAAAGTAAATGACCCTACTTTTTCCATGTCGTTTTTCTACAAACTAAGACCCGCCTTATCAGCGGGTCGAAAAAATTTATTTTACAAGCTCTTTTCTCGGTGAAAATTGCGGTAAGTGTTCCTTATGAGCTTCTAGCATTTCATCCAGTAATTCTTGTGCAATATCGCCACTTGGAACGAGCGGATTCAGTGTAAACGCCTGAAGTGCCGTTGCATAGTCCCCAGTTACTGCCGCCTCAATTGTGAGCTCCTCCATCGCTTTCATAACTTGTAAGAGACCACGTTGTGCGGACGGGAATTTACCAAAATTAATCGGCTCAGCTCCGTGCGCCTTAATTACACTTGTAATTTCAATGGCACTATCATAAGGTACATCATCAATTGCACCATTATTTCGCGTAGAAACAACCATTGTCGTTCCTTTATTGTTATAAATGGAGTTAATAATTTCGCAAGCCGCATCACTATAATGTGCCCCGCCGCGTTTAGAAAGCTCCTCTGGTTTGTGGTCCAAGTTTGGATCTTTATAGAGCTCAAACAAACTTTCCTCTAAACGTTTCACAACCTCGCCGCGAGTCCCTTCAGTTTTAAACGACTCAAGCTCCTCTTTAAGCATATCATCTGTCATATAATAATAACGGTGATACGGACATGGAAGCATCTTCAAATTCTTCACTTGCTCATATAAGAAACGCATGTTTTTAATATTTTCTACCACTTTTTCAGGATTCGCATCTGGCGCATACAAGCCGTCAATCACCTGTTCAGTTAGCTCAGTGCCATCTTTATCAAACACGCGGTGCCAGTGAAGATGGTTAATACCAGCAAACTTGAAGAACAGTTCTTCTTCTGGCTTTTTAAGTACATCACTTGCGCTTTTCACTGCGCCAATTGGAACATTACATAGGCCAATCACTTTATCCCATTTTCCGTAACGAAGAACAGCTTCCGTCACCATACCAGCTGGGTTTGTAAAATTAATCAACCAAGCATTCGGACAAAGTTCGCGCATATCTTCTACAATGCCTAAAATTACCGGAATTGTACGGAATGCCTTAAACATACCGCCTGCTCCGTTTGTCTCCTGTCCAATAATCCCATGACTAAGCGGAATTCTCTCATCTTTAATACGCGCATCAAGTAAACCTACACGAAATTGTGTCGTCACAAAATCGGCATCTTTAAGTGCTTCTCTTCTATCTAAAGTTAGATGTACTTCACAATCAATGCCAGCAGCTTTCACCATTCGTTTTGCCATATTGCCGACAATTTCAAGTTTTTCCTTACCTGCTTCAATATCAACCAACCATAATTCCTTAATTGGTAGTTCGTGATAACGTTTAATAAATCCTTCCACGAGTTCTGGTGTGTAGCTAGACCCGCCACCAATTGTGACAATTTTTACTCCGTTTTTCATCAAATAAACCTCCTAAGTGAATTTTAAGCGTTTTCTTTTTTACATTTTTATCATAAATTATGTAATGCATTACAGGTCAAGCTTTTTCCAAAATTTTTTTTATTTGTGCTATACTTTAATGGAAAGAACAAAGTGAGGTGTATGTTTTGGCGAATATAAATGAAATTGCAAAACGCGCAGGTGTATCAAACGCAACCGTTTCAAGAGTCATTAATAAACAAAGCTATGTCAGCGAAAAAACGCGCGCACGTGTCCAAGCGGTCATTGATGAATTAGACTATGTCCCAAACTTAAATGCCGTATCTTTAAAAAAAGGCGCTACCAAATTAATCGGCATCGTCGCCCCAACTTTTTTGGATTCTTTAAATATATTTATTCGTAGCTTCACAATTGCAGCGCAGGAACATGGTTATAACGTGACGCTTTTTATGACGAAAATCAATCGCGATAAGGAACTTGAGGCACTCGAAATGCTTCGTCGCAAACAAATTGATGCACTCGTTCTCGTTATCCGCCAAAATGACTGGGAAACAATTGAACAGTACACAAAGTATGGCCCCATCGTTACTTGGCAGCGCGTTCTAAACGAAAAAATCCCTTCTGTTTTTATGAACCAATATGATGGCTACATGCTCGGTCTTACGCATCTTTACGAAAAAGGCTACCGCCGTATCACAAACATTTACGGCGTTACCTCGGGACTAAATACGCAAAGCCGCATGCAGGCCTACCTAGATTTTTGCAACGCTAAAGGAATTGATCCTCACGCTGTCCGGCATTTTTACGGGATGGGAACACGCAAACAAGGTGAAGAAATCGTCCACTGGTTCCAACAAACGAAAAATAAACCCGATGCTTTCTTTACACCAAATGATTATCTTGCTGCTGGAATTGTTTCCGAAGCGCGGCGGAAAAATCTTAGCATCCCGGGTGATTTCGCGGTGTGTGGTTTTGATGATCTGGAGCTTTCGCATTTGCTTGATATAACGACAATCCACTATCCAATTGATAAGCAGGCGGAAAATGCTTTCACGATTATCCACAATGAACTGGATGGTGCAAATGAGCCCCTTCAAGAACTCGAGTTCCGTCTAGTGACTCGAAAAACGACGTGAGGTGAAGATTTTGATTAGAGGACTTAGTCATATGACCTTTATAGTCGCCGATTTGGACAAGGCGACACTATTCTTTGAAAAAATTTTTGATGCGAAAGAAGTTTATGCAAGCGGCAACCAAACATTTTCACTGACGGAGGAAAAATTCTTTTTAATCCAAGATATGTGGATTGCTATAATGAAAGGTGATTCACATCTTGAAAAAACTTATAACCACATTGCCTTTAAAATTGATGCACGTGATTTCAAAAGCTATTATGCGCGCATTCAATCACTTAATCTTGAAATCAAAGAAGCTCGTACGCGCATATCTGGCGAAGGGGAATCCATTTACTTTTATGATTTTGACAACCATTTATTTGAACTTCATACAGGTACTTTAAAAGAACGCCTTAGTGCGTATCATAAAAAGGACTGACCATTTTAATAAAAAATCTCAAGGGAATTTTCGCCCTTGAGATTTTTTTAAACATCATATTCCAATTCTTTTTCAGCCGCTTCGATAAAATCGAGTGGTGTTTTTATTGTTTCTGGATCGTAGAGTTTAGCACCAACACGGAGCTCAATACGCACGCGGTATTTTGTAGCAAATTCGGTATTATTGGCTTCGCTAATCCGTTTTTTAATGCGTTCAGACACGAGTTTCGTTCCCGGATCATCGGTTATAAGAAGAAGTCCCCATGTGGCCTCTTCTTTATCCAGTAAATAAAGCACATCGCTTGTCCGAATACAAGACTCAAGTAGTGCCGAAATATCTTGCAGGGCGACACGCATTTCTTCACTGCTTTGAAATCTTTTTAGCTCTTTCCAGTGACGAACTTTAACAACAAGTAACGCAAGTGGCATATCATAACGCTTTGAAATACTCGCAAAAATCGCTTCATCATTTTGGAAAGAAACAATATTTTTTAATAGCGTATCTTGATCAATTGTACCTAAATATTCATTTTGTGACTTGATAACCGCGTTTTCCAGTTGCAACTTTGTCGTATTTCGCGTGAATAAAAATGCAGCCACCGTGAAAAGTGGTGTCATAATCAACCAAAAATAAGAACCTAGCGTATATTCCGTACCTTTTGTAACAGTTTCATACAAAATATATGTTGCATAGCCAAAAATGAACACAATATTTAAAATCAAGCCTAAGGTTAAGTTTGTAAAGTACGTTATGATAACAAGTAAAAAAGCAATGTTAAGAAAGATGATATTCGCTAAATAATCAGTTGGGTTGTCTGCTATAAAAGCCACGCTGATAAAACAAAGAAGGATGAATAGCAAAAAACCAATATCCGTTATAAAGTCACTACGATTTTGTTTCATTTATCCTCCCTCATTTCTTTCGATATTTGCGTAGCAATAAGACCGCTGCCACAATTAGAATAATGAGCGCCATAATTGTCACGCCAACAAAGGCTAGTGTCGCCTGATTATCCGTCAAATTAGACGCAAAAGATGTTTTCCCTCCAGCATCTGCAACTTTTTTGAAACGATACGCATGAATCGTATCGTCAGTGTCGATAATCGCGCCATCTCCGTAGGTTTTACTTAACATTTCAGCGGAACCTAGTAGCGTTGAGCCAAGCTTTGTTGTGCTACTCGTTGGACCAGTAATAGCTAAAATAGCATTTTCTTTGTTAAAAATAGAGGGGATAAGTTGGGCGCTTCCGATGCGTTTCCCGTAGGACGGATCAATTTTCAGTTTCTCGTTTGAGAGGAAATAGGTCCCCGCTTTATTGTATTTGAAATACAATTGGTCATTTGCCTGCTTGATGACCGTGTTGTCATTTAAACCGCCAACAGCAATGATGTTATTTGCTTCATTGGTCGATTTAAAATCAGAGCTCTTGACGGCTTCTAGGCTACCACTATTTCCATCGATAAACTGACCGAATAAGTTAAAGACATTTTGAAGCGCATCCATGGTGTCTTTTTCTGGGTTATCTGGTAACACCACAACCGCTTTATTAAACTGGCCGTCTTCAATCATGGGGTATGGATAATTGTTAAATAGAAAGTCCTTTTGCTCTTCAGTTTGTAAGTTAAACGTTGATTCGTTTGTAACAAAGCCCCACGGAATTTCAGAATCGTTTATAAAACCACAATAATTATCGGTTAAAACTAAGTCGAATGCGACAGTAACATTGAAATTGCCGACAATATTCATATCTTTTGGTACATTAATGGTAAAGGAATCATCATTTGCTTTTTTTGCCGTTAGCTTTTGGCTTCCAATTGGTTTGCCATTAATTAAAACGGTGACAAGTGAATGCTCGAAATCAAGGTTACTTGAGTAGCGATATTTCAAGTTCACTTTAGTCCCTGCGGAAATGCTTCGATTTGTTGGTACTTTAATGAAATAATCTTGCTCCACATGACCAATACCCTTCACTTTATCCCCATCAGCAGTCAGCTTAATTTCTTTATCAACTTTGGATTTTAGCGTCTCCACTTTTTCATCCTTTTTCACCCATTTTTCGTTTAAAGCAAGCTGGGGCATGAGTGCCTGATTGCCAATAAGCTTCGCTGCCACTTTTAGCGCCTTAGCGTCTTTTGAGGTGACAACCAAAATTTCCTTGCCAGATACGCGCATAAGTTTCATGACGGCTTGGTCGTCCAGTTTTTTAGAATCAATACCCGTTTTTAGTTCTAAAGGCAAATTGGCAAACTCGGCGATAACAAGTTGATACGCCTTATTAGAGCGCTTGTCCGCATCATTATACTTTCCAAATGCAATTTGCTTATCATCCAATTGATTTTCATGCGCAAACGCCGTCACCGCCTGGAGACCTGCTGTCATTTCTATATTTGCCGCCTGATTCGACACAAACACACCACTTTGCGCATTTTTCACTGTATCAACGCCCGTAAATCGCTCGTTAAAATCGGCAATTGTATTTTTGAACGCCGCGGCATTATAATCCACCAAAACGTTGCTCGACTTATCAATGTGCAACCAATTGGCTGGCGTATCATCGATTGTACATTGATTATCAGGCAGCGTCGTATAAATAAACCCCTCGACCGCAAATACATTACTTCCCTTTTTCAACTTATCAACTGGCACATCTACCGTTATTTCTTGCACGCCCGTCTCACCTTTAGCCGGACGGAAGGAGTAAAACGGCACATCATTCACCGAGAATGTTATGGTTGAAACCTCTTGTTCCGAAAGTTGCGTCACCCGGTAAACAAGCTTCGCCTTCACCGTTTTTACGTTCCAATAATTTTCAATTGTAAAATTTTGTTTTGTTGTCGTATATTTTCCGCGCGCTTCCTTGTCTACCCCGAGAACGGTCTGATAAGTCGCCGCTTCCGCATGTAGCTCTGTGAAAGCAAAAAAGAAAATGCCGAACAAAACAGCTAGTAAGCCTAATTTTTTCATAATGCCCCTCCTAATATCGCTCTGTCTTGTACCATTTTGTTTCCCGCTTTAAAATCGTATCCTTCAAGAAAATATAAAAGCCATACGCCGCAACAATCATCCACAGCTGACAATACGTCACATACATCAACATAATAAAAAAGAAATTCGAGAGCGTAATCTCGTCCTTTTCCGTTGAAAGCGTAATAAACGTTCCGGTAATAAACAAAATAATAGCAAGCAGCCAGAGCGTCGTACTAAAGCTCGCAAGCGTCGTATGCACATAACCTAGAAAGTTAAAAATAAGCAAAGCATCACTAAGAAGAAGCGAACTTAAAAGTAAAAAATAAATCGATAAAAAATATAAAATATCAAACCGAACAGGACGACCCTTTTTTTGGAATAAAAGCGGCACATTTTTTAAAATGACGTAAATATTTCCCTTTGCCCACCTAGAACGTTGCTTAAACCAAACAGAAAGCGTCTGCGGTTCTTGTTCCCAAGTCACAGCTTTAGCTTGGAACTTAATTCGGTAGCCCATCATATAAATACGGAAACTAATTTCAGTATCTTCCGCGACCGCCTTCACATCCCAGCCCCCAATTTCCGTTAAAATTGAACGTCTCACGACAAAGTTCGTCCCTGGAATCGTGCACAGTTTAAACAGTGACCACCGTCCAGCTTGCGCCATCCACTGAAAGCTAAGTGTTTCAATATTAATAAAACGCGTCAGCCAACTTGCATTCCGGTTCCTCGTTCGAAACTTCCCAATGACTGCCCCGAGGCTCTTATCGTTTGTGATTTCCCCAATTAAGTACCGAAGCGCATTTTTTTCTGGGGTATTATCCGCATCATAAATCGCGATAAAGTCCCCCTTGCTTTTTTCAAAACCAATGTTTAACGCATTTGATTTTCCCTTTCCGCCTGTTTTGCTATCCGTGTTAATGATGGTAAGGGCGCGGTCTGGGTACCGTAGCTCGACATCCCGCAAAAGCTCCGCACTGTTGTCAGAAGAATTATCGTTAATCACAATGACTTCATAACGGTTATGCGGGTAATTAAAGGCGAGGAGAGATTCCACCGTTTTCACAATCACTTTTCCCTCATTATGAGCCGGAACCATAATCGAAACAAAAGGCTCCTCGCCGACAATTTCAGGCACCTGACGTCGTTCATTTCGCAAATAATAAATATATCCCGCAATAATAAGCACAATATTAATGAGCAAAAGCCCCCAAATACAAATCACCGCAAACAGCGACAAATAATCTGCAACCGTCAAATCCCTCACCTCATTTCACATATTTTTTTCGGTAAACACGGTAGCCAATCAAAAATAAAATCACAAAAACAAATAGAGTCACCCCGATAATAACTGTCAAAACCTTTGACTGGGTAGAAAAAAATTCGTTTAACGAGGCTTCTTCCTTCTTAGTTCCTGCCTTTTTCATAGTCTCAAAATGATCTTGTGGACTTATCTCCTGACCATTCACGTATAAAAAGCCATTTTCGGCTGTAATTTTGTCCTTTTTCGTCTGAACAACATGAGACACATTCGCATAATCTTGAATGGGCATTTTTTGAAGCCACTCAACCGTTTCCTTTAACTCCGCTTCATTATCAAACAAGGAAAAACCCAGTGCCGTATTCACTGTAAACCGCGTTTCATTAGAAAAATCAGCCCATTTTGCATAACGCTTGCCGTCTATATAAAACAACGCATTTTGAAACGCATTCGTTTGGTTCGTCTCATCCGTATAAATAATATTTTTGTTTGGGAATAAAATGGCGGAGGAAAACGGGGCTAAACCTTCATCACGATATACTTTATCCGTTTGCCAATAAGCCTCTGAACTTATCCCAAGCGGTGCAATTTCGTTTTGCGCAAAGAAATGGATGGAAGTCGTCATCACATCGATTAATTCTCCCGGCTTGCTTTCCCCAAAAGTAACGATTGGCGCATTTAAAATAATACTCCCGCCGCGCGTTTCGACATACTGCAACAGCTCAGCATATTTTTTAGCGGCATTTAATTGCATATTTTTAAAAACAGGTCCAGCACTTACGATGAACGGAATACCCGCGTCGTAAAAAGCATCGGCAGTTTTTTGCACCATTTCAAAATTTACAAATGGATTCACATCACGAATGACAACATATGGCTTCCCCTCTTGATTCACCCCGTAAAAATCATTTAACACTTCAAAAAGGGCTAATTCACTAAGTGAGCTATCCACTAAAAAGCTCGCATAACTAACATTTCCATTTCGAACAGCAAAAGGAAATTTAGTTCCCGCTTCTGTTGTCACCTCGCCGATTTTATGCCCTTTTGCTACTTTAATGAGATGTAACTTCCCTAAAAGAAGCGGCTCAGACTGCAATGCCTCCCGCACCTTTACCGATACAGCCAAATCATTCGCCTGCACTTCTAAGTTTCCCAATTTCTCCCGCGCCCAATCAGGCGGCGTTTGCCCAACGAATAAGATTTTTTTACCCGACTGCCGCAGTTTTTCACTAATTTCACTGTCTAAAGGATCCGTTTTATTTTGCACGACAATGATATGGTCCGCGTCCGCCTTAAATTTTCCATGCACATCTTGCAGCCGCACAGTTTGCCCGTAAGATGCAAGCATCCTTAAAAGCAAATCAACATTTCCCTCCGTCACGCTTTGTTTCGCCAAACTGTCGTATAAAACAAGCGTTGTACTAGCCTTACTAGCCGCCTCGCCTGTCAGCGGTGATAAACAAATGCCACTTAGTAAAAGGAGCACGAAAAGACATTTTTTAAGCATGTTTTTTGGTCCTCCTTTTTGCAATTTGTTTGCCGACAAATTCCGCGAGCGAAGCTAAAACCATTAACAATACAATATCAAAACAAACATTAAACAAAAATTCATGTTTCGCTAAATCCGCTTCCCCGTCACCAACAATTGTCGTAAGTAGCACTGAAAAGCTTATGCCAACTAAAATGACAACTAAATCGAGTCGAAGCATACCACGGAAATCACCCAATTGCCATTTCTGGATAATCCCGCGGCTGTAGCCACTAATAACAGCTATCGCCCATAAAATAATCATGCCAAAATTAGACGGTGCCGCATGATGCTTCGCTGTACTATACAGCGTGAAAAAGCTCGTTTTAGCACCAAATGGCTTCCCTGCTGCCTTTTCATAATTCCCCATTTCAAGTGGCCGAATCGTAAAGGCGTGCTCAGCCGATAAATTTAACATTCCAATTAGCGCATCAGGATGACTCACATAAAATTTAAGCACAGGCACAAAACCAAAATGACTGTAAAAATTGTCCTCCATAAAAGCACTATCCGTTTCCACCATTTTGTATTTTTGGAAATAAGTTGTGCCTTTCAAGAGCGCAAACTGCCCATTTATCCCCATTTCCTTTAAATCTTTTTCTGGGTTTTCGCTATCTAAAATGACTCCGCGCGTCATTGTTTGATACTGGTTAATCGTCACAAATGTTTCAGGAATAAAGGCATACATCAGCACACCAGTTAGAACGATAGCACTAAGTGCGGAAGCAACCCAAACCTTAAACACCTTATTTTTTTTAATAAAGAGAAGTAAAAGTCCGAGCACACCGATAACAATCGCGACCGGCGCGTTTTGCTGTTTCGTGGTGATAAGAACAATGCTTGAAACAAAAAAGAGCAAAAGCAGCCAGTAATCGTTATACCGATTTTGATACATGAGTAGCAAGCTTGCAGCGATATAAAGCATCGAAATCAGCATTAAACCTTCACCAAAAAACGAATTAAAATAAGCCAAATAAGCCGTGTCGCCAAATATTAGAATCGCAAAAATCGCCACGACATAACCACGTAAGCCCTGCATTTTCACTGTAATACCTTCTACGAGCAAATAAATCGCCAAAACGAGCAAAAGTAAATAAATCATCGCCAAAAAGCGAATATCGAAAACGCCATCTAAAAAGAAATTATTAAAAAACAAAGCCGTTTGAATAAATAGACTTTGGGAGGAAAAAAAGACAGTGTGTTGTTCGTTAAAATACTCATAAATCGGATATTCCTTTACGAAATACCCAAATTGTGTCGCCGAATGCTGAATCTGGTCAACATACATATTATTACTAGAAAACACCCGAAAAAAATCCCCATTGTCGGCAATACCGATATAAGGCGGCACAAAAAGAACAATAATCCCAACAATCAAAACGCCAATTGCAGCAAAATAAGCAGGACTAATGGTTTGCGCAATCCAATGAATAAAAGCCATCCATTTAGAATAGCTAACTCGCCTCACACGCTCCAAATCCATGCAATCCCCTCCTCCTTACGCAAATTGGATTTTTTTCTCACTACTATTTACCTAGTACTTTTAGACACAATTTCGACACATTTACAACATAATTATATCAAAAATATAGAAAATTACTAGCCAGAATCCTTTTTTTGCGTTTCTAGATGTAAAAAAAAGAGAAACTTGGTAAATTACCAGATTCCTCTTCGTACCGCTCTCATATAATCTGAAACTAAATAAAACTAGCTTTTTGTTAGCTAGTGACACCTTGATTAGTGAGTGTAGGATTACTATTCAAGGCTTTATCACTTGATTACCAGTCTCGTGATAAAGTGCCTTTTTATTATTCATATTCAATATAGATTTTACTCAAACGATTATTTTGCAAAAATGAAATAATTGTTTTAACGACTTCCTCTAAATCATTTTTCATTGAATTCTGATTGATTTTGTTAATATCAAAACATTCTAATTGACTAATGACCAGAGAGTTATCTTCTATCAACCATGGTGAATCATCATACCATCCCTCATGATTAAAATATTCTTTCACAACCCCCTCTTTTTCTACATTGCAATCTAATAAGCTATCTAAAATAGTCTCAAAATAACCGTTCCAAATTACAAGTTTATTACCATCAGTAACAAGGGAAAGCTCTGCTTCTCCTTCAAAACCTTCATAAAATCTACTATCAATCATTTAATTCATTCCTTCCAATGACCTTTATCTAAAATTCTTATTTGTTCTGGAGTAGCATTTCCTGCTTTTCTTGCGTTTATAGCATCATACCATTTATATCCTTCTACCCACTCATTATCACCAATTTTAAAGAATGTTTGTGGCTTATTTCCTCCATTTCCAGGTATTGTTCTTTGAACAACCCATGCATTCCCCTGTTCTACAGGTGCTCCTGGAGTTTTTGTATGCCATCTCACTTCATACTTAAATTGACCATCATTCCACTTATAAGTAATTTTGGATGGGTTACACTAAGCTGGACAGAAAAAATAAGGTGTGTACACTAAAAGAAAAGCACACTGGAGGAATTAAAAATGACAAAACGGTCAAGGCGTACATTTACCCCCGAATTTAAAAAGCAGATGGTGGCCTTATATGAATCTGGCAAGACGCGCAAGAGCCTCATTGAACAGTATGATTTAACGCCTTCTGCATTAGACAAATGGATACGTCAGAGTCGAACCACAGGTTCTTTTCAAGAAAAAGATAATCTTACTATGGAACAAAAAGAACTGTATGCTTTGCGTAAGCGCAATACAGAGTTAGGAGCTAGGCAAATCCATAATCCCATTTTCCATTCTTTTCTGTGCCCATTCATTTAAACGCTTAACGAAACTTTCATAGTCCTTAGACGAGTCAATTATTTTTAAAATTTCATTATGAGCTTTTGTCGAGCCTCTTCCACCATGCTTACCAACAGGGTTAACAAATTTCACATCTTTCGTTAATGTTCTCATCTCTTTAATGTCATCCTTACTAATTCCCCAACGCTTAAAGGTTGGCGTTCTTGATACAAGATGCCACTCATGATAGCCACCAGGTCTTCTAATCCTATCTTCAATTTTTTCTCTAAGTTTTTTATTATCCCAAAGCTGATCAAACTGTTCTGGCGTCAAATCATTAAACCAATTATTAAACTCACCATTTCGCACAGACGGAATCTTCACATCATCTAGGTTTTTAGTTGCAGATCCATTTGAATTTCACGTTTTTTCTTCCTTAATCTGCTTTTTCGTTACCCCATAATACACACGGGTATTCAGGAAGTTCATTGTTTTGAATATGCTCACGATTACTTAAAACCGTAAGCTGTAATTTATACATAAATTCTTTGTATGCTTGCCAAAAATCTTCGAATTTACTTTTTCCTGAAACCGACGCACGCTCACCAGTCATATAAACTTCAAATTGATTGTCAACATATTCAATCCTTACTTGGTATTCTGTTCGGTTATTTTCTCGACCTGCAAAAAGTGAATATCTTAATGCCGAATATCCTAATAAGTCAATATCACGCTGAATCATTTCTTTATATTCCTCAATTTTAGAATCCATACTATTTTATCTCCTTTAAAAGTCCTAATTTTTCATACCAATCTACAACTGTTCCAAGCTGAATTTGAGTTCCTCCACCGGCTCCAAATACTTCTGCTATTTCCCCTTTCTGAGGATTAGCTATATCTTCAAGAGTAAATTCAAACCTTCTCATGCTCTTCTCTAGTTTTTGTCTTTCTATAGCGGACATATTAGCATAAGCTTCTTTAACACTATCTAAGTTTATATCTTTTGTGACCTCATATTGATGATAAGGTTTCACACTTTCTGGATAAGGAAGTCCCCTAGTATCATACTCTAATATTTTCCCGTCTTCAACAGGACTTGTGAATTTACCAAATGAATTACCATACCTATCAATAACTTGCCCTGCTTTTAAATTGGCATCAGTCTTTATTGGATTTCCAACACTATCACAAACAAAGCCATCTGTTCCATCTGGTGGCCATTTTATTTCCCCAGCTTCATCCAAATAATCGGGAGAGCGAACAAATTCGCCACATGCAGATTTATAAGCTGTCTCGCCGTTTTTTAATGTCACTTTTTCAGATTCAAACACCTTACTTGTTTCTTTAATTATGTCATCTGTTTGACGTCCTCCGCCATTCAAATTCAGGTCATACTTTTGTAAAACCTCTTTCATTTTCTCTGTGGCATTGCTTACTCGAGATGGGCTCCCCAGTGGAAGTGCGCCAAATCCATCCGTTGCAAGTTGTCGTCTTGAGTTCAAATTCAAGTTGTTCTTGAAGTTGTCTGCCACTTTCCCAACTTCATCGAGCCCTTTGATATTCTTTTCAATCCCCGTATGTACCGCTTCTTTTACCGTTGTTTTTAAACTATTAATCCTCGTTAAGGATTTGCTTTTCCCTAGTTTAATCAAGTCATCCGCTTTAGATGGAACACTTTTCACACCGTGCAAAAGATTATCGCTTAAACTGGCAAGCTTGGTGCCTGACCGAATGGCTTGCGTTCCGCCTGAGAAAGCTTTCATACCCGGTACAATATCCAACAGTGAAAAGGCTCCGCGCATCGCTCTTTCTGATGTATCCAGTTCGCGACCTGTTAACCAATCTTTCCCACTCAGTGCCGCACTCATTTCTAAACCACCATAAGCCAAACCTAATGCAAGTCCAGCTGGGGGGCAGAAGACGGCAACCCCGATAATGACCACTGTGGTGGCGATGTTCACCCAAAATTCTTTCTTCTGTTGTTCGTCTTTGATGGACGTATAGCTGAAGGCGCGGGAATTTAACATGGCAGCTTGGAAATCTTGGCGGCTCACGTCTTTCTCTTGATGGGTCTTTTTCCATGCGTCAAACTGTGCTTTCATTTGGTCTGCGTAAAACGTGCTTCCGCTGAATAAATCGTCGAGGCTTACTTTGCTTTTCGGGACTTCGACTTGTTTTTGTGTGGAACTGTTGACAAATTCCATGCTTGTTCTTGTTGCGCCGATGCGGTTTTCCGTTGTGAAAGTGGTGGCGTCTAGGTTGCGCATACCTTCCACAAAATCATCCAGTTTTTCATAAAAAGGTTGGTCGATCGTATTTTTGACGATTTCGCCGATTTGGTCGGAAAAGCGGTAAAGGACGTCGAAATCTTCGAAAAGCTCTTGGTACTGGGATTTTTGGTCCGTATGTTGGAAGGAGATGGCGCCGTCTGAATCGTAGCGCGCAATGTCCTCTTCGGCTTGTTCTAAATTTTTAGATGCTTTTTTTAGTTGGTCGATGGTGCCCTTTCCCCAGGCACCTTTTCCGATGAGATTGCCGATGCTTTTGTGGGCGCGTTCGAAATCATTTTCTATGTAGTGGATGTCTTTCATGCATCACTTCCTCCTATTTGAAGCCCTGCAATAACTTTCTCCGCCACTTCTCGGTCAGTCTGCACCATTGTATTTAAAATATCAAATACAAGTGAGGCAGAACGCTCGTAGTGATCTTTTAATTCCATCACGCGTTCATTTGCTTCGTCGACTTTCGCCATCGCTTTTTTTGCTTCGCCTGCTGTCACATATTTCGTGCTCTTTAATTTTGTTATTGCTGGTTGAATGGTCGTCTCGAATTCATTGGCCATCGCCAGTAGCTCTTTTGCGATATGTGTCATTTCATCCGGATTGATTTCAATCGTACTCGACGCACCCGTTCCACCCATCGTTTGCTGGGCCATCTATAACGCCTCCTTCACAGGGAACTGTAATTCGCGGTAAAGCTCATTCCAAAGCCAGTAGCCGCTCACTTGTTTGTAGTCATCGCGTACAACATCAACCGCGACAAGCTTATCTTGCCAGCACACCACAAAAAATTGCTGGTAAAACGCTGGATTTTCTTCTTCCATCGGTTGTTGATCGACATGGAAATATTCCATGCTCATAAAATATTCGTTTGGCTCACATTCTGATACCCTTTTTCTTTCGTCTAAAGTAAGATGCCGAGTGAGGAATGTCTTCTCCACATCTGGCGTGTCACGTTTTAAGAGCGGAAAATGATTGGTTAAAAGTTGGAGAATGAGGACCTTATCAAGCACCTCAAAACGATAGCTTTCCCCCGCCACTATTTCAATTAACAAATAGGCGTTATTCGTGTCAGTGGTGGTGAAACCGAACATAAACTGATTCAGCCGCACAAATGACTGGCAGGCCTGATAACGCGAAAGCGCATCCACGATAATGGCGCCGTTATTTGTCATCGCGCCCGTTTCATCTAAAATTTTCTTGTCTATTAAACTTTCATATGCACGTTCGAATCCTTCTTTGCCGCGAAGTTCAAACACATCTCGGTCTGGCAAACCAAAAATTGTGTCGCCTCCAAAAGCCGAGATTAACAAAAACAGTTCTTCGGTTTGAAATGTATCAGTGCTCATAAACGTTTCACCTCACGAACGATGAATTGTTCCTCATAATCAGCCTCATAATCTTGTAACTCATTTAACGCTTTCCGCTGTTTTTTATACTGCTTCTTTACTTCCGCATGATACTTCTCAATTAATTCTATGTACGTCAAAAAAGCATCCCGTGTTTTCCCGTCCCATTTCGCGCCATTTACATATGAAATGAGTGACTGACACTGCTTATGTACTGCACTAAGTGACGTTTCCACGATTTTCGCCTGTGCTTTTGCTTCCGCTACCTTACCTGCGTCTATTTTCACATTAGCCATTTTTTAGTCGAGCCTCCCGTTCTTTTCGCTCTTTCTCTTTCTTCTCTTTTTCGGCCGCATCTTCACGGATTGCCTGCGCCTTATAAGACACATATTTATCATATGCGTGCTCTTTTGCACGAACCAAACTTGCTCGTTTCACTTGTTCCTTTTCTAATAAATTAACTAGTTTATTTGTCAATTTTTCCCGTTTTGTATCAAAATCATTTGACGGGATTTTACTGTTTGATAAATTTGGTACGCTTCCTTTATAGCTTTGAAAAATGCTTTCTGCCTCATCCATCCGCTGATCATGCTCTTTAATTGCATCCTTTAATAAATCATGTAATTTATCGTAGTCATCACGTTTTTTCTCGGTTTCAGTTCGCCCAATACCGAATAATCCCATTTATTTCACCTCATTTTTAAAAGAAAAAATTTTAAGTAGCCATTTGTATTTTGACACTAATATATTTGTTCATCACTCTATTTAGTATACCATAATTCGCTAATCCAATTGTGACATTTTTATGGACATTTCGATTCATTACACTTAAAAAACCAAGCTTATTTAGCTAAACTTGGTTTTCTTCTTTATCCAATTGTGTTCTAATTTCACGGGCAACACACTCGATAGTGTAAAGCGCTGGAAGTTGTGATGTGATATTGGCGTCTTGATACATTTCTTTGTTGATATAGTAGGAAATGTTGGCATCAGAAAGTCTGGCAATGGTTGACTTGGCGCTATTTGTGATGGAGACAATTTTACACTTTTGTAATTTTAGTTCGTGAATGTAACGAATAATATCTTCATTTTCTCCTTCTACCGAAATGGCAACTAAGCAAATTTTATCGGAAAGTTTGCTTGAAAGGTGATAGAAAGGGTGATTGAGCGGGTCTTCAATGTGCAAGGCGAGCGTGAAAAGTGACGAGAAATAAAGTGCGCCGTATTCGGCGATAATGCCCGATGAACCGATGCCAGCAAAAAGGACGAGCTCCGAATCGCGCAGGACCGACGCCGCACGTGCAACATGACCTTTAAACTCTAGAGAAGCTGTTCGTTGTAAAAAATCAATGTAGGTCGTTTCGTCTGACATGTCAATACGTGTGCGTTTTTGTTCTTCGGCGTATAGTTGTAGTTTAACGCGAAATTCAGAAAAGCCGTTACATTTGAAGCGGCGGCAAAAGCGCAAAATTGTGGTGGTGCTGACGTGTGTAGCATCTGCTAAATCACGAATGCGCATATAAACGACCTTATCAAGGTGTGCGGTAATATAGTTATAAATATCCAGCTCGGTATCATTAAGCTCAATAGATTGGTCTAAAAAAAGCATTTTAAGCCTCCAACATGATTTTTCTTTAATTTTACCATGTAACACCTCGTTACTCAAATGTGACAAGTTCCTTTTTGGATAATGGCTACCCAATTATTGCAAAAAGCTGGTAATTTACTGCTAATCTTTCTATACTGTAAGTGTAAATAAGAAAGCGTTCACAGATTCTTATAATATTGGAGGAATAAAAAATGGCAAATGGTATTAAAATTGCAACAATTGGCGGCGGATCAAGCTATACTCCTGAATTAATTGAAGGTTTTATTAAGCGTCAAGATGAACTTCCTGTACGTGAGATTTGGCTTGTAGATGTTGAAGCAGGTCGTGAAAAATTAGAAATCGTTGGAAATCTTGCAAAACGCATGGTAAAAAAAGCTGGCGCTAACATTGAAATACATTTAACACTCGACCGTGAGGAAGCATTAAAGGATGCTGATTTTGTGACGACTCAATTGCGTGTTGGTTTACTTGATGCACGTATTAAAGATGAACGCATTCCAAATTCGCACGGCGTTGTTGGTCAAGAAACAAATGGTCCTGGTGGGATGTTTAAAGGTCTTCGTACCATTCCAATTATTTTAGATATTTGTCGTGATATGGAACGTTTATGCCCAGATGCTTGGCTAATTAATTTTGCGAACCCAGCTGGAATGGTAACGGAGGCTGTCCTTCGTTATAGCAATCAGAAAAAAGTAGTGGGCTTGTGTAATGGACCAATTGGAATTGAACGAAATATTGCGGAAACACTTGGCGTAGATCCTTCTGAAATCTATGTAGAATTTGTTGGTTTAAATCATATGGTCTTTGCGAAAACCGTTTATCATAATGGTAAAGATGTCACTCGCGATGTTGTTTTCAAAATGACAGAGGAAGACCAAGGCTCTAAACTTAAAAATATTAATGCAACTGGATGGGATAAAACTTTCCTTCGCACATTAAATATGATTCCAATTGATTACTTGCGTTATTACTGGCAAACAAAGCAACAATTAGAAGATCAAGCAAAAGCTTATGCGGAACATGGTACACGTGCAGAAGTCGTGAAAAAAGTGGAAGCCGAATTATTTGAGCTTTATAAACAAGAAGAACTTGCTGAAAAGCCAAAACAACTTGAACAACGTGGGGGTGCTTATTACAGCGAAGCAGCATGTAATTTAATCAACTCCATTTACAACGATAAACGTGATATTCAAATTGTAAATACACGTAACAATGGTGCCATTTTAGATATCGACCCAGATTCTGCAGTGGAAACAAACTGTGTCATTACTCGCCAAGGTCCAATTCCTTTAGCAAGTGGTCATTTACCAGTTGCAATCAACGGAATTATTCAAGAAATTAAAACTTTTGAGCGTCTAACTGCTGAAGCGGCAGTAACTGGGGATTATGACAAAGCACTTCTTGCCATGACAATCAATCCTCTCACACCAAGTGATAGCGAGGCTCGCCTTTTACTTGATGAACTTTTAGAGGCGCACAAAGAATATTTACCAAATTTCAATAAGTAACAAAAAAACGCACTTTTCTTCTTTTTGAAAAGTGCGTTTTTCTTCGGTTTGACAAAATAAATTTCTCATTTTGTGTCTTAGTTTATAACTGTAAATCGCTTAATTCTTTTGTCGATTGTAAATTGATTTCTGCTTTTTGCAGACTTTGATCCGTTCCAATCGAAACAGCTTTCATACCTGCACTTTGGATGGCTGAAACACCTGCTTCTGCATCCTCAATACCAATGCATTCTTCTGCTGTTAAATTCAACCCTTTTAACGCTTCAAGAAACACCTCTGGATCTGGTTTTGAGCGCACAATTAGGCTAGCGTCAACAACATAATCAAACTCTTCTAAAATATGTAAGGAAGTTAAAATGGCTGTCGCATTTTTTGATGCGGAAGCTATCGCTTTTTTGATGCCGTTGTCATTTAATTTTTCCAAAAATGGCAGAACACCGGGTAAAACATCATCTGGTGTGATATTTTGGATTAAGTTGACATAAAAATCATTTTTCCATGCCATTAAATCTTCTTTTTCGGCTGCGCTAAACGCCGCTTCTTTTCCACCAAATATTAAAATCCGCTCAAGTGAATCTTGTCTGCTAACGCCTTTTAGTTGTTCGTTGAATGTACGGTCGATTTTGATGCCAATTTTGTCACCAAGCGCTTTCCAAGCTTTATAATGGTACTCAGCTGTGTCGGTAATCACGCCATCTAAATCGAAAATAACGCCTTTTATCATGAAAAAACTCCTCTCGGTATTTTAAGTCTCATTATGATAATAACTGTGTAACGCTTTCATTTCAAGCATTACTTTTTGTTATCGCTAACAAAAACTAAAAGGATAACATTTTGTTACCCTTCTTAGTTTCTAACGAGCTATTAAAGTATCTACTTTTGCATGCCCTAAAATGTAGCTGGAAATGCTTCCTAATACAATTTTTTCAACGCGGTTTAATCCTGTTGCACCAACAACAATAAGGTCAGCATCAAACTCTTCAGGTAGTTCTTTTGCGAGAATCGTTTTTGGATTGCCACTTTCAATATAAGTTGCAATCTCATGTAAACCTGCTTTCTCAGCTTCTTCGCGGTAGCCAGCAATTCGGGCTTTTGCGGCCTGCATGGCTCTTTCTTCAAGTGAGCCGTCATAAGAAATATTAGGAGAAAATGACCGTAAGTCCACAATGCTCGCAATTCCGAGTGTGGCATCGTATTTTCTAGCAAGTTCAAGCGCTTTTTTAAAGGCATGGTCGGCTTGGTCAGAACCGTCAACTCCAACTAGTATTCGTTTATAGTGTTCCATCGCTTTCCTCTCCTTCTTTAAGAAGCATTATCTACTTCACTTTACCCGTAACGGAAAAACTAAACACCTCTTTTTATAAAAAATAAATTTCTTGTTTTTCTAAAAAAGGGTATAATGATAACAGGGATAACGAAAAAAGGGGTAAAAACATGGATATTGAAACAAGATTAAACCAACAAATTGCACTATTTTACTTTGCGTATAAATCGTTTACGAATTCTGCTGACGATCTTATCGACAATCATGATTTAACACGTTTACACCATCGGATTTTATTTTTCATTGCCCGCATGCCTGGTGTCACAACTGGCGAAATGATTACCATTTTAGAAATTTCCAAACAAGCCTTGCAAAAGCCTATCGCTGAATTGCGTGAAAAAGGACTGATTCATGTTGGAATTGGGGAGCATGACAAGCGCAAACGAGCGCTATTTTTAACATCAAATGGCATTAGACTCACACATGAGCTAGATAAAATTCAGCGCAAGCAACTCGCAGAAGCCTTTAAGGCAGCCGGGGATCCTGAAGGAAAGGTTTTTACGGCTGTTTTAAAAGAATTTGCCAAACATCGCGCTGGTGCCGATTTTATTCAATATTTTTAGGAGTGAGAATGTGGAAAAACTACTTTTTATCCAAACAGGTTTTGGGGTAGATGTGCATGGTCAAGATGTAACAAAAGCGGCTGTAAGAGCTGTGCGACATGCTATTTATCATAATTCAATGCCGGGTATTCAAGCACTCTTGCCTGATGAAGATTTACATAATATGGTCGTACACGTGAAGCTTGCTGTTCCGATTGACAAGGAAAAAGTTGATTTTGCTGCGATTAAAGCTTTAATTCCTTACGGCACGGTTCATGTCACGGTGATGGACGGTGGCATGATGACGACTAGCGGTATTTTCTTGGAGGATAAGGCAGATAAAAATGATTTTATGTATATCGTGAATGCATCGGTTGAAACTGGATATTGACTAAAAAAGAACCAAAAATCAAGTAGAAGTAAAACTTGATTTTTGGTTCTTTTTTGATGTTATTTGAAACTTTTTCGTCTTACTTATCTTCTAAAATCGCAAAATAATTTTGTTCTGGGTCATGAAAATTAAAGACGCGTCCAAGCGGGGTGTCAACCAATTCGCCAACGGGCACTCCCCGCTCTTTAAATTCCGCATAGGTTGCATCTAATTCATCTGTATAAAAAAGGAGTGAAGGTGTGCCCAAATTCATTTCTGGGCTCATTTTTGCTACCGCAATTTTGTCCTGTAGCACAATTGTTGTAGCTGTTTCTTCATCTGGCGCAATTTCAATCCATTTCTCAGCATCGGTTTCTTTATTGCGATCACGAATTATAAAACCTATTTGTTCCGTCCAAAAGCGAGCTACCTCTTCTTGATTTTCAATATAGACCATTACTTGACCTAATTTTTTTATCATCGTTTTTCCCCTTTCAGGTTTTGCCTTTATTTTACCTGATAGCATGACTTCCATCAAATTTTGTAGCTTATTTGAATACTTTTTATAAATGAACTTTCAGAATTTTATTATATATAGTATAATAGAACAGGGACTATTTAGATGATTTTTATCTTTTAAATAGAATAAAAAAGAAAGGGATCAAACAGCATATTTTTCACTAAAAAGGAGGATGTTTAGAATGAAAAAATTGTTATGTTTATTAGCGGGAATTAGTTTTATTTTAGCAAGTTTCTTCTTAATACTGCCTGAGAACCAAACCTTAGCAAAAGAATATCCAACGGGAGCAATACCAGATGCTACACCAATTTATGAACAGCCACAATCAAAACAGCTGCTTCGTTCAACCCCATTACCGGCGAAATATGATCCTCGCATAGTTGGGTTAGACACGCCAGTTAAAAATCAACAATCAAGAAATATTTGTTGGTCTTTTACAGCCAACGCATCAATTGAGACTGCCCTATTAAAGCAAACTGGAACGGAATATGATTTTTCCGAACTCTATGCAGATTATTATTCTGCTCGAAATGCGGACGGGATAGATGGGAATAATCCAAAAGCCTATAACCGTTTCTTAAATACGGGCGCACAGGAGTATACTGTATTTTATGAAGGCATGAATTGGGAACTACCTGTCCTTGAAGGCGAAATGCCTTTTGACCAAAATGCCACATACCTGACTTCTTTAAACGTTCTATCCAAAAAACCTAGTGTTCACCTGCAAGGAATGAATACGATTGTAAAGCTACCCGTTACAGCAAGCGAAATTGAACAGACACAAAAAGTAAAAAAAATAAAAGAGCATCTTATAAAAAATGGCGGTCTTACATACCAATGGACTGCAAGCTCTGCGTATAGAAACACCTATATGAATTCCGCAACAAACGCTATGTATGTACCTAAAGAAAACTATACAACTATTTCCCATTCTTCTCTTATCGTTGGCTATGACGACACTTATAGCAAAGAAAATTTCCGTATCGAGCATCGCCCTCTAAATGATGGCGCTTTCATAATTAGGAACAGTTGGGGAAATACGTGGGGAGATAAGGGATATTATTATGTATCTTATGAAGATGCTTATATTCTAACTTCGGCTATGTATGGTGCTAAACAAATGGAGTCAATTCAAAATTACGATAATATGTATGCCATGGCACCATTTGCTTCTTTATCTACGTATAATTCAAAAGCAAATACGTACATCGCTAATATCTTTGATGCGCCAAAAAATTCAAATGAAGCCATTGAAGCTGTTGCTATTAATACAACACAATATGATACGCCTTATGAGATTTATATTAACCCAGATAGTTCTGATAAATCATTTACCGATTTAAAGCTCGTTGCAAAGGGTGTAAAAGCAGACGCTGGATATGAAACGATAAAATTAAATGAAGCTGTACCTATTACAAGTAAAGATAAGTACGCTATAGTTATTAAATTCTTTATGCCAAACGGTGTTTCTGAAATGCCAATTCCATTGTCTAAGCATGAAGAAGTCAATTATCCGCGTGATTCTGTGAAATTAGGTACAAGCTTTTATTCAACATCGACAAATCCATCTAGCATGTCTTGGAGAGAAGCTTCGTCACCGAGCAATTGGGGAAATAACACTGCATACAAGTTTTATACAAATGTTTATACAAAAAATCTTTATTCGGTTAATTCCATCAGTCTATCCCCTACCTCAAAATCACTGACGGAAGGGGAAAATATTACCCTAACCGCTTCTGTATTGCCAGAAAATGCGAGTAATAAACGAGTGACTTGGAAAAGCAGCAACGAGACTGTAGCCACTGTAGACTCAAACGGAAACGTAACTGCATTAAAGGCAGGAACAGCTTCAATCACAGCGACAAGTATAGATGGTGCAAAAACAGCGAGCTGTCTCATAACGGTAAGTCCTGTTAAAGTGAGTACAATTGAAGAAATCTTCCCTGATCCAATTTTAGCCGCTGACATTGCTAAGCAGCTAAATAAGTTGGTTACTAGTCCAATGACTCATGACGACTCTTTAAAAATCACACGTATTGACTTAAATGAGGTAACTGACGCGACTGGGATTCAGCATTTGCCAAATCTCTATTATTTAAGTTTAACTGGCACTTTAAGCGGAAGTAATAAGTTATCAGAAATTGATGTTAGTCAAAATAAGGAGTTAGCTTATTTATACTTGACATTCAATCAAATTTCAACGATTGATTTAAAGCAAAATACGAAGTTAAAAGAGTTGATTTTGAGATATAATGCTCTTACTTCGCTTGATATTAGCCAAAATAAAGAGCTGACTAGGTTGCTTATCGATAACAATCAACTTCAATCTCTAAATTTAAGCCAGAATAAAGAACTAAAACATTTATACGCAACTTACAATAATTTAAGTACAATTGATGTTAGGGAAAACACAAAATTAGAACAACTTAGTTTAACAAATAATAAACTTACAAGCTTAGATTTAACTAACAATACTGCTCTGACAAGTGCGATGCTTTCAAACAATCAACTCACTTTTCTTGATGTATCAAAACTGACTTTGCTAACTTTCCTAAATATTTCTAACAATCAAATTAGCGCTATTGATGTTACAAACTTACCAAATATCACAAGACTTGATGTATATGGTAATAAATTGAGTTCACTTGATATTAGCAAAAATTTGAAACTAGCAAGACTTTATGCCTCTTCTAACCAGATTAGCTCTATAAATGTAAGTCAAAATGTAGAACTGACAGATTTAAATATCTCAAACAACTTACTTACAACACTAAATGTAAGTCAAAATCCTAAACTAGTCTCGCTCATCGCATACCAAAATAAACTAACAGGGCATATGAATTTTTCGACAAACCCTAATTTAGATGACTTATATTTATCGAACAATTCAATCAGTAGCGTAAATCTAACTGGCTTGAGTAAATTAACACGTCTTGTTTTATCGCAGAACAATTTGAATGCCATTGACTTGAATGGGCTAAGTAATTTGACTTCGCTCTATCTTAATTCAAATCAAATAAGTTCACTAGACTTATCTTCACTGATCTCACTAACTACGCTTAATGTATCGAATAATGCTCTTCGAACACTTGATTTAAGTCAAAATAAAAAACTAAGCTCTTATAGTTACTACGACAATCCGATTGAAACATTCATTGCACCTCAGAGATAAGGAATGTGACGCGTTTAGCCATCTGAATAAAAACAAATAGAACTAAAAATCGAGTGAACGCCATTGAAAAATGGTCACGTTGCTCGATTTTTGGTTCTTTTAATTATCTCCTGGCCGCTTCAATTCCTAGTAGTTCTTCCTTAAACGCTAGCCCGCCGCGGTAACCCGTTAATTTCCCAGACTTTCCAATCACGCGGTGGCACGGGATTACAATGAGTATTGGGTTTTGGCCAATCGCTCGCCCGACAGCTCTTACTGCTTTCGGATTCCCAATTTTTCGAGCAATTTCTGAGTAGGAAGAAGTCGCACCATACGGGATTTCACGCAAAGCAGTCCATACTTGCTGCGTAAAATCGCTAGCAGAAAAATCTAAAGACCAGTCAAAAGCTCTTTTTTCGCCACTAAAATAAGCTTTTAAGTCTTCTGCCTCCCTTTGAAACTCTTTAGAACGCCTAAATTCCTCATTTTTATATTTCTTTTCGTAAAAAGCGACTAGTTCCTCGTAACTTGCGCCAATAAAACAGACACCGCGTTTTGTTTTAGCGATATAGAGCCCGACACTTTCAATAAAATCATAAATCATTTTTGCACCTCATTTCGATATTTTGATGGCGGCATACCCATTTGTTTCTTAAAAAGCGTGGCAAATTGTGCGGCATTATGAAAACCAACAGCGCCCGCAATTTGTTTGATTTCCAAGTCTTCATTTCGCAATAATTCCTGCGCCAAAATCAGCTTTTTGGAAATGACGTAGTGATGAATCGTTTCTCCTGTCACCTTTTTAAACGTGCGGTGCAAATGACTTTCGCTACCATGGCAGGCTGTTGCAATTTGTTCAAGCGAAAGCGTCTCACCTAAATTTTTTTCTACATAACGTTTAATATCCAAAACCCACTCGTCATCTGGAACACGTTCTCCGCCTGACTTACATCTTTTACACGGTCTAAAACCCGCTTTTATTGCGGCATCTCTTGATTTAAAAATGACGACATTCTCATAATTTGGCATTTTCGACTTGCACGATGGTCTGCAAAAAATTCCTGTCGTTTGAACGGCATAGTAAAATATATCATCAAAATGGGCATCACAAGTCGTAATGGCAACCCATTCTTTTTTCGTTGGCTTTTGCACCTTGCTCACCTCCACTCTTATTATAACGCAAACGGGCATAAAATAACGATTTCAAGAATAAAAAAGCAAGAATTGAAAAGCCATACGTCCATTCTTCTTTTATCCTTTTTTTGAGAGCGATAAATTTTCCTGCTCTTTTCTTGTGCCCTAGCTTCGTTTATAATGAGGGAGAAGTAAAAACGGAGGAGTAGACGAATGAACGCCATACAAGTGAAAAACGTAACATGTAAATATCAAGAAACTGTTGCTCTAGATGATGTATCACTCGATGTGCCTGAAAAGTCAACATGTGCTATTATTGGGCCATCTGGTTGCGGGAAAACCACACTTCTTCATGCAATGGCGGGTTTTATCACACCTGTAGATGGTGAAATTCATTTTTTCGGAGAGCAAAAAAACCGTTTCCCTGATGAAACTGGCATTATCTTACAAGATTACGCCTTATTCCCTTGGAAAACCGTTTTTGAAAACATCGCTTTAGGCTTAAAAATCAAAAAACAATCTAAGACTGACATTTATGACCGCACGCAAACGCTTCTAGCAGAGCTTGACCTCGAAGCGCTTCAAAATAAATATCCGCGCGAACTGAGTGGCGGACAAAAACAGCGCACCGCAATTGGCAGGAGCCTCGCGCTCAATCCGAAAATCTTATTGCTTGATGAGGCGACAAGCGCGCTTGACGCGATGACGAAGGAAAGTTTGCAAAACAGGCTACTTGAAATCCAGCAAAAACGCGCCACCACAATGGTTCAAGTCACTCATTCCATCGAAGAGGCCGTTTTTCTCGGTCGAAAAATCATCATTATGCAAGCTGGCAAAATCAAACAAGAAATCACAAACCCTTTTTTCGGACAAAGCGAGCTCCGCATGCGCAAAGAATTCTATGATATGTGCCGAACAATTCGTTCCGCGCTCGAGAATGAGGTGGCGAAGTGAAAGGCAAAATTGCAAATAGCCTTATTGGCATTTTAGGCTTGCTACTCATTTGGGAGTTGCTTTACCTTCTTGTAAGTAGCCCAGTCATTCCAGCGCCGCTTGCAACGAGCATTTTATTTTTCGAGAAAATTCCCGAACTAATTCCACATGCACTCATGAGCTTGTATCGAATTGTTGTGGCGATTCTTGTTTCACTTCTTATTGGTATCCCGCTTGGCATTTTTATTGGCGCAAACCAGTTGGCCGACAAATGGCTCTCACCGATACTTTACTACATTTATCCGATTCCAAAGGTTGCCTTTTTACCCGTATTCATGCTTTTGTATGGGCTCTCTGATCTATCAAAAATCATGCTCGTTATTTGGATTATCGTTTTTCAAATTGTTTTATCTGCGCGTGATGGCGTAAAGCAAATTGATCCAAACTGGGAGAAAATCATGTTTTCCTTCCATGCTACGCCTTTTATGAGGTTTAAGCATTTGCTCTTGCCAGCGATCTCACCGCATATTATTAACGGGCTTCGCATCGCTATCGGTATTTCGCTTGCTTCACTCTTTTTTGCGGAAAATTACGCAACTACGTACGGGCTTGGTTATTACATTATGAATGCCTGGTCGGTTATTGACTACCCTGACATGTTTTGCGGTATCCTTGCATTGTCATTACTTGGATTTTTCTTATTTAAATTAACCGATTTATTGGCTAAACGCTTTATACAATAAAAGAGGCTATCATTTATCCAAATTTTTTCGCCCATAAAAAACGATAGATAAAGTTCTCCAAACGAGTTTTGGCAACTTTATCTATCGTCAAAAGCTACATTATAACGCTTTACTTTTACGCAATTGCTTTAAAAACTTATAAATGCCTTCTTTTGTATTCGTTTCCGTCACAAAATCAGCTTTTTCTTTCAGCTCATCATTCGCATTTCCCATTGCAACGCCAATTCCAGCGTATTCAATCATACCAATGTCATTTTCACCGTCGCCAAAAGCAATCACATTTTCCTGCTTCACAGAAAGACGTTCAGCCAAATTCCGCACCGCCACCGCCTTATCAATTCGCTCGGGCAAAATCTCGATATTATTCATATGAGAAGACAAAAAATGCACATTCGGAAGCGCTTCAAGCTCCACACGCAATTTTTCAATTCTCGATAAATCCTGCTCCTCCACAATCAAACCGTTCACCATCTCATCAACAAATTCCAGAAACGTCGCACGCTCGTTCACCGAAACATGCTTCACCGCCTGAACACGCTCTTTATCATCTTCTTGTTTAAAATGGGACGGGACTTCACCAATATAGAATACCGTATCCGTTGAAAAAAAGAACGCCCTTACCTTTTTAGCATGGCAAATCTCATAAATTTTTAAAAGCGCATCATTATCCGTTTTCACATGGTGGAAAATCCCCTCTTTGCTAGCCGCAATTGATCCATTTGAAGCAATGACAAACGCTTCTTCGTGAATATTTTTAGCAAATTCATTAGCGGCGTGAAACATTCGACCAGTCGCTACCGAAAAATAATGCCCCTCGGCTATCAATTTTCGGAGAAGTCGCCGTGTTTTCCTCGGTACCTTATGATTATCCGCGAGCAAAGTACCATCTAAATCGGTACAAATTAAATATTTCTCCAAAACGTTCTCCCTCTCCAAACCCTTTTCTTCTAATTATAGCGAAGTCCTTAAAAACCGCAAGCGTACCCATCAATCCAACATTGAAAAATCGGTCATTTCCTCATACGAATAATCTTTTTGAATCATGCCCTTTTCTTTCGTCCATTTTTCAATGCTATCAAATTGTTTTTCACTTACTTTTTGAGCCTTCGTATAATTCATTTCCTTATTTTCTAAGTAATCGGTCATCGCATCTGGGAATTTGTATGCTTTTAAAATAGCGGCATAATCACTAGCATCGTGTTCATTCATATACTGAACACCTTTATTGTATGCTTTGTAAAACGCGGCAATGTCTGCTTCTCTCGATTTTACAATATCGCTTGCAAAACTAATTGTGCCACCTTTAATCCCGTATTCTCGTGAGCTTCCGAGAACATGGGCGCCATTTTTCTCAAGCAAAGTGGCTTGCGGTTCTGTAAAAATAACAGAATCCACTTGATTATTTAAAAGTGCTTCATAACGTGCAGAAATCGACGGGATTTGTACGATTTTATAGCTGATATCATTTTTTGCTGCCATTTCGTCCATAATGTATTCAAGCAAAAATTTTGGAACAAGCGAAACTTCCTTACCGTCAAGCTGTTTAATATCCGTAATTCCTGAATCAGGTGAGGAAAGCAATTTGAAATCTTCGTTAATATCGGACGTAATCGTAAAATCCATTCCCCCATCACGCATGGAAAGTGCCGTCATCACGTCGCCAATCATACCGTCGATTTTCCCAGCTTGTGCCGCGACGTTACGGTCGTTAGGCGCATTAAACGGGATAATCTCCACATTCACTTTTTCATCCTCAAAAAAGCCCTTTTCTTTTGCTAAAATAATCGGAATAGCAGATTCGGCTGGTAGCGTGCCAACACGCAGCACCTCATTCGTTGTGTCCGTTTTTGACTCCGCCGCCTGATTTGCCTCTGAATTTGAACACCCCGTAGCGACTACCCCAATTAAAACGACTAGTAAAATTCCAATCCATTTTTTCACTTCTTTTTCCCATCCTTTAATAAAATTTGTTGCAAAGCTTCCGCTGTCATGCCGAGTGCGACAACTTGGCGACATAGTTCAAGCGGCGCCGTTTCGCGCTCATTCCGCCCTGGTTTAGTCGTAAAAGCCAGCTTCATTCCCGCTTGCTCTAAGCGTACTGCATATTTTTCATCATAAAGCCCAAACGGATAGGCAAAAACATCTGGTTCATCGACAAATTCCGCGCACTCCTTTAAATCCGCCAAAAGTTCCTCTGTCGTTGCCGTTTGAAACGTACTTTTCTCCCCTTCTAGATTATGTAAATCCGTTGTATGGTTCGCAAACGTGAACACATCACGCATTTCATTCACCTCGCGCTCGCTCATGACCACTGATTTTTCAGGATTAAAACGCTTGGCGGTTTTAGCTAGCCAGCCACGCACAACAAATAAAGTTGCTTGTAAACCACGTTTTTTCAACACCGGGTAAGCGTACCGCAAAACAGATTGGAAGGCATCATCAAATGTAATTAGTACGGCATTTTCAGGCAAAGTTTTCCCTTTTTCGTAAAAATCCCGAACATCTTGCATCGAAATGATATTAAATCCCCCGTTTTGCAACATATCCATTTGCTTTTCGAAGTCATCCGTGTACGCAAAAAGTGCCTTTGGAAGCGCGGCATCACAATTTGTCGCCACTTCAACCGCCGAAGTCCCGCTCTCCCCAATTGTCCCCCGCTCACGCAACTCATGATACATCAAAACATGAAAACTCATTTTCAACTCTCCTTTTCGTGAAAACAGTCACAATAAACCCCTTTCATTTTAGCCGAATGAAAGGGGTTTGTAAATGGGGGGAGGAAAAACTCATGCCGAATAAAATCATTAATCAACAAATTCAATATCTTTTTCGAAATTCTCTTCCTTATTTCCATATTTAATTGCATCAACCTTCAAACTCGAGAAATCTAAATTAAAAAGTTCCATTAATCGTCTGATATAACCCATTTTCCGCACATTAGAAAGATCAATATTAACGTATACTCCTGATATCACTTCACTATTTGTTGTCGAGGGCTCCCCACTAAATAACCCTTCTAAACCATTTGACCCCTCACCTTTCATTAATTCAATGATTGGCATACTAGAAATTTCAGTTAATCCTCTCATAAATTGAACAAAAAATTCTTTCCACGTAGCTACAATTTGATACTCATCATTTTGAAAGCAGTATCCTCTTATTTTATAACCAGTAAATGTTTGCTCTCCGTCAAAAATAATAAGTTCATCTTCATGCGAACGGGGGACAAATTCAGTTTGCGGGTATTCCCAAATGTTAAGTGCCATTTCAATTAATTCATCACTTCGTTTTAAAATTTCTCTTTCACTCCATGAATCAGCTTGAGCTGGTATCTTATTTAAATTAACAAAATGACTTTCCTTAAAACCCTTCTCCATGTTTTGCTTTTCAATGAATGTCTTGTTGCTGTACTTGGAGTTGTACCCCGTAAGCGTTAAATTGCCCAACTGATTTAAATATTTTTGATGGACTTTTTTATAATTCATTCCTAATTCTTGTTGCCATGCTAGAGTTAATCTCCTTGGCATAATATGTTCAATCGAATACTTCCTTTCTCGAACTCCCTGATAAATTTGCAAATCTTCTGTATGCCCATAATTTTCGAGTCGCTCAAAAAAATATGTTCTAAAATAAGGATTCATATTATAAAAATCATTTGTACGTAAATGGTCAATTATTGTAAAATCGTCAGGCATTTTTGCCGTACTCGTTTTGGTTAAAATCTGATAGCTAAACAAATCTTTTATAGCTATCTCATCATTTGAATCCTCCCTCAAACGTTTCAAATCACGATAAAGTGTTGCGATTACCTTATTTAATGCATTAGATGGTATTTTGGCAATCATTCGTCTTGCAATATAGTTCTCTAAAATATTAAACAGCTCTGTAACCTCAAAGCTCTTTAATTCATTTCGATTATAGTCATATAAAACTGCCATTAAAAATGGTCTTACAACAGTTGACTGTAGTTCATTAAAACGCATTAAAATTGAATTTATTTCTTTATTATTTGTCTCGGCAGTCAAAATTTGCTGGTAAGCTAGCGAGTAATCAGAAGCCTCATCAAAAAAGGACATTTTATCATTATATTTAAGACTATAAAATTCTATAAATGTTTCGTAGACTTTCGAGATATTCGGATACTTATAATTTTTAACTGTTAAATAGTCCCGAAAAAAAGAACTTAAATCAAAATTTGTCCTCTCTTCAATCGGTTCCCAGTAATTTTTAAAATAAGCAACTTGTGCATCTGGCACCTCATTCATCAGCAGATAATTCCTAATTTTATCAGCATCTGTCAAGTCGACACCCGTTGAATTTAAACTTTCAAAAATAAGCTGTGGATCATCATTTGGAGAATTCAAGTTGACAATCATAACCTGTAATTTTTCTATTGAATTCATCAAACTGTCTAATGAAATAGTCTCTTTATCTAGTGCATGATAAAAATACTCATAATTTAATGTTAAATTTGAATCTCTGACAAAAAATTTTTCATCGCTAAATAATTTTTTATATGTTTCAAAATCTCTGGGGTTCGGTATTAATATATATTTATCCACTTCAGACCTAAAAGTATCCATTAAAAATGTATCTTCAATATTCTTCGGGTTAATTCTTTCCCCTGATATATTATGATTCTTCATCCAATTTTTTAATGCTAATAGCAATAACGATATTGTAGTCAGCCTTTGTTGCCCGTCAATTACAATAATTTCCTGCGAAAGATTTCCTGGTTTCACAACCATACTTCCAAAAAAATGTGTTTCTTTATTTTCCTTTTCTAACATGATTAAATCTTCCATTAATCGTTTACAGTTCTCAATCTTCCAATCATAGTTACGCTGATAAACTGGGATAATTAACTTTGTAGCCCCACGTAGATACTCCGTCAGATGCCTTACATTTCCTTCCATGATTTATATCTCTCCCCCAATTAGTTGATTTTATAGTCACACTACCTTAACTCATTCTTAAGCGGTACAATAATTTCATCCAAAACTTCTTTCCATTCCTTACTTAATTCACTTCTTGCCGCGAAGGCATTAGCTTCTGGGTGGATGCTTTTATATTTTTTAAAGTCCCTGCTTTTAATAATCGCATTCATATTAGGAAGTTCCTTTGAACTAAGTGAGTATTCCCTTGAAGAAAAGTCAAGTTCCTCTTCACTCACCATCCATTTTGCGGCGAACTCACGGATGGTTGTGTTGATTTTATCCGTAAAGAATTGGCGCTTCACTTCAAAAATATCAGCATCCTCACTAATTTCCCCGCTATCTATCGCATCTAAAATGGCACGATAAACGTTTTTTATGAGATTTGATTTATTTAATTTCTGTAAGGTCCTCTCAATATCAGCACGAATATCCGTGTTGTTTACCGAGTAGTTACCTAGAAGATGGTCGATATAGGCAGAGTCAATATCATAACGCATCACACTATTTTCCTCGTAAAATTCAATCTCGGTAAAATCATTCGATGTGTCTGCTAAAGTTTCCTCAATTTCAACTAAGGAACCTTTTACCGTTTCATATCGCCCTACTTGCTCCTCTATCCAGGAAACTTGATTTTGAAGTATAACAGATTCATCTATTTCATCGTTATAATCGTCGTATGTTACAAGCGCTTCAAAAGAATTATTCAACTCTTGGAAAGCTTTTACATAATCAATCCGCACCTCAAGATTCGTATGTTCATCAATATCATACGAAAATTCTTCCATTTTTTCATACGCCTTTTTAAAACGTTCTCTTGACTCCTCGTAAGTCGGATAAATTAAGCCAAGATTTTCTTGTTTTTTGGAATAGAGTTCTGTCGCATCGTCTACATTCTTCTTCATCGTGTACGGCTTTCTAAACGTGACGATTAGACCTTTCGTTTTATTCGGAAAAGTACGGTTTGTTCTGGAGAAAGCTTGGATTAGGCCTGCATATTCTAAATGGCGGTCAACAAATAACGTTTGGATTGTGGGCGCATTAAAGCCCGTCAGAAGCCGGTCCACGACAATAACGAGGTCGACTTGCTCACCAAATTGTTTAAACTCCGCCTTATCACGCACAAGGCGCTCATTAATATTACTGTTGTAGGCGTTTAACTGGTTAACCGACCATTTTGTACCGTAGTAATTGTTATAATCGGCGATGATTTCATTCATTTCATCTTCTTTTTTTGTGGCCTCGCCCTTTTTTTCGTCAAGCGAATATGTGATAGCAATACGCGGAAAATCGGGGTCACTAATTGCCCGGCCTGCCCGAACGGTGTTTCCCGCAAACTCTTTTTCCATCCAATTTGGGTCTTTTGTCATTTCCTTGATGGCTTTATAATAGCGTTTTGCCATTGCAATCGAACTTGTGGTTAAAATAGCCGATTTGGTTGGTCTTCCACCTGCGAAATCAAATTTTGTATAGGCATTATCCGGTTTGAAAATTTTACGGATTACCGTTTGAATATGCTCATCATTTTCGTATATTGCGGCATCAAGATACGTCTCTTTTGTGATGCCATCCATCTGATCAATCATTTTATTTAAATTATCTACAGACTTATTCGCGTACTTTTCATTTTGCCTAAGGTCATTTAAGATTTTGTTGTCTAAAGTAGTGGTATTTAGAGTATTTTCATGTTCAAGTTGAAATGCTAAAACTGCCCCGTCATCTAACGCATTTTTAATCGTGTACGTATGTAGCTCTTCTCCGTACTGATCCTCTGTTGTACGCGCTAATTCCCCTTTTGCCTGTTTTTTATTAACCTCAAAAATAGGGGTGCCCGTAAAGCCGAACCACGTTGATTTTGGAAAAACTTCTTTAATTCGTTTCATATTTTCTGCACTTACTGCACGGTGACATTCATCCACGATAAAAACAATGTGCTCATTCATTAATTTTTCAAAGCGATTTGTCCCTTTTTCCTTCTCTAGCTTTTCTGCTTTTTTCAGCGCGGCTTCTAATTTCTGACGTGTTGTGATAATAATCACGCTTGAATTCGCTTCAGAAAGGAGCACCCGACTTAATTCTGTTGAATTTCCAGTACCCACAATAAGCGTATTAGCTTTTCCTTTGCCTGAGGAGATTCCTGTATTATATTCAGAAGCAAATTTAGTGAATTCATCGTTTGTTTGGTTATCTAAATCTGTTCGGTCAACAAGCATGATAGTTCGGCCTACATTCGTTGCTCGTGTTAGTAATTTCGTAACCACAAAGCTCGTTAATGTTTTTCCTGAACCTGTTGCATGCCAAATATAGCCAGATTGTCTTTTTATTGCCGCTGCATGTATGGCTTCTATGGCATGGATTTGGTAAGAATGTAAGACGAGTAAATGTCTAGTGTCTTGAACTTCACTAATAACGGTATAATCTGTAATCATGCGGTGTGCAGCTGGGATGCTTAACACCTGTCTACTAAACTCATTTAGGCTATCTATCTTTTTATTATCTGTTGTTCGCCAACTAAAGATGTACTTACGTTGCATATGCTCAGGCAATGCATTCGCAAAATAACGCGTTGTTTTTTCATTTGAAATAACAAACAATTGAAGTGTTGCAAAAATATTATTGTGGAATAATCCTTCTTCAGCATATTTTTTAATTTGTTCAAATGCCTGAAAAACGCCATCTTTAGCAGTAACCGTTTTCAGTTCAATTTGTATGATGGGTAAGCCGTTCATGAGCAAGGTAACATCAAAACGGCGATCTCGCGCCTCTATGTGCTCTCTTTTTTTAGCAATTTGGTTGACGACTTCATAGGAAGACTGACCACCATTCACATCGAGCCCGCGGTAAAGAACAAGCGACATGGAACCGAGCGCAGCGTCTTCACGGTCAATTTTAATTCGCGCCACCCCGTTTTCCCCCCTGAGCCATTTTGCAGCATCAACGGGGGTTTGGGTTTTTAATAAAAATTCCGTTTTAATTCCCTCAAATTCTTCGTCGGTTAACGGATGTTCACCGATTTCCGCCGTGTTATTTTGGATGATTTTTTGCTTTAGATTTTGCCATAAATCTTCTTCTGATTTCAAATCTGGGCGATAAGTCCACTGGTTATGACCTTCTCCGAGTAGTTGAATTAGTTGTTTTTCAATCGTAGCCTCATCAAAGTGAGTTAGTTGTTTCATTCATGTACCTCCTAAACAAACATTTTTTGTAAGAAAGCTTTCTTAGTTTCTTGTAGTAATTTTAATTCTCGTTCTTCAAGCGCAATTTTGTCGTCGAGTTGTTTGAAAAATTGACCGATTTTTTGTTGTTCTTCTAAAGTGGGTACGTCAATTTCCAATTTCATCATTACTTCAGCATTCAATTTTGCTCTTCCTCCACCAACTAATAATGGTCTAATATTCGTATTCTTAATGGCATTTTTAACAAATTTATTATCAGCCTTATCTATTTTTGCTTGTAAAACATGCGCATGATTATTGACCCAAATTTTCCCCTTAACATGGTGAACAGGATAATCCTCTAGATCATTCGCCCCGTCTTCAGCAATTAATACATATTCCCCATCATGGGTATAACCACTGACATAGTCTTGAATGCCATTTGCCCCATAATATGGAACTTCTCCTTTGATTCTTTTTGCCGCTGTAATTGGAACACGTAAATTATCATATTTATTAACTATGTTGCTTAAAGCCGTGCCATTCCAATTATCATTATATCCAGGAAACCGAAGTTCAGGAACTTTCTCGCCTTCTTTCGGGAACATTTTTTGTAGTAGCCCTTTTTTCTTTGTCTTGAGATTTTCAAGGTTGCGTTGGTGAAGAGATATAGTGTAGTCTAGCTGTTTAAAAAAGTTCCCAATTTGTTCTTGTTCTTCATTTAAATTTGGGACAATAACTTTTAGTTTTAAAAAATCATTCTTGTTTAATACTCTGTTACGACCTGCTCCACCTGGTGATATTAGCTCTAGCTGTTGTCTAAACTCTTCTTTTGAAACCATATAGTGCAAGAATTCTATATCAGACTTCCCATCAGCTCTGTATGTTGGAAATCTATGAGAAACAAGTAATCCATCATCTCTATCAGGAACAACAGCTATTGCATGTTCCCAAGCAAAAGTAATATTGATAACTAAATCATTTTTTCTTACAACAAAAAGTTTATCCATTGCTACTTTTTCAGGATTATCTACAAACTGCCTAAATGTACCTTTTGCATGAGATCTTACTGACATTCTAAAATAGGGTTCACTTGGTTTAGGAACTTCTCTAATCACTTGTTCAACCAAACTCCCCAACTTCCGCTCTTCCCAATCCTCACTAAACCCTTCAAATCGAATCTCAGGTACTCGTTTACTTGCCATCGTCAAACACCTCTAATGCCCCTTTAATCCACTCTTCGTCCTCGGGGTTGTACTGCAAACTTGAAATCGCTTCGTATAGACTTTTGTCTAACTCCGCTTTCTCAGCGCGAATCACCTTCATTTCTTTACCGATTTTTGCCATA
Source organism: Listeria tempestatis (assembly GCF_963575625.1). NCBI lineage: Bacteria > Bacillati > Bacillota > Bacilli > Caryophanales > Listeriaceae > Listeria > Listeria tempestatis. The sequence goes on from NZ_CAUYTK010000004.1 coordinate 195,672, forward strand.
TCAACAGGCGGCTCTTCTTCAAACGTATCCACGTAACGTGGGATATTCAAATTATAATCATTCTCTTTGATTTCTTCAAAACTCGCAAGGTGAGCGAATTTTTCCACGTCTTTTCGGTTTTTGTAGGCGGCAATCACTTTATCGATATTTTCCTCCGAAAGCATGTTTTGATTTTTGCCTTTAATAAAGCCCTTACTTGCATCGATGAATAAAACATCTTGTTTTGTGCGGTTTTTGCGAAGAACAATCACGGTAGTCGGGATAGGGGTGCCATAAAACAAGTTTGCGGGCATGCCAATTACAGTGTCAATCTCGCCATTTTCGAGCAAGTTTTTGCGAATGACCCCTTCAGCAGCACCGCGGAAAAGAACACCATGCGGGAGAACGATTGCCATCGTCCCTGTTTCTTTTAAATGATAAAGTCCGTGAAGCAGAAAAGCAAAATCGGCTTTTGATTTTGGTGCTAGTTTGCCGTAACGATCAAAACGAGACTCCTTTAAAAACTTCTCATCTGAAGACCAGTGAGCTGAGTAAGGCGGGTTCATAATGACGGAATCAAATGTATACGGCTCCTCCCGTGGCCAGTCTTTGTTAAGCGTATCCGCATTTTTTAAGTTGTTGAGCGCTTCGGCTTCAACACCGTGCAAAATTAAGTTCATTTTCGCTAGGTTAAACGTTGTCGTATTGAGTTCTTGTCCGTGATATTTCACTTTATCTGGATATTTTAAATAATTTCTTACATTCAGCATTAACGACCCTGACCCCATCGTTGGGTCATACACACTAAATAAACTTTTCTCTTCTTGACCAAGTGTTACGATGCGTGCCATCATGTCAGATACCATATGCGGAGTATAAAATTCACCCGCTTTTTTTCCAGCATCAGAAGCAAACTGACCAATTAAATATTCATACGCATCACCAATAATATCCCCACCGTACCCAAGAATATCAATATCACTAAGCTTTTTAAGGACTTCTGTGATGGTCAGATTGCGCTGTTGGGCATCTAGGCCTAGCTTGTTTGATTCCAAATCAACATCATCAAATAAACCTTTAAACTGACTAAAATTAGCCGAAATTTCTAGAAATCCTTTTTTCAAATCATTTAATTGGAATGTATTGTTGTGGGCTTTTTTAGCTAAAACATTAAAAAGATGATCAGGTTCTATCGCGTAACGAATCGTGTCAAGAAGAGCATCAATCACATCCTGCTTTATCGATTCATCTTCTAATTGTTTAATATAATATTCCGTTTGTTTTTCTACCGTATCATATTCCTCAAGTGATTCTGCCCCTAGTTCCACTACTTTTTGAAGCAGTTTATCAGATAAATATTTGTAGAAAATAAGCCCTAATAAATAGTTCTTATATTCGGATGCATCCATTTTGCTACGGAGGCTATCCGCTGCACTAAAAAGACGCTGATTTAATCCATCCCCCATGTTAATACCTCACTTTTCTTTTTTAAAATTTAAGTATAGCCGTGTTCAGAAAGTTAAGTCTTGTCACCTAAGCGCTCCCGCGCAACCAGCCCATACAAGTTCCCCCAATTGGTTGCGAAAAACACGTTCCACATTCAATTATACAACAAAAAACTCGTATAACGCCAGATATAGTTGGCATTATACAAGTTTTTAAATGATGCTTATCCAATCGACCCTTCCATCTCAAATTTAATCAACCGATTCATTTCAACGGCGTATTCCATTGGCAATTCTTTCGTGAACGGTTCGATGAAGCCCATGACGATCATTTCAGTGGCTTCGACTTCTGAAACACCGCGGCTCATAAGATAGAAAAGTTGTTCCTCGGACACTTTAGATACTTTTGCTTCGTGTTCAAGGGAAATATTATTGTTTAAAATTTCATTGTAAGGGATTGTATCGGATGTTGATGCGTTATCCATAATAAGCGTGTCACATTCGATATTGGAACGAGCGCCGTCTGCATTACGACCGAAATGGACGATGCCGCGATACGTGACGTTACCACCGTGCTTGGAGATGGATTTAGAAACGATGGTGCTTGATGTGTTTGGTGCCATGTGCATCATTTTCGCACCAGCATCTTGGCGTTGTCCGCGCCCTGCGATGGCGATTGAAAGGGTCATGCCACGCGCGCCTTCTCCTCTAAGGTAGCAAGATGGGTATTTCATCGTTAATTTAGAACCGATGTTGCCATCAATCCATTCCATCGTACCATTTTCTTCAACAAATGTTCGTTTCGTTACGAGATTATAAACATTATTCGCCCAGTTTTGAATCGTTGTGTAACGGCAGTAAGCGCCAGGTTTTACGACGATTTCAACGACGGCTGAGTGAAGCGAGTTTGTCGTATAAACGGGGGCTGTACAGCCTTCCACATAATTGACACTCGCGTTTTCATCGACGATAATAAGCGTCCGCTCGAATTGCCCCATGTTCGGAGAATTAATTCGGAAGTAGGCTTGTAGTGGCGTGTCGATTTTAACGCCAGGAGGTACATAGATGAACGAGCCTCCCGACCAAACAGCGGAGTTTAATGCAGCAAATTTATTGTCAGATGGTGGAATGACTTTCGCAAAATGTTCCTTAAAGATGTCCTCGTTTTCTTTTAGTGCGGTATCGGTATCTTTAAAGACGATGCCAAGTTCTTCCAAATCTTTTTTCATGTTATGATAGACCACTTCGGACTCATACTGAGCAGATGCACCTGCTAAATATTTTTGTTCGGCTTCTGGAATTCCAAGTTTATCGAATGTACGTTTAATTTCTTCCGGAACCTCGTCCCAAGATTGAACGGTCTGCTCAGAAGGTTTTACGTAATATGTGATATCCTCAAAATCTAGTTCTGAAAGGTCACCGCCCCAAGTTGGCATAGGCATTTTATAAAACTGTTTGAGCGATTTCAAACGGAAGTCGAGCATCCATTCAGGCTCTTCTTTAATTTTCGAAATTTCACGTACAACATCTTCCGTTAACCCACGTTCTGTACGAAAAACAGAAGTATCTTTATCATGGAATCCGTATTGGTATTCGCCAATATCTGGAATTTCAGTCATATTTTATTCCTCCTTTAACGCATTTTTTCTTCGCGAATGGCACGCTCCATTGCTTTCCATGCAAGCGTCGCACATTTAATTCGTGCTGGGAATTTTGCGACGCCAGCTAAAGCTTCCACATCCCCGTATTCGTCAATAGTATCATGATCGTGCCCTTGCACCATTTCGGAAAACTGGTGGGACATTTCGAGCGCCTCATCTTCCGTATGACCAATAACGCTTTCTGTCATCATAGAAGCGCTTGCCATCGAAATGGAACATCCACTTCCCGTAAAGCTTGCAGCAGTAATTTTATTGTCCTCTATTTTCAAGTGCAAATGAATTTCATCACCACAAGTCGGGTTGTTTAAGTCAATTGTGACGTTAGAGTCCGCGAGCTCCCCTTTATTCCGAGGATTCTTGTAATGATCCATAATCACTTGCCTGTAAAGTGCGTCTAATTTACGACTTGTCATAGGCCAAAATACTCCTTCGTTAACTTTAATCCTTTGATGAATTTATCAACTTCTTCTTTTGTGTTATAAATATAGAAACTTGCGCGAGCCGTTGAATTTTCGCCAAGCCATTTCATGAGTGGTTGAGCACAGTGGTGCCCGGCCCGAATGGCGATTCCTTCTTCGTCAAGAACAGTGGCAAGATCGTGCGGATGAACGCCCTCTAAATTAAATGTCACAAGACCAGCGCGTTTACTCGCATCTAGCGGACCATAAATTGTAATGCCAGATATTTTTTGCATTTCAGAAAGGGCATAGTGAACGAGCTCCTGCTCATACGTATGAACGGCTTCCATGCCAATTTCCGTTAAATAGTCTACCGCCGCGCCAAGCGCAATTTGTTCCCCAATAATTGGTGTCCCCGCTTCAAATTTCCACGGGAGTTCCTTCCACGTTGAGTCGTATAAATCAACGAAATCAATCATTTCGCCACCAAATTCGGTCGGTTCCATTTTTTCTAAAAGTGCTTTTTTTCCGTATAAAACGCCCGTTCCAGTTGGTCCAAGCATTTTATGGCCTGAGAACGCATAAAAATCGACGTCAAGCTTAGTTACATCAACGGCCATATGCGGAACAGCTTGCGCCCCGTCAACCACGATGACAGCACCATTTTGATGCGCGATTTCTGCGATTTCAGCAATTGGTGTCACCGTCCCGAGCACATTTGAAACATGCGCCAATGCCACAATTTTCGTTTTAGCGCTAATAACGGAAGCCGCTTTACGAACAGAAATCGTCCCATCTTGTTCGAGTTCGATAAACTTAAGCGTTGCGCCCGTGCGTTTTGCGAGCTGCTGCCACGGAATGAAGTTGCTGTGATGTTCAAGGTGCGAGATGACAATCTCGTCCCCGCTCGTAATGTTCGCCGCTCCGTAGCTATCCGCTACCAAATTGAGTGCCGTCGTCGTACCACGTGTAAAAATAATTTCCTGCACGAATTTCGCCCCAATGAATGCCCGCATCTTCTCACGCGCACCTTCATAAGCATCCGTTGCGCGCCCGGAAAGCGTGTGTACACCGCGATGAACATTTGCATTATCCGTTTCATAATAATGAGTCAATACGTCAATCACCTGTTTCGGCTTTTGCGCAGTCGCTGCATTATCTAAATAAACAAGCGGTTTTCCGTTTACTTCTTGCTCAAGAATTTTAAAGTCAGAACGAATTTTGGCGAAATCTTTCATTTAGCGCACTTTCCCTTCGATAACTTCCTTTAACATCACTTTCACGCCTTCAATTGGTAGCTGTTTCACGACAGGATCAAGGAACCCGTGAATGACTAGACGCTCCGCCTCCTGTTTTGAAATCCCTCGACTCATCAAATAAAAGAGTTGAACTGGGTCAACACGTCCAACAGAAGCAGCATGCCCTGCGACAACGTCATTTTCATCAATTAATAGAATCGGATTCGCATCACCACGCGCACCTTTACTAAGCATTAACACACGCGATTCCTGCTGCGCATCAGACTTCGATGCCCCGTGCTTAATATGCCCAATACCGTTAAATATCGTTGTTGCTTTATCTTTCATCACACCGTGGGATAAAATAGTCCCAGTGGAGGCTTTTCCGTAATGAGTCACTCTTGTCGTCACGTTTTGTATCTGCTTGAAACGCCCAACAGTCACCGTCTTCACATCACCAGTTGAGCCGTCACCCATCAAATTCGTGATGTTTTCATTGATGGTGTCACCGTCATTCATTAGACCAAGCGCCCACTCAATTGTAGAATCAGCGCCAATATGGCCTCTACGATTAACATAGGTTGTAACGCCTTTTGACAAGTTGTCTACCGCGCCAAATGTAATCCGCGCATTCCGGTTCGCAATAACTTCTTCCACAATATTCGCGATACCAGTGCCCTCTTCGTCAAGCGACACATAGTTTTCCACGTAGGTCACAGAACTATTGTCGTCAGCCACAACTAACACGTGATTCACAAGTGGTTTTTTCGCATCTTGCTGTACAAAAACCGTTTGAATCGGCTCACTGATTTCCACGTTCTTCGGTACATATAAAAATACGCCGCCATTTACAAGTGCCGCATGAAACGCAGTCAACTTATGTTCGTCTACCTGTACCGCATCTTTCATAAAATATTGTTTAAAAAGATCTGGGTGATTTTTTGCCGCCGTCACAATGTCCGTTAAAATCACGCCTTGTTCTTGCAGCTCCTCACTCAGTTGTAATCTTGCCGGACGCGTGTCGACTTGCACATAATAGTTCGCATCCGCTTTATTTAAATCCACTAGATTGGTGACCTTGTCGGCTAAAGCTTCATTTGAAATCCCCATACTAATGCCTTCATACGTATCAAATCCCGTGAAATTCCAGCGATCAATCTTCGTTTTATCCACAAACGGCAAGTCAAGTTCACTTGCTAATTTCCAAGCTGCCAAGCGACTTTCGGTTAAAAAAGCTGGTTCGCTGGCATGTTCAGAAAAAGCGCGGATAAAATCATCCTTTACAATTACATTTTCTGTCATGATTTTAACCCCACTTTCCTTATTTTTCGACTACGTCTTCTTCCTCTTCAAATTCAATGCCAAGCTCTTGCTTGATCCAATCATATCCTTCCGCTTCTAAACGTTTAGCCAGTTCTGCGCCGCCTTCTTTAACGACTTTTCCTTGCATCATCACGTGTACAAAATCAGGCTCGATATAGTTTAGTAAGCGCTGATAATGCGTAATAATGAGGCAACCAAAACCTTCACCACGCATCGCATTAACACCTTTTGAGACGACTTTAAGCGCGTCAATATCAAGCCCCGAGTCAATCTCATCTAAAATAGCAATTGCTGGCTCAATCATTAACAGCTGCAAGATTTCATTGCGTTTCTTTTCCCCGCCAGAAAATCCTTCATTTAAATAGCGTTCAGCCATTTCTTCGTCCATATCTAAAAGTTCCATTTTCTCATCTAATTTACGAATAAATTGCATGAGTGGAATTTCTTTTCCTTCTTCACGTCTACTATTAATCGCCGCACGAATGAATTCAGCGTTTGTAACACCACTAATTTCACTTGGATATTGCATCGCTAAAAATAGACCTGCTCTTGCGCGCTCATCAACTTCCATTTCAAGCACATCTTCTCCGTCAAGCGTAATACGTCCTTTTGTTACTTCATATTTAGGATGCCCCATAATGGCTGCCGAAAGTGTCGATTTCCCTGTGCCGTTTGGTCCCATTATGGCATGAATTTCTCCAGTTGAAATTTCAAGGTTTACACCTTTTAAAATTTCTTTTCCTTCTATCTCAACGTGTAAATCTTCAATCTTAAGTGTTGACATTCAAAATACCCTCCCTAGTTTGTTTTGCGTGCAAGCTCGCATAGTCCTAGTTTAGTATAATTCTAATTTGATTACAACTATAAAAAACTGCACGATTTATCTTCTGTCCCTCATTTTACTATGAATAAGACAATTTTTCCACTCCTGTTTAAATTATCATCTTTTACTTCTTATTTGAGAATTTATATCTTAATTTTAAGCAAAAAATTTATTCGGCTTAAACAAAGTTCAGCATTTAATAGAAAAATGTGGTTGTTTAATACTACGTGATATGTTATTGTTAATGCTGCGTAATGCTATTGAAACAATTATCGCTTTCTGTAACATTACTCAAATTTAAGTATTTTAACTCATCGGAGGAGATTTTATATGAAAAAAGTAATAATAGGTATCAGCCTACTATTGCTCTTTCTCTCACTACAAGGTTGCAGCTCTCCCAAATCAGACTTTACAAATGCAATGAGAAAACTAAGTACAAAGAAACAATTTACGATAGATAGCAAAATTAAAGTTAATGATGCATCTTCTAAATATGAAGAATTGCTTGGGATTAACAACCTAAATACGGCTGAAGCAGATTTTAAAATTTCTGCTGACACAATGATTCAAACATCTACCATGGACGCAAAAATTCATTGGAATAAATATTCCTTACATGTTCAGTCGCTTCAAAATAATCAAGACGGGCTTATTTATGTTCCAGTTAATCTGTTTTATACCCTCGATCCAAATATAGCGGATGCTCTTAGTGAAACTTCTAAACAAGTTTATCAGACTGTTTTATCTGAAAATGAAGATTTAAAAGGAAAATATTTTGATTTTTATTCTGCGCTTCAAAACATTTCTGACCAACCAATTGATAAAAAAACAGTGCAAAAGCAAGCTAAACAAATAAATGAGCTAGAAAAAGAAACGAGTATTGTTCTATATGAATTTATGAACCAACTAGATGATAATCGTTTTAAAACAAATAAAGACGGTACAGTTGAAATTGCTATTCATAAAGAAGACCTTGTTGTTTTAGCAGACAAACTTCTTACCGCCTGGGATAAAAACGATGCCATTACAAACTTTCTTTTAGAACAAAAAAACGAGTCGACTACGAATGCAAAAAAAGAATGGCAAAACTACCAAAATAACATACGCACGTATTTTAAAAAGTTACAAAAAGACAAAAATCGCAAATTAGATATTCATATGAAACTTATACCCGACTCAACTTATGGAATTGGTAAGCTAACATTAGATACTGATTATGAAGACAAGGCAAATCATGACCATTTCAATATCACCACTGAATTAAATTGGTTACCGTACGAAAAAGTACCTACCATCCCTTCAAAAGGCGAGATTGTGACAAAAAAAGAGTTCGACAAAGTCATTTCGGATGGACTAAAATCATATTTGCAAATTGAAAACAGTAGATAACATTAAAAACACGTTCTTATACTCGCCTCAAAAGTTAGGTCGACTTTCTAACATTTGAGGTGTTTTTCTATGCTAAAATACTGTTTCCTTCATTTTTTGCGCAGATTTATTTTCTTCAAAATAGTTATACATTATTGGTACATATCAAAAAATGGTCGCTTTGCTTCTTGTAACATTTTTTCTCCAGGTTAGCGTTATGATTTAGCTTGATATTTTTATCATTCTATTGCTAGATTATCCTATCTTAATTTCTTCATCTCTAGTTAAACAGAAAATTTCCAAATGTTAACTGTTGCAGCTACTGCATTTTTCATTCTGAAGTTTCTTGCTGTGTGTGTATTACTAGATATATCACTCCTCATTCGTATATAATAATTATATATCTTGCAAAAAAACAGCCTAGTTATTATTTGACATATTATAATAAACACTTATGAGCAAGATAGATAGTAATCATAAGATGGAGGGAATAATATGTTTAAAAAATTTTTCTTTGTTTTTCTTTCTTTTGGACTCCTTTTGTTTTTGTTTCCAGTTGTGAGCTTAGCTGAAACTTCAGGAGATTTCGAATATACTGTAAGTGGAAATGAAGCTACAATTATAGATTATACAGGAACAAAAACCGATGTCGCTATTCCTGCGAACATTGGTAATAACAATGAATATGCTGTTACCTCTATCGGCAACGGAGCATTTAGCTCTAAGGGACTAACTTCTGTTACTATTCCAAATTCTGTGACCACTATCTCTAACGGAGCATTTACAAAAAATAAATTGAAACAACTTGTATTACCTAATTCGGTACAATCAATTGGGATAAATTCTTTCAGCGTCAACCAACTGGAACAAATTACTTTTTCCACTTCTCTAACTAATATCCCTAGGTTTGCTTTTTTTGCAAATAAATTAAAGAGTGTTAACCTTCCTACAAACATAGCAAATATCGATGAACAGGCATTTGAAAATAACTATATTACAGATATAACCATACAAAACCCTAATATTCAGCTAGACTACATGGCTTTTGCGGCTCAAACTGTTTTAGGTAATCTAGTCGTCCGAAGTGATAATATACTTCCACTAGACAACTACATTCATTTCAATGATGCCTCATCACAATTAACTATGGATAACTTAACAGTTACTGATTTATCCAGCGGTATTAGTTATGATTCCACAAAGAATGCTTTAATCTTTTCTGCCGAACCATCATCATCAACTTTCTCGCTATATACTGGAACAAATCGTTATGATTCTTATTACGATATTTCTGAGTACGGCCCTTCTGGTATACCCATCATTTTTTTTGAATATACTAAACCAATTATTGTAAATTATAAAGATTCGTCTGGACTAGAGCTTGCTACTTCTACCAGAATCGATGGAAGTATTGGAGAGAGTTATTCATCCACTCCAAAAATAATAGACGGATATACATTAAAAGAAACTAGCGGAAACCCTACTGGTCAATTTACTAATACAACTCAAACGATTAATTATATTTATGAAAAAACACCTGTTCAAAATGGGACTGTAATTGTGAAGTATCAGGATGAATTTGGCACTTCACTCGCAAAAGACACTATCTTAACTGGAGTAGTTGGAACAACTTATCAAACGGAAAGTAAAGATATTCCTGGCTATACACTAAAAAAAGTAGACGGTCACGAATCTGGAGTATATACAACTGACCCAGAAACCGTTACTTATATATATGAAAAAATAAGTAATGATGGAACGAATTCAAATAAGCATGGCGGACAAACAAGTCATGCAACAGACACGCAAAAGGTCGTCTCTACTTCAGTAAAAGAAAGTAATCACACACTTCCAAGCACAGGTGACACCAATAATCATGTTCTTTTTGCAATCGGTAGCTTTCTCGTAGCATTAGCAACGGGAACACTGTTCTTTAAACGGCATGATTGAGCCTTTTATGGTAAAGTCTAGGAAAATACGAGACCGTGAACACTTTTTAGTTCACGGTCTCTATTCTTTTGATTAATATGAGGAAGGAAAGTTCACTCCATATTACCATTTCCTTATGTTGCTCCCACCACTTTTAATATACTAAAAAAATCTTAATCCTTTACTCACAAATCATAATACGCCCTAAATTAAACAAAAATCAATACGTAGACTCTATTAACTTTTCGTGTTGCCTATTAACACACGATATTTCTCTTGTAAACTCTTCGAAAGAATGTTGACTCTTCCGGACAATATCAGAAAATCTTCTGTAGCTATTTTAAAAGCCTTTATCCTTAAATGAATATAAAACATAGGTATCCCAATAAGAGACGCTTTCGTTAAAAAGACTTTATCTGAATTTTAAACGCTTCATTGATCCGTATTTTTATTTTGTGAAATTAAAATGAACAATATTCCCCCCCTATTTAAACATCCCTTTTAAGTTTTTGATATCCATTTCAGTAGCGACACGTTGTTCCTAATTTTCAAGGGATTTTCTACGACAAAAGCCACCACAATGACAGATGCTCCTGTAACTTAATTTTTCATCATACTTTCTCACTCTTTTTCAAACGAGTTATCCCTATATTTATGTTTTCAAGAAGTTAATACTTATGCTTTTATCCACTACATTAATGTTTTAATCAAAAAACCACCCATAAACTTTATCAGCATGGGTGGTTCAAATAGCACGTATCCTTAAAACCACTTCATTTATATTAATTTAAAATCTCGCAATTATAGTATCATTTGCTATGAAATATTGTATTACCAGGAATGATAATGTTATCTCCGTCAAATACTAGATGAACATCCTGATTAGATTTATTTGTAATTTTAACAACCGTTTGAGTAATACTAATAATCAATTGTACAGACTTCCAAAAAATAGGAAATTCTAGTTTAGTCCATTTCTCTGGAAGATGCGGATTTAGATAAAGTCTACCGTCTAGCATGCGAACGCCCCCAAATCCATTTATCACCGCTTGCCAAATGCCACCCATTGAAGCTGCATGAATTCCTGCGTTACTAGATTTCATATTTTGCCCAAGATCAATTCGACTTGCTCTTTCGAACATTTTATAAGCCAGGCGAGGCATATTTAAATCTGATGCCAAAATACTGTGTATCGCATAACTTAGCGATGAATCGTGTAATGTCTTTGGTTCATAATAATCCCAGTTAGCTTGTTTTACTTCAGGCGAAAATTCATTTTCTAGTAAATATAATAAAATCATTACATCTGCTTGTTTAGTAACTTGCATCTCATTCACTTGTTCCAGACTATAGTCCAGAAAAAGGGAGCCTACCTGTTCTTCCTCTTTATATCGACTTAGGTCAATATTTTTTTTTGATAGATAAGAATCATCTTGCGGAATAATTAACTTTTTATTCGGTTTTGGAAGTAAAAGAGTCTTAGCTTTTTCTTTCCAAAACGGGTAATAGTAATCTATATTCCATTTATCATCAAGCATTTTATAGAGTTCCGCATTTTCTTGTTTCAGTTTTTCATAATAATATATCGCTTTTTTCAAATTCCAGTGTGCCATATAGTTCGTAAAGGCATTGTTATTCACATGCTCCTTATATTCATCTGGGCCTACAACATCGGTAATTTCATAATACTCATCTTTTTTTTCAAGTCGCGATTGCCAGAAAATAGCAGTAGTAAAAATCAACTCATATCCATGTTCTTTCATAAATTTTTCATCATCCGTGAATTGGTAATACTGCCAAACTGCGAATGCAATATCAGCCGTAATATGCTGTTCAATAAAGCCTGACCATATTTTAGTTGACTCTCCAGTGATGATATCTGCAGCGCCCCAAACAGGCGTCACTTCACCATCTTCTAACCATGCTGATTCCCACGGGAACATAGCACCTTCGTACTTATTTTCTTTTGCTTTTTGAATTGCTCCTGGCAATGAAAGTGAACGATATTCCAAAAGTTGTCTAGCAACCTTTGGATTTGATGCAATAAAAAAGGGTAATATAAAAATTTCTGTGTCCCAGAACGTATGCCCTTTGTAGCCCTCTCCAGAAAGCCCTTTCGCTCCAATATTCATTCGATTATCGTGCGCAGGTGTCATAATAGTCAAATGATATAGCGCAAACCGAACTGCTAACTGATCAAAGTCATCCCCTTCGATTTGTATAGGGTATTTTTTCCAGACATTATTTTCCCAAGCTAACTTATGAGCAGTAAAAAGAGTATTGTAATCTCCAGTTTCAGAAAAATCGGCAAGCGCACTGCCAGAAGACTTCCAATTTTTATCGCGACTTGTATACACACCGGATATTTTTTCAATTGTTAGAGTTTGATTCTTCTGGATAGAAGGTATTTCATATGTGGCAAAGATTTTCCTACGTTCCATAAAAATAGTACTTTTTGGTTCGAGCACTTCATTTTCTAGCATAAATCTATGACGTGAAAAATGTGCAAATTTTACATCAGAGTCAGTTGTTTCCGCCTCAAATTTCATTATATTTGAGTTATATAAGCGCATTGTCCCTTCTTTAAAATGTTGCGTTCCCGTATTTGTCATCTGTCCATCGATGCCGGAATCTAACTTTAATTCCAAATTCCCAGATAATGGTGTTATAGAAATTTTTTGACCTACAATATGCAAATTTTCTAGTGACACAAATCGGGTAAAAATAATTTTATATTTTTCACCAGATTGAGAGCGCCAAATAATCTCTCGAACAAGTTCCGCATCTTTTAGATTAAGTGTTCGTTGATAAAAAATAATATCCCCTTGTGTAAGTTGGAAGTGTTGGTTGTTCAGCAAAAGTTCCATTTCAATCATATCAGCAGCATTTGGAAGTTCTGTCACTTCTTTATCACCTGAAAATTTATTAAATGTCCCAGCAATAAAATGACCACGTGTTTCTTTTGAGTATCTTTCTTCTGTAGCAGATCGAACCCCCATATATCCATTTCCGAGGCTAAAAATACTTTCTGCTTTTCCTAATACTTCATCATTAAAATACATTTCTGTGATAAGCCAACTTTTTGTATCTCCAGAACCTTTTCCGTAGTCTAAAGATAATTTGTTTTCCTGTCCATGCATAACTTTGTAATATCCTTTCTTCAAAACAATTTTAATGAATAGTGAGCGCTTTCTTTATGTTTTACATTTTATCCAAAACGTTTTGGTAAGTCAAATGTTAAATATAAATTGATTTAAAATATATAATATTTTAATATAATCAATGAACACAAATAACGTTTTGGAAGTGATAAAAAATGCGAATAGTAGAGCAGTTTCAACAAAGTTTATTTTTCAAATGGAAATTAGTAGCAAAATGGCAGCCTCAAAGTATTTGGAGATCATTATTTTATTTACTTTGTCTATTATTTCTCTCGTCATCTATTGTCAGCCTGTCTAGTTTTTCAAAAACTACCCATTTAAATTATGAATCGCTGTTAAAAGAAATGGATATATTTACGCTCACCAAAAATGGTCTAGATTACAACGGAGAACCTCTCCTTATACCAGTCCCAATTTTTGATACAACCTTACTAATCAGCGAAAAAAAACAGTATGTGGAAACAAAATATGTTCTATTGTTAAAAAAGAAAGGTTTTATATTTAGCAAGAACGGTGCTATATCTGAGAACCTAACGCCATACGCCAATATTCCAATTTGGGGAGAAAAAAACAGCTACACTAATAAAGATGTACTTTTGATTCTTAAAAAAAATAATTCCACGTGGAAACAGTTGGGTTTTGTTTATCAATACGTAAAAGCACTTCTCCAAGTTATTATTACTATATTTATGGTAAGTCTTATAGCACTCATTTCGATACCATTTGCTCGAAATACAGAGACCAAATTCCAAAGCCTTTGGATGTTTGCGGCATACAGTTTAACATTACCATTAGCAGTGATGACAGTTTTAAAAGCTATTGGTTTCTTCATTCCCTACTTCACATTTATTTATTGGTTTTCTGCCATTATTTTTGTTTTCTTAACTATTATTGAAATAAAAAAAAGCTCTTAGATAGAGCTCAGCTTGTAGAAAAACTCAAAATATACGAAAAACCAGACTACTGACAAATGGTGAGATTCTAGGCAAAGTCGAGTATAAGATGACCGAAAACAGGAAAGGCGTAGTTTGCTTGACCATGTGAGAAGTTATGCGGAGCGCATCGGAACAGAGACTTTAACGACGAAGAATACCGTTTGTCAGCCGTCTGAAAACTCTTAGATAGAGCTTTTATTTCTGTTTTGGGCCACTCGAATGCCGAACTATTAATTCATTTGACAGAACAAAATAATGTTTTGAACTTGTATTGTTAATAATATCTAGAACCAAATTCGCCGCAGCTCCACCAAGTTCAAACGGATTCTGAGCAATAGTAGTGAGCGGCGGGCTAACATATCGCGAAAGTAAAATATTATCAAAACCGACAATTGAAAGTTCTTCTGGTACTTCAATCTGAAGTTCTCGGGCTGCTTTTAACACACCTAGAGCCATGATATCACTGACGCAAAAAAATGCAGACACATTGGATGTGGTTAGTAAAAAATTAAGCGCCGCTTGATATGCTTTTTCTTCTTCAAAATCGCCATAACAAACAAGGTTTTCATCAAATTCTAGATTTAATTCCGAAAGTGTATCACGATAGGCCTTAAAGCGAGTTTCGCTGACATAAGCATGTTTATGCCCGTTCATAAAGCCAATTTTTTCATGGCCCAATCTAAATAAATATTTTATCGCTGTTTTGACACTTTCTTCTTGATTAGAAGTCACATAACCAGTCGAGCTATTTTCAATTGGAATATCAATTAAAACTGTTGGTAACTCGCTAGTAACTGCTTCTGTTAAATACGGGTCATCTTTTTTTAATCCTTGAATGATGACGCCATCTAGATTACGCTCCCCCACAACTTGCGTAAATGTCTTATTTCGTTGTCTGGCTGTAGTTGTGCTAATCAGAACCATTTCATAATCCATTTGAGAAACATATTCATTCACACCACAAAGCACTTCAAACACAAAGTTATCTTTTACACTTTCTCTTTTTAAATCTGTAATTAAAAGACCTATAGTTTTTGACTTTTTTGTTACTAAACTTTGGGCAAACATATTTGGGATGTACTGCAATTTTTGAGCAGAAGCATGGATTATCGCTCTCGTGTTCTCATTTACGTCATGATAGCCATTAAGGGCGCGGGAAACTGTTGTTACTGAAAATCCTGTATCTTTTGCTATATCTTTAATTGTTACCAAAACGTTATACCTCCACTTCTAATTTACTATATATATATATTTTATTTGATATTAATCAAAGTTACAACTATTAATTTTTATTCCCTTTTTAAATATCCTCTTGATTTCCGAAACGTTTTGGTTTAAAATACTTATTAATGAATACGCTTTCTTTAATAAACGGAAGGAGAATTATCTATGAAAAAAATAATCCGATGGACAGGAATGATACTGACTATTATCATTCTGCTAGTTACTTCTGCTTGTGGGAATGGGACTGAATCTACAAAAAAGAATGAGAATAACAATAAAACTTTAACACTCGGAGTTTGGAAAGGAACTGAGGCCGAAAATAAGACACGAAAAAAACTGATTGCAAATTTCGAAAAATCTACAGGGATTCAAGTGAAAGAGAAGATATACAATGATTATGAAACTCAACTTCAAACTGATTTACTTGGTGGAACTGCACCTGATGTTTTTTATGTAGATGCCTACCTTGCCCCAAATTTAATTGATAAGAAAGTTCTGGAGCCACTTGATAACTTTATTGACAAAACAGATAATTTTAATGCAAATGATTTTTATAGTCCAGTATATCATGCATTTACTGGTAAAGATAAAATACAGTATGGTGTACCAAAAGACTATTCGACCCTAAGTATTTTCTATAACAAAAAAATGTTTGCAGATGCGGGAATCGATCCAAATATGATTCCAACTACTGCTGATAAAATGGGGGATTTTTTAGAGCTATTAAAAACTAAATTACCAAAAGGTGTTGTTCCTAGCGCATTTACAGCAGAATTATCACGACAAATGTACATAGCGCAATCTTCTGGAGAACCTATTATAGATAAAAATGGCTATTCCAACTTAGATAATCAAAAAACAATTGATGCTCTTCAACCACTAGTTGATTGGTATCAAAACGGATTGATTAAGCGTCCAGCAGATTTAGGTCAAGATTGGTCTGGCGATTCATTTGGAGCATCGAAGGTAGCAATGATGGTAGAAGGAAATTGGGCTATAGCACATCTGAAACAAAATTTCCCTGATGTCGAATTCGGAACAAAAGAGATTCCAACAATAGATGGTAAAAAAGGGACTATGGTATTTACCGTAAGTTATGCAATGAACAGCGCTTCAAAAGATAAAGAAGCCTCCTGGCAATTAATTGATTACTTAACGGGAAAACAGGGGATGAAAACATGGGCGGAAGGAGCATCGGTACTTCCCTCTCGAGTGTCTGTTGCTAAAGAGATGGATATTGAGTCAGATGCTATTTTAAAACCCTTTGTCAATGGGGCTAACTACGCAACCCCTTGGCAGGATGGCACAACATTATCTATCGTATCAGATCAATATAAAAACATGATACCCTCTGCTTTAAAAGGCGAACTAACATTGAATAAAGCAATGACTAAAGCAACTGAAACAGCAAATAAAGATATTAAAGTACAACTGAAAAACTAAATGATAAATGTAGTCCCTATAAAAATTATATATCAGTAACTTTTATAGGGATTGCTAAATTTAATAATTACTGTGTAGTGAATTGATAGTCTTATATCATTAATTTCTTCTGTACTATCTACGATATGCCCCATACAGTAATATATCTGAAAAGGGTGAGATAATGAATTCATACAAATCTAAACACAAAACAAAAGAGGCTACACAAGGGATTTCTTTTATGCTTCCAACCATCATTCTCATGACGGTATTTACGCTTTTGCCTATTATTTATGCCTTTTTTCTTTCTTTAAACAAAGTTAGTTTGATTGGAGAGACCAGCTATCAATTTGTTGGGTTGAAAAATTATGCAAATGCTTTTCAAGATGAACGAGTTTGGATTGCTCTTAAAAACACTATTCAATACGTTATTATTGTTGTTCCGTGTCAGACCATATTAGCACTACTAATGGCATCTTTGTTAAATTCAGGAATAAAATTTCAAAATACTTTCAGAACTATTTTTTTCCTGCCAACACTCACATCTAGTTCAGCATTAACTATGATTTTTATGTTTTTATTTAGTTTAACTGGTCCCATCAATAATATATTAGTTGACTTCGGCATTATTGCAGAACCAATTAATTTTATTAACGAAACAAGGTTTGCACTAGGAACAATTATGGTGATGAATATTTGGTCTACTGTTCCATTTTTTATGACAATATACTTAGCAGGGCTACAAGATATACCCAAAACTATGTATGAAGCCGCTCAAGTTGATGGAGCCAATGCATGGAAACGGTTGACAAGGATTACAATTCCTCAAATCGCACCCATCACCAACTATGTTCTCTTGATGGGAATTATAGGATGCTTTCAATTGTTTGACCAAGCCTATATTATTTCAGGTGGGAGTGGCGGCCCTAATAACGCCACCCTCACTTTATCTTTGATTATTTATCAATATGCATTCAAATCCTTCGATACAATGGGGTATGCTTCGGCCATCGCAATTCTTTTGACACTCATTATTTTCCTTGTATCTATGCTGACTAGAAAATTAAATAAAGAAGATGTCAACGAAGAAAGAGAGGAAATGTCATGAAAATAAAAAGCTTTTGGAAAATCGCCACCTATACATTATTAATCAGTTATGGGTTAGTGACATTATACCCTTTCTTATGGGCAGTAATGGCATCTTTCAAGCCCTACAGCGAAATTATTGGTGGCGGATTAAGTTTATTACCTAAAAATCCAACTATAGAAAATTATAGTTATATCTTCACACGCGATCCACTATTTCCAAGATGGATTTTGAATTCATTTATTGTAGCGATTTCAGGAACTATTCTAAACATTATTTTTAATAGCATGGCAGGTTATGCACTTGCACGCTTGCATTTTCCAGGCAGAAAATCACTTTTCTTAATTATTTTGGTTGTTATTATGGTGCCTGCTCAAATTCTGTTAATCCCAAACTATTTAATTATGAAATCGATTGGAATTTTAGACACATATAATGCATTAATCTTGCCTGGTGCTATTAACTTCGCATATATTTTCATGATGAGGCAATTTTTTGTGAATTTTCCTAAAGAAGTGGAAGAGGCCGCACAAATGGATGGACTTAGTAAAACTCAAACTTTTTTTAGAATTGTATTTCCGATGGCACAGGCAAGCATTGCGACACAAGGAGTATTCGTATTTTTAGGTTTATGGAACGAATTTATGAAACCATTACTTTATATTACATCCCCAGAGAAATATACCCTAACTCTTGGTTTACAATCATTCCAAACACAAAATGCAACGCAATGGAATTATATTATGGCGGCCTCAGTTGTTTCAATCATTCCCATATTGATATTATACATTCTTCTAAATAAATACTTTATGAAAGGAGTACGTATTGGTGGGGATAAATAGAATTGGAAAGAACTTCTAGCAATTTTTATAGATAATTTAAATCCACCAAGATATGATAAAGAGACGTGACCTAGTTAAAATTGGTCTCGTCTTTTAGCGTTTAAACATTATCCACCCGTCTTTTTTTAAAAAAATTCCAAGCTTCATCAAACCCAAGTAAATATTTGCTTAACTTTTAAATAAGCCATTAAATGATTGTTATATCTTTCATTAATTATCTAATCCATTGGAGAGGTCTCCTTAAAAAAATTTGTAATACGGAGACACTTCATTAATTTTCATAATCAATGAAAAAAGAGCCAAAATAAGCATATTTTGGCCCCCGTTGACAACTTACTTATTAAACGAATCGACGACTGCAAATCAATTATTTCTCTTACTATACCAAAAGCCCGTTTTTAATAGAAATCTTTATTCACTGTATGAATCGTTTTTTCCATATTTTCATGCATTTTATGGTCTTCAAGTAGCATGAGGGAAATGATGTCCATCACATACATGAGCGAGAACTGACTATTGACAAAATATTGATTGCTTACAAAAAGACTATTGTAGACTGGAATATTAATGTCGCTAAGTTCGACCATTTCATTTTTTTCAAAACTTGTGAACGTAATGATTTGGCTGCCGTTTTCCTTTGCTTTTTTTAGTGTGCTAATGAGTTCAATTGTATTGCCAGAGTTTGAAATTCCTATCACAATATCAGAAGGTTTCGTAATCGCACCTGTAATGATCATCATATGTGACTCGTTTAGACCTGTCGCATTTAACCCCATGCGAATAAAGCGCTGCGACATTTCGATGGCCGTCAAACCAGAACTTCCCAAGCCGCAAATATAGACGCGCCCAGCTCCACGAATTAAGTTGACTACTTTACGAATCTCTGCTTTATCAATCATTTTCACGGTATTATCAATTACTTTATGATAGAACGAATATACATCTTCAAAAATATCTTCATAACCTGCTTTCGGCAAATCCGTTGTCGCCGTGTTAATTTTCATTTTCAAATCAACAAAACTGTCACAACCTAGCCGCTTACAAAAACGTGTAATCGTTGCGCTCGATGCTCCCGTTTTTTTCGACAAGTTCGTAATCGTAATATTTTTAATGGCGTTACTTTCCTCTAAAATATATTTAGCAATTTTTCGCTCTTTCAAAGGTAAGACATTATACATTTGTTGGATTTTTTGTAGGATGTTCATCATTTATGACCTTCTTTACTTAAAAAATGGTACAGCGCCCCGACCATGCCTGCTTCATTCCCAAGCGTTGCAAACTCAATTTTTGCCGTATTAAACGACTGAGACACGAGTTGGTCTAAAACGGCTTTCTCAATTCGAGGTTTAAAATATGTTTTTTGTTCCATAATGCCACCGCCTAGGATGATCACTTCAGGATTTAAAACATAAATTAAATTTACAAGACCTGCTGCTAGATTGCAAATCCAAACATCTAGAACCTTCTGAATTTCATTATCGTCCTTCAGTGCGCGCTCCATAATTGATTTTCCCGTCAAATTTGCCTCACCCGTTTCAAGACTCACTTGATGAACAAGTTCACTCGTTGCTGCAAGCTCCTGAAAATGCTTACCATTAATGCTCATATAGCCAATTTCAAGAGCGCGATTTGTGGCACCGTGAAGCAATTTTCCGCCAGTTAAAAAGGCGCCCCCAATACCCGTTCCAACCGTCAAACACAAAACAGAGTTGTAATTTTTAGCGCTACCCAAATAAAACTCTCCAAGCGCTGCACAATTAACATCATTTTCGACTTGGCACGGCAACTGGTACGCCTCTTCAATTCGTTGCTTTATTTTCGTCCCCGTGTAACCTGGAATCGTGTATCCCGCATAACTAATTTCACCACGCTCCGTATTTACAACCCCAGCAGATGAAACCGCAACGCCTGAAATCCCGTCCTTATTTTCCCCTACAATGCGTAGCACATCTTCCATAATAAAATTTTTCGTTTTCGTTAGTTTCGTTTGCACCGCCTGGACCGGCGTAAGACGTTCGTAAGACTCGTTAAACTTAGCAAACTTTATCGTTGTGCCGCCAATATCGATACATAAATATTCCGCCACAATCCTCACCCCTTTGTGAGCACCTCATAAAAGGCCTCTTCCGTTTTCGCATCAATTAATTGCCTAACTCGCTCCTCCTCCATGAGCACCTCCGCAAGTTCCCCGAGCAACTCCAAATGGTCGTCCGCACTCGTTGCCGCAAGTGTAATCACAAGTTTTACTGGATCAAAAAGCTCACTACCAAACAGAACCCCTTCTTTCATTGTTGAAAAAGTGAGTCCTGCTTCATTCACCCCAAACTCTGGCCGAGCATGCGCGAGTGCAATATTTTTTGCGATAACAATATATGGTCCATTTTCGTGCAGAGAGCGAATCATGGCGTCAACATACGTTGCTTCAATCGCGCCCCTATCTAAAAGTTTCTTAGCAGATTTTCGAATAGCCTCTTCAAAGTTTTCTGCTGAAACACCAATTTCAATATCCTCAAGCTTTACATTATCCATTAACAATTTCATCCACCTCTTTTTTCAATTGACCTACATTTAATTCTGCTAAAGAATCAACTATTTGATAATTTGGTGTTAAATCACTGTATTTAGTAACCTCATTTGGGACAACAATGACAGGTATACCCGCCTTGTTCCCCGCAACAAGTCCATTTTTTGAATCCTCAATGATAACCGCCTCATGTGGTTTAACTAACAGCTGCCTAGCCGCCTCTAAAAACAAATCTGGCGCCGGCTTAATTTGCTCCACATCCTCCGCCGTAACAATGACATCAAAATAGTCTATCAGACCTAATCGAGTTAAATGCGCAACTGGTTTTGCCCGTTTGGACGACGTAGCTAATGCTAGTTTTAATCCCGCTTGCTTCACCGCTTCAATAAAGGAAACTACCCCTTCTTTAGGCGGCAAGTCTTTGCTTCTTTCGATAAAGTGCTCACTTGTTTCTTTAGAAAATGCTTCTTGGTTTACCGTAATGTTTTTTTCACTCGCTAATTTTTGAAAGAATGCTTGATCATTTGCGCCTACACACGTTAGGAATTCCTCAACGCTCACATGATAACTGAGCTCTTTTTCAAACCATTCTTGAAAAATTTCGTACCAAATAACTTCTGTATCAACGATTACGCCGTCAAAATCCATTATAATTGCTTTTAGCATAATTTCCCTCCTAGAAACAGATAAAATTTGGAAGGAAAACATACTTTCCTCCCAAATCTATTATTTTTCTTTGCGACTATCCACTAAGTTTTGAATAAGTTCCGCATATTCTGGAGCATTTAAGTAATCTACTATTTCCACATAGTGAACTCCTGGTTGTTTTTCGCGCACTCGCTCCATTAGTGATTTATGCGTTACGATAATATCGCATTCTGTTGGTAGCTCATTTACCGCGATATGGAATACTTTAATATCTTCTAATCCCGCATTCTTCACTTTTTTCTGTAGAACAGAGGCACCCATCGCGCTAGAGCCGAGACCTGCATCACAAGCATAGGCAATTCTTTTGACTGAACTGAAGTCAAAACTTGCTGGTTCTTTTTCAGCAAAAACGGATGAAATGCTACTTTTCTTACCTTTTAAACTTTCCATTTGTACAGCTGCTTCTTGTAAAGCTTCTTCGCTGTTTTTCGCGCGTTTGATGAACGGAATAGCGGTTAAGAATGTTACGAGCGCAGCCGCTAGAACCGCAATAATGATTTTAATGTGGTCGCCAGGCGCTGCCATCATCATGATGGTGATGATACTTCCTGGTGAAGCGACACCGACAAGACCAGCGTTTGTCATCGTTAAAATGAAAGTCCCTGTCATGCCACCTAAAATAAGTGGCAAAATAAGAACGGGATTCATTAGGACGAATGGGAAATAAATTTCGTGAATCCCGCCGAAGAAGTGGATGACACTCGCCCCGTAAGACGATGCTTTCGAACTCCCTTTTCCAAAAAACATATAGCCAAGTAGAATTCCTAAACCAGGACCTGGATTTGATTCTAGTAGATATAAGACAGATTTCCCTGTTTCTGCTAATTGTAACGTGGCAAGCGGGCTTAATATTCCTTGACCAATGGCATTGTTTAGGAACAGTATTTTAGCTGGCTCAATAATGAGTGCTGTCAGTGGCAAGAGATGATAATTAATGAGATAGTCAACACCTTCTGCTAAAACTGTTGTCACGCTTGCTACAGCAGGTGCGACAGCCACATAAGCAAATAATGCTAGAATAGCTCCAATTATTCCAATTGAAAAATTATTAATTAGTAATTCAAAACCTGTTGGTATTTTCCCATCGATTTTTTCATCAAATTTTTTGAGAATCCAAGCAGAAAGTGGTCCCATAATCATGGCGCCAATGAACATTGTAATATCTGAACTAATGATCGCACCCATCGTGGCAACAGTTGCGATAACCCCACCACGGTAGCCATGAACGGCGCGACCACCGGCAAAAGCAATAAGCAGCGGTAATAAGAAATTAAGCATGGGTGCAATGAAGCTTTTTAGCATCTCGCTTCCAGTTGCAACTCCGATAGCAGTTAAAATCCCCCAAGCCATAAATGCTCCGAGATTTGGAATTACCATGCCGCTAAGTTTACTACCAAATTTTTGAACCTTCATATGAATGGACATTTAAATCCCCCTTTCTAAACGTGCCTTCCTTAAAGTTCTACTTCTTTTCCTTCTTTAATGGACCTTTCAATTGCATCTACAACGCGCAAAGAATCAAGCGCTTCTTTTGGCGTGATAATTGACTTTGTTCCGCTAACAACATTATTTACAAAAGCCATGACTTCCTCTGCTAAATCACCACTAACTTCTCCGTTCACATAGTACCAGTGTCTTGAATCAGGATAAGTTACACCTTCTCCGCTTACAAATTTCACACCTTGGTCACAAGAATCAATATAGGCAACTCCTTTTGTTCCCACTAGCTCTAGTTTGTCATCAATAATTGTCGGTGAGTTTTCCGGTAGCACCCAACAAGCTTCTAGGCATGCAATCGCGCCATTTTCGTATGTGACAATCGCATAAATCACATCATTCATGCCATTTTCTTTTAAAATCACACTGCGACTTTTGGCAAAAACTTTGACCGGATTCGCATTCATATACCAATTGATATAGTCGATATCATGAATCATAACGTGCATACTAAGGTCAGATGCACCTACATAACGTTTAGGTCCAGTCACCGGACTATTACGACGACAATATAGATGGATAATATCGCCTAATTCACCACTATCAAGACGCTGCTTGACCATATTAAAGCGCGGATCAAACCTTAATAGGAAGCCGACTGTAAATACTTTATCGTAATCTTTCGTGATTTCATAAATGGCTTCCCCGTCTTCCAATTCTTTTGCAATTGGCTTCTCAAGTAAAATATGTTTGTTGTTTTTAACCGCTAATTCCACACATTCCCGGTGCATATTATCTGGTAGTACGATACTTACCGCATCAATTTCCGGGTTTTCAAGCAAATCTCGATATTCCTTATAACCTTTACAGTTGAATTTCTTTTCAGCTTCTGCCCGTTTCTCATCGTTGTACTCGCATATGGCAACCAATTCAACTTGTGGCAACTTCTGATAAATTTCTGCGTGATAACTTCCCATTTGACCAATTCCGATTACAGCAACTTTTACTTTTTTCTCCATTTTAAGTTTCCTCTCCTTTTACTTCTTTAATTGATGCAATAAATCGTTCTGTGATTTCTTTTGGTCGTGTGATGGCTCCGCCAACAACGACAGATTTCACGCCGAGTTCGAGCACTTTTTTTGCTTTTTCTGGTGTATCAATTTTTCCTTCTGCGATAACTGGCAATTGTGTACTCGAAAGCACACTTTTTAAATAGGCAAATTCATTATGGCTAATGTTACAGCCTTCTGTTTCCTTCGTGTAACCATGTAATGTAGTCCCAATGATGTCTACGCCAGCTTGTTCGGCAAATGCAACATCTTGTAAGCTTGCGGTATCGCCCATAATAAGCACCTCTTTAAACTCCCTTTTAATCACCCGAATAATGTTTTCAAGGTTCTCATCTTGCGGACGTTTACGCGTTGTTGCATCAAGCGCAAGGACTTCCACGCCGAGTTCGCAAATTGCGCGGGCTTCTTTTAAAGTTGGTGTAATAAAAACTTCAGAATTTGGATAATCCTGTTTAAAAATACCGATAATTGGTAAATCTACTTCCGCCTGAATGGCTTTAATATCTGATACTGTATTCGCTCGAATCCCCACCGCTCCGCCTTCAAAAGCGGCTTGCGCCATTTTCGCCATAATAAACGAGCTATAAAGTGGCTCTCCTTTTAAAGCCTGGCAGGAAACAATCAATCCTCCTTTAACTTGTTGTAAAAAATCTTTCATCATGGTTTTCTCCTCCTTCTCGTACTTCTGCTTCTTTTTATATAAAGTATGCGCTTTCAAATAAAATATACTATAGAAAAATAATTTTATCAATACAACAAAACGAAAATAATTTTCATTTCACTTCAAAAAGAAAGGCCCATCTTAGGCTGAAAAAAATTTATTTTTTATAAAAAAGCACTGTCCACTGGACAATGCTTTTTTTAGATTTTATTTATCAACTGGAACTACAGCGCCGTCCCATTCTTTTGTAATCCAATCTTGGATTTCTTTTGAGTGTAACACTTCAACAAGTTTCTTCACGTCTTTATTATCTTTATCTTCTTCTTTTGTAACGACGATATTCGCATAAGGCGAATCTTTACTTTCAATCGCAATGGCATCTTTTGTTGGATTCAAGCCTTGGTCTACTACAAAATTGGAGTTGATGGCAACTGCATCGCCCTCTTCATTATTGTATGCAGTCATCAAGTAAGCTGGATCTAAATCATATTTGAACTTCAAATTCTTCGGATTATCTTGAATGTCATCAAACGTAGCGTCCTCCGCTTTCACACCATCTTTTAAAGTTAGCAAACCTTCATCAACGAAAATACCAATAACACGTGGCCAGTCAGATTGACTATTTGAAAGTAAAATTTGCGCACCATCTTTTAAATCTTTTAAGTCTTTCACTTTTTTGGAATAAATTCCCATTGGTTCAATGTGAATTGCACCTACATCAGCAAATTTATAGCCTTTTTCTTTTTCTTCAAGTTCTAAATACGGCTTATGTTGGAAATAATTGGCATCTAATTCGCCTTCATCTAGTGCTTTATTTGGCATTACATAGTCGGTATACTTGACGATTTTAAGGTTAATACCTTCTTTCTTCAAAATCGGTTTTGCCTGTTCTAAAATTTGCGCGTGAGGCGTGTTGGAAGCACCAACAATTAACTCCTTGTCGCTAGAACTGGATGACTTTTTGTCCGAAGAACCACTGCCGCACGCGGCTAAAACTAATACTAAGCTAAAAACTAAAATTGCACCAAAAATTTTTTTCATGTTAAACTCTCCTTTTTTTATCTTTTATCGACTGCCTTTGTGAGTAAATCGCCGATGATTTGGAAGATGAAGACAATAATTAAAATTATGATTGTCGCAACGATTGTGACATCAGGTTGATTTCGCTGGAAACCTTCTAAGTAGGCGGCGTTTCCAAGTCCGCCTGCTCCGATTACACCTGCCATCGCCGTAAAACCAACAAGCGAAATTGCTGTGACGGTAATACCTGAAACGATAGCTGGCAAAGCTTCCGGAATTAAAACTTTACCGATGATGGTAAAAAGATTTGCGCCCATCGCTTTAGCTGCCTCAATGACGCCTTTATCAACTTCTCTAAAAGCAATTTCTACCATGCGGGCATAAAATGGCGCTGCGGAAATAATTAAAGCGGGTAGTGCGGCTTTTGGTCCAATAATCGTTCCAACGAGCGTTTTGGTCATGGGTAGAAGTAAAACGATTAAAATAATAAAAGGAATCGAGCGAAATACATTTACAAGTATCGCAGTAATCCAATATAAAATTTTAGCTGGCACTCCCTCATTTCTGTTTGTTAAAAAGAGTAGTAAGCCGAGTAAAATGCCAAGTATGAAAACAGCGACTAAAGAATAAATGGTCATGTAGAGCGTTTCTTGCGTGTAGCCCCACATAAGTTGCCAGTCAACATCTGGGAAGAGTTCCTTCATCCTTCAATCACCTCTGTTTCAATCTTCAAATCACGTAAATGTTGAATGGTATTTTCAATTTCAATATCGCTACCTTCAATTTGCACATAAAGCGTCCCGTAAGCACCATTTTGTGTTTGTGTTAAACTGCCGTGAAGCACGTTTAGTGATACATCATGTTGTTTCGCTACTTCCGAAATGACTGGTCTTGTCGCATTTTCACTCATGAAAAGAAGTTTAACGAGTTTGCCCTCCGAGTAATTTTCAAGCAGGAGGCGAATTAATTCTTCCGTTTCATCTGATTCTGTGACTTGTTCAATAAATCGTTTCGTGACAGCTTGTTTCGGATGTTTGAAAACTTCTAACACGTCCCCTAGCTCAACGACCTTCCCAGCTTCCATAACGGCAACGCGGTTACAAATTTTACGGATAACATGCATTTCATGCGTAATGACGATAATCGTCAAATTTAAACGCTTGTTAATATCTAATAGCAGTTCTAAAACTTCATCCGTTGTTTGCGGATCGAGCGCACTTGTAGCTTCATCGCAAAGTAGAACGGTTGGATCATTTGCGAGCGCCCGTGCAATACCAACACGCTGTTTTTGACCGCCACTAAGTTCCGAGGGGTATGCTTTTTCTTTCCCTTCAAGTCCGACTAAGCGGATGAGTTCGTTTACACGTTCTTTGCGTTTTTGTCCGCGTACACCTGCAATTTCTAGTGGGAACGCGATATTATCAAAAACCGTTCGCGACCACAACAAATTAAAATGTTGAAAAATCATCCCAATTTTTTGCCGAGCCTTCCGAAGTTCTCGCCCGCGAATTTGACTTACTACCTTACCGTTTACATCAACTTGTCCCGCTGTCGGAAGTTCCAAACCGTTGAACAGCCTGATTAGACTACTTTTCCCTGCGCCAGAATAACCAATGACACCGAAAATTTCACCTTCTGCGATTTCCAAACTAACATCATCAACGGCTCGTACCTTATTCCTTCTTGTCGTGTAGTCTTTTACTACATTTTGGAGTGTTATCATTCGCTTCACCTTTTTCTCTCAATATAAAAAGCCTTTCTGCATGAGCAGAAAGGCACGAATTTAACGTTGTACGACTTTCTTCTCATCTTTCAGAACCAATTTTGTCCTGTATGAATTAGCACCTTAAGTGTGTACTTAGGTTGCTGGGCTTCGTCGGGCATATCCCTCCGCCACTCTTGATAAGAATTAAATTTTTAGTGGCGCGTATGAAACGCGTCCTGTTTTTTCATATTACATTTAGAATGCTCTTTTGTCAACAGTAAATTTTGGATTTATGGATGATAGTACGGAGTTCGTTTGGTATGTAAAATAAAAGACAGCGATGACAGTTAAAATTGCAATCGACATAATAAAAAAGCTTTTCTTTGTCATTTCTTCCCCTCCTAGCTTAAATTTTACTTCGCCAAGCTAAAAACACGAGAAAGAAAAAAGAAAGAAAAGCTAAAGATTAGATGAGTGGCAGTTTCACAGTAAATGTTGTTTTATGATGCTTACTTGTTGCCATCACAAGACCGCCGTGGCGCTCCACAATTGATTTTGCAATCGCAAGACCTAGACCCGTTCCTGTCGTTGTACGATTTTTATCTACTTTGTAAAAACGATCGAATAAGTGCGGCAAATCAAGCGCAGGAATTTCCTCACCATAATTAATAACATCAATTACCGCAAAGTCTTCTTCTTTTCGGGCAATTAAATCGATATGTTGATTTCCCTCGCCATATCTCAGTGCATTTGAAAATAGGTTTTCAAAAAGACGCATAATTTGATTGCCATCACCACTTACTACCAAATTGTCCGCCTCATAAGTTTCAATGATTTCCATGCCCTTATCACGTGCAAGTCCATCAAATTCTGCGACAAGTTGGCGGAGCAGCTCGACCATATCTAACCGATCATTTTCCAGCGTATATTCTGCACTTTCTAATCTTGTATAAGAAAATAAATCATCAATGAGCTTATGCAAATGCTTTGCCTTGTCATAAACAAGCTCGGTGTAATATTTGAGTTCGACTTCATCTCGGTAACGATCATCATGAATGTAACTCAAATAGCCTAAAATGGAAGTGAGCGGCGTTCTTAAATCATGTGATACATTTGTGATTAAATCATTTTTCGCCTGTTGCGCTTCTTGTTCCTGCTTCATTAAATTTTCTTGGCGTGAACGCATCTTCTCAATATTCATTTCTAGTTCGCGAATTTCTGGAACAAGACTCATCGTGTCGACTGGGCGGTCAAGACCTAGCGCGTAGTTAATCGTGCGCAGTTGCTTTTTTAGTTTCCTCTGGCGCATCAGTCGGTAAAAAATATAGAAAATAAGTAGCGCAATGAGGAGTGTAATAATATATTTTGCAAGAAGTACCACTGGCGACTCTACTACGTTGTTATATTTTCCACGTCCAAACAAATCCATAAATGAATCGCTTAAACCACGAAGTACTACGGATTCATCACGAATCGACTGCACCCATAGAAAAATGGTCTGGAGTGCAATACCTGCGAGTAACCACGAAATTATCGCAAAAAAAGCAACTTGCCAAGGACTCATCACATGCGCGAGTCGCTCAATCATTCGTTTAAATTTCAATTTTATACCCTACTCCCCAAATTGTTTTAATCACATTCTCACCATCTAGCGCTTCCCGTAATTTATCACGTAAATTACTAATATGCACCATCACTGTTTTACTCGCGCCAAATGCCTGCTCCTGCCAAATTTTTTCAAAAATATATTCTGAACTAAAAACTCGGCCTGGTTCACTCGCAAGTAGATGTAAAATATCAAACTCGGACGTTGTTAAATGAAGCTCTTTCTGGTTAACCGTCACAATGTGTTGATCCCGGTTAATTTCAATCGGACCAATAATTAAATCATTCGTCTCACTAGCCACAACCGACTGCATATTTTGAATGCGTCTTAAAATGGCCTTAACACGAACAGAAAGCTCTAGCGGATTAAAAGGTTTAATCATATAATCGTCCGCCCCAGTTAATAGCCCCATAATTTTATCGTTATCTTCCGCTTTTGCGCTCAACATTAAAATGGGGGTTAAAATCCCTTCACTGCGCATCATGCGACAAACTTCTAAGCCGTCCATTTCTGGCATCATAATATCTAAAATAATTAGTGAAAAATCAATTTTATTTACGAGCTTCCATACTTCAGCCCCGTCATAAGCTTGATGGATGTCATACCCTTCATTTTGAAGGTAAAGCTTGACCAAATCGACAATTTCCTTATCATCATCTGCTATTAAAATGGATGTCATTGTTCCTTACCTCTTCTCATTTTTATTACCCTCATTGTACCATCACAACGAAAAAAAAAGAAATCCGTTTAGATTTCTTTAATAAATATTAAACATTTTGTGAATAGACGCGTTCCTCCTCAGGCTCTAAATGAATCAACACCTGCGCCTTCGAATAGAACTCACCAATCTCCCGCTCAATCGTATCACAAAGTGAATGCGCCTCTGTAACCGTCATCTCACTCGACACAACAAGATGAAAATCAATATATTCCTCCGTCCCCGCTCTTCGCGAACGAAAATCATGAAACTCAATAAAATCTTCTTTATGGGCTAAAATAATTCGTTTGATTTCCTCTTCCTCTTTTTTATTCAAACGTTGATCCATAAGTGGCGGAAATGATTCTTTCAAAAGTTTCCAAGCCTCAAACATAATGTAAATTGCCGTTAAAATTGCAATCACCGGATCAAGCCAAGTCCACCCCGTCAAATACACTAGTAACAAACTTCCCGCAATACCAAGTGAAGTGAAAACATCCGTATAAAGATGTAGCGCGTTTGATTTCATGGCGACCGAGTTTGCCTTATCAGCCGCGCGTTTAATCACCCGAGAAATAATGATATTGACAGCTGCCCCAAAGAGCATGACAAAAATACCAAGTGCTGGGAGGCGAATTTCATGTGGGTTCGTAAACTTATTAATCGACTCCACAATAATCCAAATGCCCGCAACAAAAATGAGCAACGTTTCAATTGTACCCGCAATATTTTCCGCCTTACCGTGGCCGTACGGATGATCATCATCAGCAGGCCGCCCTGCAATCCGAATCGAAAAAAAAGTAATAACAGAAGCGAAAAGATCCATCGAGGAATGCACTGCCTCGGAAATAACCGCTACTGAACCCGTCAAAAAACCAACAATTAATTTTAAAACAACAATTATAAAATTACTGATTACGGATAAAATTGTTAAATTACTATGACTCATCTTATTTGCCCCCAAATCGCACTTATCAAACACCTGAATAAGTGTATCATATCAAAGTCAAATGGGTCTACAGCAACCTTTTTAACATAAGCCAGTTCTATATCGGAAGCGAAACTTTTTTTACTCTGGTAAACTTTCTAGAAAGTTAAAAATTGGTACTACACTATGCAAAGTATACGTTTTATTCACAAATTCACCATGTTCGATCCGTACTAAAACAGGAACTGCCTCAATTTCAAATAGCGGGGCAAATTCCTTGGAGAAATTTAAATCTAGCGCATACGCCTCAATACCCGAACTTTTTTCTGCCAGCTCAATCATTTGCCGAGAAAGCATGCAAGAGCCACATAACGGCGTATAAAAATAAAAAAAGCCACTTTTCCCCTCTTTCAAAAAGCGCACCAAATCTTGTTTTTCAAATTGAATCATACTTTCCTCCTTTAAAAGAGCCAACCTTACAAAGGCTGGCTCAGAAATTAATCTTCAATTACTTTTTCATAATCTTCACTTGATAATAGGGCATCAATTTGTTCAGCAGACACATTTTTTACTTTTAAAATCCAACCTTTTTCATATGTATCGCTGTTTAAAAGTTCCGGTTCATCTTCTAAACCTTCGTTAATTTCTACTACTTCCCCAGTTACTGGCGCGTAGAAATCAGAAACCGTTTTAACAGATTCAATACTTCCAATTGAGTCACCTTGCTGAATGTTATCGCCAACTTCTGGCAATTCAACAAAAACAATATCCCCCAATTGATCTTGTGCGAAGTCTGTAATGCCGATGATATAAGTATCACCATCTTTTTTTACCCATTCATGTTCTTCCGTATACAATAAATCTTTTGGCAAACTCATTTTAAAAACTCCTCCTTTTAATAAAACAGCGCAATTTTATTTCCAAGCAGCTTCAAATTCTTCTTCTTTAAAGCCGAGTGTTACCTTATTTCCATCCGTTGTAAGCGGACGCTTAATTAATTTCCCATCAGAAGCAAGCAATTCGAAAGCTTCCTCTATAGGCATCTCATCTAGCTTGTCTTTTAAACCAAGCTCGCGATATTTAATCCCACTTGTATTAAAGAAACGGCGAAGCGGCAAGCCACTTTTCTCAAACAGTGCCTTTAGTTCGCTTTTAGTTGGCGGATTTTCGATTAAATCAATTTGGTTAACCTCCACCTCGTTTTCCTCAATCCAAGCTTTTGCTTTTCTGCATGTTGAACATTTCGGGTACCAATAAAAATCTATCACCATCGCTACTCCCTTCCCACCTAAATCTACTTCTATCATAGTCCATTTCCCCAAAAAGTACAAATAAAAAAGCAAGCAAAACCCAACTTTTGACTAAAAGAAGCACAAGATAAGAAAGCGCATACATAATTGCCATTAATTTTTTAGTATTTCTTCTTTCCTCCACTTTTTCGTGTCACTACTAAAACAAAAAATTGAGTAAGTAGCACACAAATTTCACGTACAAGTTTTAATCCAATAAAAAAGCTGAATCATTTAGATTCAGCTTTAATTGACCATTTTACTCTCCATTTCAAACATCGATTTTTGATAATTAAAGCGAATAGATAAAATGAGACCTATTGCCATCATATTTCCAAGCAAGGCACTACCACCGTAACTGATAAATGGTAACGGAATCCCCGTAATAGGTAGTAATCCAATGTTCATTCCAACATTTTCAAGAACGTGGAACATGATCATCATGACAACACCCGTACAAATATATGAATAATATGGAATATTAATATCAAGCGCCACACGAATAATTTGGTAAATAAGAAGGAAATACAGTGCAAGTAAAATACTAGCTCCTACAAAACCATAATCGCCACCAATAATCGTAAAAATAAAGTCATTGTGATTTTCTGGAATTGCAATCGCATCATATCCAGCACCGTTTCCGGTAATCTGACCTGACCCAATTGCTGTCATCGCGCGTAAAACTTGATATCCTCCGCCTTGAGGATCTGTTTCTGGATTAATCCATGTTGTAATACGATCAAACTGATACGGTTTAAAACCAATTTTAATGAGCCAACTTTGATGATTTATAACCATCCAAATCGCCGCCGTGCCAAGTGCAATAATTCCGCCGTATAAGGGCACAATAATCTTCCATGTAATCCCAGATACAAGAATCATTCCCGCAATAATTGCTATGAACACAAGTGTTGTCCCTAAATCAGGCTGCATCATAATAAGTACAAGTGGCACTGCAGCAAAAAGCCCAATTTTCACAATCAACCAAAAATCATACTTAATCGTATGTATTTTATACTTGTTGTTATGGTCCATAATGACCTTCGCTAAAACAATTATAATGATGACTTTAACAACTTCAGACGGTTGTAAGTTTCCTAAAAACGGAATAACAATCCAACTTTTAGCGCCTTTTACTTCTTTACCAAAAACAAGTACAAAAACAAGCAAGAAGATTCCAAGCGCATAATAATAGTACGCCCATTTTGTCAGCCTGTCGTAATCAAGCTGCATCATGACAATAATCGCAAATGTCGTCACCATATACCAAACGATTTGTTTCATCACAAAGTTCGTATCATACTGCTCATTTGTAATTTGGGCACTATAAATCGATATTAAACTAATTAAGCAGAGCAGCATTAAAGTTAAAACAATACCGTAATCAATTCGCCCCGCCATTTTATTTTGCTGATTCATTCTTTACGCTCCTAACTCGTTGGTTAACAAATAAAATTTCATTCTTTTGCCCCCCAAACACTCCCGTAAAACCCAATCTATACATTATAACATAAAAATTCTCTCTCCATTATATCAAGTTTTTACTGGATGGGAAGCTTTTTCACGAAATTCTAATCTAAAATTATGATGAGAAACGCGTAGACGCAACCGGCCGAATCGATAACTTATCGCCAACTTCTGAAACCTCAGCTTTTATATGAAAAACTTCTTCCAAAAGTGTCGTCGTAAACACCTCATGCGGCGTACCCGTTTTCGCAATCGCACCATCAGCGCAAGCAAAAATATAATCACTATAAAGTGCAGCTTGATTCAAATCATGTAAAACAAGGACAATCGTCATCCCGTATTCGCGATTTAATTTAGTTAGCAAGTCTAAAAGCTCCAATTGATGCGCAATATCGAGATATGTCGTCGGTTCATCTAATAATAAAATCGGCGTTTTTTGCGCCAAAGCCATACCAAGCCACGCTCGCTGCCGCTCGCCGCCTGATAATGTATGTAGCGGTCGATAAGCGAGATGCTCCAAATTGCAAACATCAAGCGCCCAACGAATTACCGTTTCATCTTCTGTCGTAAGCCCACTACTAAGCCACGCTTTATACGGCATTCTTCCGTAAGCAATTAAATCGTGCACCACCACATCTAAAAGTCCGTCTGGTGCCTGTGATAACATCGTCATTTCCTTCGCCAACTTTTTCGCACTAATCTCCGCTAAATCAGTTCCATCAAGCATAATAATGCCGTCTTTTGGTTCAAGAAGGCGCATCATTAGCCGGAGGATTGTTGATTTTCCCGAACCATTTGGCCCCACAAGCGTTGTTATTTTTCCTTCTTCAATTTTGAGTGATAAATCGTGAATCGCAAAATCCTTTTTTCTCGAAAAAGAAAGGTTTTCAATGTTTATTTTCATGAAGTAACACGCCCTCTCTGTAATAAAATGAGGAAGAACGGTGCGCCAATCATCGCAAGCAAAATCCCAACTGGCAGTTCAATAGAACCAAACCAACTTCGTGCTGCCGTATCCGCAAAGCCTACCAAAACTGCACCGCCTAGCGCCGACATGGGTAGCAAATATTTATAATCATTCCCGATAATGAGTCTAAAAATATGCGGGACAACAAGTCCAACAAAGCCAATTAGCCCCGCCACACTGACCGCGACACCGCTTAAAAATGCCGCTAGCATAATAATAAAGAATCTATGTTTCTCAACCGCATATCCTAATAGTTTCGCCGCATCGTCCCCGAGCATTAATACATTAGAGGAGCGGATGGCAAAAATGCTAAGGAAAAATCCAACCACCATGTACGGGAAAATCATCTCCAAGTGATACCAACTTTTCCCCGAAAGTGTGCCCGTCATCCACGAAATCACGCTCTGTACACGATTCGAGTAAAGCACCATAATGCCAGAAGTCATCGCCGTAATAAAGGCATTAATCGCTACACCTGATAAAATGACGCGCAGCGGTGAAACGCCTTTATCCCAAGCCACGATATAAATTAAAAGGGCTGTTCCAAATGCGCCTAAAAATGCGCCAAGCGGGACGAAACCCGATAAGGTAGGGAAAACAATTGTTAAAATGATGGCAACAAGGCCGCCGCCCGCCGATACACCAATAACGCCTGGGTCTGCGAGCGGATTTCGCATAACGCCTTGAAGTAGGCAACCTGAAATTGCGAGCGCCGCCCCAACTAAAAAGGCAATTAGCATTCGCGGCAAGCGCAAATTCCATACAAGTTGGTTTGAAAGTGTGTCGCCATCCCCAGTTAGCACGTGCCAGACTTGCGAATAAGAAAGTCCCACCGAACCAGTTGTCAAGCCGTAAAAAAATACAATAACAAGTAAAACTAAAACGACAGCAAGCGAAATTAAACGGCGACGACGTCTTGGATCATGCGCCTTATTCATTTCGCCACCTGATTTAATTTCTGCGTCATATAATCAAGTGCCTCTTCAATTCTAACACCTGGATTTGTTCCAAATAAATCGGCTGGAAGCACCATGACATCGCCATTTTTTACCGCCGTAGTCGAATTCCAAGCATCATTTTGTTCCATTTCTTTCCGAAAAGCCTCTTCCGTTTCTTTTTCATCGCCGCCGTGAATCATTAAAAAAATCACTTCAGGATCTTCTGCAACAATTTTTTCAATATTTAACGCCGCATATTGCGGAAAGTTTTCCACACCTTTTAAATTCTCAGCAACATTCATTCCGCCAGCAATTCGCAAAGTATCCCCACTAAGCGATGTAGGTAAAGCCGCATAATTGCTTCCCGGAGCCCCTAAAATCATTAGCGCCCGGACATGCTTACCTGCTTGCGCCGTTTGAATAGCCTCTTCCCGCTCGGTTAGCGTTTGATTTAGTTCCTTCGCTTTCGCCTCCGCACCAAGTAATTTCCCCAGCACTTCCGTTTGCGTCTTAATATCATCCACCGAATTTGCGCCCGTCAAAACCACCTTCGCCCCAATTGCCTCAAGCGCTGGTACATCCTTCAAATTTTGCTCCGAACTCGCCACAATCACATCTGGCGCAAGTGCCGCAATTTTTTCCAAATTCAAATCATGCGTATTACCAACTTCCGTAGCGCTTTTCGCTTCCTCTGGCTTTACGCCGCTCGCATCTTGCGTTTGCCGTCCAACTACTTTTCCACCGAGTGCATAAACAATGTTCATATCTGAATTTGTAAGCGTAATAATCCGCTTCGGTAATTTATCAAACGTGACCGTGCGCCCCGCCATATCATGTATCGTTAAAACTGCTTTTTCCGCTTTCTCTCCGCTAGAAGCTTCTTTTTCTACCGACTCAGGTGCCCCTGAACAAGCAGCAAGAAATAAAATCGCGATAAAAACCAGTCCAAAATATGCCTTTTTCATAGTTTCCTCCCCGTATTTTCTGGTATATTTATTGTACTAGAAAAACCCTTTTAATTCAAAGGTTGATTGAGAATCATTTTCATTACGAACGGAGCGATCATATGCTAGACTTTTTAGTCCCTTTCTTGCTCATCGGTTTAGGCACCTATTTTTATTTTTTCACGCCAACAAACCAAAATCAAACCCTTAGCTACCGAACAAAAGCGAGTTTAAAATCACCTGAGACTTTTCAATTCGCACATCGCTATTTAGGTAAACTTTGGCTCATAATCGGTATCGCCACATTTATCCTGTACGTTGCACTAAGTTTTGTTCCCATCCCATTTTTCATACGCAGTAGTCTGTTTTTTGTCATCCTTTTAATTTTATTCTTCCTATCCATTTTATTAACCGAACATAAAATAAAACAATAATTTATTATTGAAAAACAATAAACTTTATTTTATACTAATACTATTCCTAAAAGTAGTGAGGTGTTTAGTATGAAAAAAGAAACTTTATTTTTAAAAATCGTCATTATTGTGCTTTGCATTCCCGTAGTGGCGCTTGCATTTATCGCTCTTCCCCCCTTGTTTATCGCAGCTCTTGAAATTTTTCCAAATCAGCAAGCCTTTGTATATATCGCGTTTGCTAGCATTTATTTGAGCGCCATTCCATTTTTTATTGCCGTCGTACAAGCGTTCAAACTATTACTTTTAATTGACAAAAATAAGGCTTTTTCACACGTTGCAGTTAAAAATTTAACCAAAATAAAATTTTCTGCCTTCCTAATTAGTGGCCTTTATTTACTCGCGTTACCGCTTTTTTATTTGTCAGCTGATATTTCAGATGCGCCTGGAATTATTTTTATCGGAGGCATCATTATTTTCGCCGCATTTATTATTGCTATCTTTTCAGCTGTTCTTGAGAAGCTTCTACAAAACGCAATTTCCATCAAATCTGAAAATGACTTAACGATATGAGGTGATGATATGGCCATTATTATAAATGTAGATGTTATGCTCGCCAAACGAAAAATGTCCGTTACGGAACTATCCGAAAAAGTCGGCATTACAATGGCAAACTTATCCATTCTAAAAAACGGTAAAGCAAAAGCCGTCCGCTTTTCAACACTAGAAGGTATTTGCAAAGCACTCGATTGCCAACCTGGCGATATTTTAGAATATCAAAAAGACGACAAAACACCCTAGCATGTGCTAGGGTGTCTACTTATACGTAAAATCTGGCTGAGTGTTAATTCGCTAGGATTGGTAATAATTTTACCATTTCATCTTGAACTAGTTGCTGGTCATATGCTATCGCCGAATGAAAGGCATTACGCTTTAACAGCTGCTTTTCAGCCTCACTACTTGAACTAAATTGAAACAATTTTTCAGCAATCGAGCTAGCGTTGCCCACTTCTGTAAAATAGCCGTTTTCTCCCTCAATCAAATAGCCTTGAATTCCCGCAATGCGACTACCAATCACTGGAACCCCACATGCCATTGCTTCGATACCGACAAGACCCAAGCTCTCTCCTTTTCTTCGGCTAGGAAAAACAAAAACATCCATTTCGTTATAAAGTGCGGCCAATTCCTTTTGCGGCAATAAATTGTAGCAACGCACATCTTCTTGAATCCCAAGCTTTTGAATAAGCGCCTCTTTTTGCTCATTTTCCTTACCATTCCCCACCATAATAAGCCGAACAGGCCGATTTGACATGCGCTTAAATTGAGCAAACCCGTGAAGAGCATCATCCCAACCTTTATCAATATCAATTCGTCCCACGTAGCCAACACAACAAACACCTAAATCTTTATCTGTTTCTTGAGGTGTAAAAAGCATCCGATCTACTCCACCAGATGGCGATATTAAAATATCACTAGATGCAATTTGATAGCGTTTTATAACGACTTGTTTAAAATAACTAGACGGCACAACAATATGATTTGCCTGTCGTAATACCCTTGCCACCCATAATTGTAGCCTTTCTTGAATACGTGTTTCAGGGAACACGTCACTACCATGCACATTGACAGTGAGATTAATTTTGCGATTTAAGACTTTCGCACATAAAATGGGAATCGCACCATGGGATGCATAGTGCAAATAAACAACATCATATTGTTTAAATAGTAAAGTAAAGAATATACGAAAATAAAAAACAATATAATTCCATAACTTTTTTCGCTTATTTAGTGCTTTACACATGGTAACCGTATCAACTTTGCTTGATGCTTTTTCAAGTATGCATACATGATTTTTCACAAAAATACCATATGACGGGTATTCTTTAGATGGAAACATGTTGGCAATAACAAGTATTTTCATGTCAAAATTCCTTTTCAAAATATTTTTTGCCACAACTTGATAAACTCAAGGTCTACATAAAACCTGCCTATCCTTTTTTATTTAAAATTTTAGAAAACAGCATACTACAATTAGACACACCCATTTTCCAAATTATTTTCAATATAGTTTATCTCCTCTTATCTCACTTCACGAATTACTTTTGCTGGGACTCCGCCAATAATACTATACGGCGGATATTTTTTTGCTGGAACAACAGCACCCGCTGCTACAACACACCCGTCTGAAATTTCTGCACCCGCTAAAATCGTAACACGCGTTCCAATCCAAACATCATTGCCAATAAAAACTGGTTTTTTTTCTGTTCCACTGTCTAAAATTTTTGTTGTCCCATCAATACAATGTGTCTCCGTCAAAATAACTACTTCTGGCGCCATTAAAACATCATCACCGATATGAACTGGTGCTGCAGCAATAATCCGCGAATAATCACCAATTGATGAACGCGTCCCAATATGAATGTTTTTCATATAACGTAGTTTTAAATTGGGTCGCAAGTTACTGTTGTCCGCGCAACTTCCAAAAAGAGATTTTGCAACTCGATTCTTTAATTTACGTAGTAAACGTCCAGTTAAAAAGCGATTAGGCATCGGAAGATTGTTGAGCAATGAAAATAAAATTGCAAGCATTACTTACGCCGCCTTTCTTTTAGCACTTTCTTCATAAAACTTAGATTTCCTACAAAATAACGTTTAAACATGCGGCGTGGTTCCTGAAGAAATCGATAAAACCATTCTAACCCTATTTCCTGCATCCATTTAGGTGAACGTTTTGTTAAACCTGAAATAACATCAAAACTTCCTCCTACCCCCATCACAAAAGAAGCATTCATAGTGTTCAAATGCTCTCGAATCCAAAATTCTTTTTTTGGACTGGAAAAAGCAACAAATACAATATCTGCTTGTGCCATTTGAATATCAAGCGCAATTTGTTCTGACTCACAGTTATCAAAGTAACCATTTCGACAACCCGCTATTTGTAATCTTGGAAACTTCTCTTTATGAATACGCACAACTTTTTGTACGACTTCTTCAGCAGCACCAAAATAAAAAATTCGATATCCTTTTTCTGCACTTTTCTCAACTAATTTTTCAAATAAATCGATACCTGTCACACGTTCAGGTATTTGCTTATCTAAAAAGTTTGCTGCCCAAACAATTGACTGCCCATCTGCATTAATAAGAGGCGAATCATTTACAATCTTTCTAAGTTCCTCATTTTTAGCCATTAAATTAATTTTGCTAGCGTTAATTGCAACATGCTGAACTGGTTTTTTCGCACGAATTATTTCTTCAATTTTAATCAAAGTTTCTTGCATTGTTAGGGCATCCACATAGCTGCCTAATAAAAACATACGAGTCATAAGTTTTTGTTTCTCCTCTTAAATTAATAAGCACTATTTGGTACAAAAATAACGCATACCGTTTTCAGTAAAATCTTCATGTCCATCGAAAAGCTAACATGCTGAATATAGTGCAAATCCAAATTTACCATTTCAGAAAAGCTAACATCACTTCGCCCACTAACCTGCCATAATCCCGTACAGCCCGGTGTAATTGCTAAACGCCCCAAATCCTTTTTTGAATACTTCAAAACTTCTCGCTCAAGTGGCGGACGAGGTCCAACTAAAGACATGTCCCCTTTCAACACATTAGCTAATTGTGGTAATTCATCAATGCTCGTTTTCCGTAAAAACTTTCCCAATTTAGTAATTCGCGGATCATATTTTATTTTGAACATTGCGCCTTCAACTTCGTTTTGTTCAAGTAAATCTGCCAATTTTTCTTCCGCATTTGGAATCATCGTACGAAACTTATACATCATAAATCGTTTGCCATCTTTACCAATACGTTCCTGTTTAAAAATTACTGGTGCTTTTAAATCACTTAGTCTAATGAGAATAAATAATAAAATAAAGAGTGGCGTTAACAGAAACAGACCGCAACTCGCACCAAGAAAATCAATAACTCGCTTGATAATAGGATAAAATCTTATAGTGGTTTTTGTAGTGGGCTTTGCCACTGTTTTAATTGACTCCATCTCGATTCCTTTCATTAACTATAATAATAGTAGGTATTCTTGTTGTGCTTTACATAATTTAAAACCGATCCAATAATTGAAACTTTCGTATTTTTTAGCTGTTGCACTGCCATTTTTGCATGTTCTTTATTTGTCTTATCGCTACGAAGAACAATGATTGCACCGTCCACATGGGGGGTTAGAACGAGTGCGTCAGACGAAGCCAAAAGTGGTGGCGTATCAATAATAATTTGATCAAACTCCTTAGCTAATTTCGCTAATAGTCGCCCCATTTTTTTAGAAGACAATAATTCATTCGGATTCACAGGTATAGTCCCGCTCGTTAAGATCATTAAATTTTCGATTCCTGTTTCATGAAAAACATTTTCTGGCTGGATTGCGTTATCTGTAAGCAGATCTGACAAACCAATGTTAAATCTAATTCTAAACGTTTTGTGTCCTGTTGGTTTCCGCATATCTGCATCGATTAAAAGTGTCTTACTTCCTTGCTTCGCGTAGCAAATGGCAAGGTTTGCAGATATGGTGGATTTTCCACTTTCTGGTTCCGGAGAGGTCACTAAAATCGATTTATATTCTTTGTCCACTGAAGAAAAATGAATACCTGTACGTAGCGTTTTAAATTGTTCTGTAATTGGTGAGTTAGGATTTGTTTCAACAATCAACTTTCTTCTGTTTGTTTGATTATTGCTCATTAGACATCATCCTTTCCTATTGCGTTTTCTTCTAGTATTATTTCGTCCTCGTAAATCTTCATCCTTCATTTCAGTAATAACAGTTAAAACTGAAATCCCTAAAATTTCCTCTACATCTTCAGTTGATTTAATTGAACGATCAAAGAGATTGCGGATAAACATAATAATGACGCCGATAATCATTCCAACAGCTGCTGAAATAGCAATTAATAGGCTCTTATGGGGTTTTATAGGAGGCGCATCTGAATCATA
This sequence comes from Listeria tempestatis, assembly GCF_963575625.1. Taxonomy (NCBI): domain Bacteria; kingdom Bacillati; phylum Bacillota; class Bacilli; order Caryophanales; family Listeriaceae; genus Listeria; species Listeria tempestatis. Next base: position 237,822 of record NZ_CAUYTK010000004.1, read on the forward strand.
AACAGCGGGTGACAAAATATAGGTATTGTCAATATTCATTATTTCTGGAATTTCTTTATTAACAATTTTAACTGTTGCATTTGCAATTTTAACGTTATCTTTTGCATCTTCTCCCTCAACGTTAATTTGAATCACCTGTGACTCTGCGGTGCTATTAACTGTAATCATTTTTTCTAATTCTTTTTCCGAATATTCTCCGTCCATTTTTTTAGAAACCTCTGATAAAATGCGCGGACTCGTTATAATTGAAGCATACGTATTGACAAGTTGTAGGTTCGCTTGGACGTCTTTAGATTCTACAAGCGAGTTTTCTGGAACTGCCTGATTGATTAATATTTCTGTTTCGCTCTTATAAACTGGGATAGCTAAAAAGTAAAGGTAGCCTGTCATCAAAAGTGTACATATGCAAGTACTAATAAAAATCTGCCACTTGTTTTTTTTCAAAAGATCCCATAGTTGTTTTAGGCTCAAAGTGTCTTCCATTGTTTCCTCCTGACTTTATTCAACAATTGAAACTAACTTTTTATTATCCCTTTTCATCTCATATAAGCTTCCCATGTTGTAAATTTTTACCTCAGCCATTCTTGAAATAATATTTTTTGTATCAAAAATATTTTTTTGCTTCATTCCACCAAGCTGTTCTGCCGTAATCTCTTTAAATTCATTATGATCAGCTAAAACAAGTATTAAATCGGCATCAAAAACAGCTTTTTCAAAGTTTGTTTCAACCCAAGGCTTCTGTACATGTGGATCAAAAATAGTCATTTCAAAATTGGTTTTATTTTTTAATAAATTAACAATCTCAATTGCTGGACTTTCACGAATGTCATCCACATTGCCTTTATAAGTGACACCGCAAACAGCTATTTTTCTACCACCAATTGAGTTCATAAACGCTTTAACTTTTTCTAAAATAAAATGTGGCATCTGATTATTAATTCCACGTGCCATTTGAATAAGTGATGTATTTTCAGGTGTTGCTGCTACAATAAAATATGGATCTACCGCCAAACAGTGTCCTCCAACGCCCGGTCCCGGATAATGAAGATTAACACGCGGATGTTTATTCGCCATTTGAATAACTTCAAGAGCATCTATTTGAAGTGCATCTCCAATTTTTGCAAGCTCATTAGCGAGTGCAATATTTACATCACGATACGTATTTTCCATAAGTTTTGAAAGCTCTGCGGCACCTGCTGTAGCTTCAATTAGTTCGCCTTTAACAAATACATTGTAAACTTCTTTCCCCGCTTTAACACAAGCAGGCGTAAGCCCACCAATGATTCGATTGTTAAATACTAACTCATGAATAATTTTTCCAGGTAGCACACGTTCTGGGCAGTGAACTAAAAATACATCTTCTCCAACTACAAATCCAGCTCCTTCTATCATAGGCTTCACAACGTCTTCAGTTGTACGCGGTGCAATTGTGGATTCTAAAATAACCACATTCCCCTTTTCTAGAAGGGGCAAGATGCTATTTACTGCATCTTTCACATGGGTTAAATCACAAGAAAGATATTCATCACCCTTGTTCGGAGTTGGCACCGAAATAATGAAAGCGTCTGCTGCCTCTAAATCTAACTGAGCCTTAAAACGTTTAGATAAAAGTGCCTCATCTAGTTCTTTCTGAAGTCCTGGTTCTTCAACATGAATACGACCTTCATTTAACATATCAACAGTTTCTTTTTTCACATCCACTCCAACCACAACTTGTCCGTGATTAGCAAACATAATAGCTGTAGGCAAACCAATGTAGCCAAGACCGATTACTGCGATTTTCAAACGATCATCTCCTCATAGATTTAATCTCATTTGTTGTCTGGAATGGAAATTTCCCAAGTTGCAAGTACTTTAGGTTTTTCTTTGCCAAAAGTAACTGGTTTATAGGATAAATCGCCTGATTTCACATCTTTTGGCAGTTCAAAATTCAATGCACCACTGACCTGTTTGTTTGCTTCAATATCTGTTCCAATATTATTTGCCTCTGGAATAACCGTATAAGTTTTATCACCATCTTTTATAATAAATTCACTACCGCCAACACCCCATGACGTCGTATTTTCATTTTTAAAATTCATATTTACTTGAACAACATTTTTATCGCCTTTGCCATTCTCTGTTGTCTCGATACTTTCAATTTTCATTTCTACATTATCAACTGTCTTCACAGGATAGGTTACAGAAGTATTCTTTCCAACCGATTCTTGTGTTTTAGTTGCCTCACCTTCTTCTTTTGTGGGTGAACTGCAAGCTACTAAAGATAAAGCACATAGGCTAGATACAACTGCTAGTAAAACTTTTTTCATGTTTTCAATTAACTCCTTCGATTCTAATTTCTTTTCTAATAGAAGATAAAACTTTCTCCTTGAATATTTATATGCTTGGTAGAGTCCATCAAAAGTTTTGATAGAATTTTTTAACCGGCAATCTTTTTGCAATTAGCCAACTTGTACAGCTTAATTAAAACATATGACTAAATAAAAAAATCGACTTACCAAATTGCATTTTATTCTCCTTTTTCTAGCCACTTTTGTAAAACCTTTGGATTATAAATGGCTTTTTCAGAGTTAGCATATTTTTCCAGGTAGACAATATAAATCTTATCTACAAAATCTACTATCCCTTCTTCTCTTAACAGGCTTTCCATTTTCTTTAAAGAACTCGGACTTAAACCTGCATATTCAGAAATGAATTTTTTGCTAAAGTATTTTGGAAGAATATAAGTATCATCTTGTTTAACGCCAAATTTTGAAGCAAGTTCAAAAAAAGTAGCCAAAAGCCTTGAGAAACTATTTTCATTCATTAACAAATATCGATTCGTTAAAACATTATTTTGCTTTTGCATCTCTAATGCCAGAAAAAGCCAACCTTCTTGATGACTTAACAATTCGAGTAGCACTTCAGACTTTTGAAAAACAATTACCTCACAGTCTATAATTGGCCGATAATTATCGACGTAATCCCCTTGCAAGATGATAGTATCTAGCCCAATAAACTCATTTGTTTGTTGTAAACTGATGGGGAAATCCTGATGTTGAGAAACTATAATCCCTGAAGTTAAGAAGTAGATTTCATTGCTCTTTATAGGATTAATTACGTGGTTTTTCTTCATTTTTCGATATTCATGTTTTACTTGTGGAGATTGAATGAGCAATTTCATCAAATTTTGTTGATTAAAATTTGATTCTACAGCATCTTTGGAGTACAGTTCTTTAATCTCAGTAAGCATTTTTTCACCCTCCTAACCAGAACGCTTTTCAGAATTTTCGTATTTTTTCAGTAACAATGCTATTTTTTATTAGTGAAGGTGTTCTAATTTATATGTTATTATCTAAACAAAGCTACCAACTGAAAATAATACAACTCAAATCCTTCCTGAATAAATATACTCAAAATTAACTGATACTTTAATAAAATTGAGTAGTATATTTAGCAATCCTTAATTCATTAATATCATATCAGTTTGAAATTAGAAAAAAAGCTATTTTTGTCGTTTAATCCTTGTTTTTTGTGTATTTTCTGTTACAATTTTCTCCTCTTTTATTTATAAAGTGTTGCTTAAAATAACGTTTACGCATGTATTTTACAATTAAAAACCATGCCTAATAATTTTCCTCTCATCTTTTAAAAGTTTATATTTTAAACGTATTTTTATAAAATTATTAATAAATTTATATTTTACAATGAGATTCTTGTTAACCTACCTAGCTTTAAATCAATCTCAAACCACCCTAGATTTCTCATTTCATAAATTAGTTACAAATATCCATAATCCTATCGTCTAGTTTCTTAATCATATAATTGTATAAAAACAAGAAGGAAGGCTACTCTCACTTAATATGATATTAGATTGCAATCAAAAAAATAATTAATTTTGTAACTTTTTGCAATTCGTTTTATGAAAAAAAACAAAATAAAAACCCCACTCTTTTTGGGGTCAGTACAGTATATACTTTTGTGGTGGAGTTTTTCTGTTATTAAAGCTAATTCAAAAAGGCATCTTCAAACTAAAAAATTTTTGATAACATATGGATTATTTCGTTAGAACACAAACTAATCTGTTTTTTTCCCTAATATTTAAATGCAGTATGGTGTTTAAATATTCGTTCTTCATATGTAATGCATTACATATGAATTAAAGTAAATTTCGTTCTGTAACACGGTAAATATGAATGGTTAAATACACTTGTTCATCACGTGTTAATGAAGCATGGTGGGTATTTTTTAAATAGGCGTCGATTTTTTGAGTACATTTAAATGCTTCTGGATATTTAATTTGGACTTGTTCAAATAGAAAATCATCACCAGAATCTACAACTTCATCCATCAGCATTCTTTGCGCAAAATATTGAAGATGTGTCACAAAACGTGTGTAATTGAGCGAGGTTTCATCTAAGACCATTCCATAATGATAGGTCACGATGTTTAAAATATCTTGAACAATTTGCGTCATTGTAACTGTGGTGGTCATTTGTTGGCCATCTTGGCGTGCGTTCACAATATGCAGTGCGATGAAGCCTGCTTCATCTTCATCAAGCAAATAACCGAACTCTTCTTGAATAATGCCAAGTGCTTTTAAACCAACTTGGTATTCAGGTTGATAGAAACGTTTGATTTCCCAAAGTAATGCATTTTTCAGGTTAATCCCTTGTTTGTAGCGAGAAAGCGCAAAATTAATATGATCTGTAAGTGTCAAATAAATGTTCGCACTAAGCTCGGCGCTTAGTTTTTCCTTGGCATATTGCACGATGTCATCAGCAACACGTAAATGTTTGGCGGATATTTCGCTTAATAATTCAGAGAGCTTTTCGGAAAGCTCATGTGATTCCATTACAAAGGTCTTTTCAATTTTTGTTTCGTCGACTTTGTCTCCGACCTTCTTTTGAAAAGCTAATCCACGTCCCATAACAACAATTTCCCTGGCCTCTCCGTCTTCGGCAACGACAACATTATTGTTTAAGATTTTTATGATCTCCATTTGTCTTAACCATCCTTTCAAAAGAAAAAACCCAAACTAATTCCAAAACTACAAAAAACAATAGTCTTCGAATTAATTTAGGTTTTGCCTGCCAAACAGTAACAATCCTACAATTCTTGTTTTATTATAGTATATAAAGAAAACGTTTGCAATACCTATTTTCAATTTGTCAACATTATATGAAGTCTTTTTAATTTTTGTTGTCATTGTAATCCATTATACTTTAAAAAGTAACGTTTTGAAACAGGCAAATCGGGAAAATGAACATAGAAAGCATTTAAAAAGGAGGATTTCTAACATGGCAGATATTAAAACAAATTCAGTTCGTACAACGAAGAAAGCACCCAAAATGAGTGATGCTTTGCCAAAAGAAAATTCCCACTATCAGTTTGCTGAAAAGACTCATGTGAATAATAAGCCAGTCACGGAACAAAAACAACAATTCCACCGGAGAATTCTAGATTGAGTAGGTAAAATTAGAGCGCTCAGCAGTATGCTAAGTGCTTTTTTAGGAGGAAAAAAGATGCCAAATGTAAAAATGACTTTTATTAATTTACCTGTAAAGGATTTAAATGAATCGATTGCTTTTTACACCGAGCTAGGGTTTGAATTCAACCCAGATTTTACCGATGAAAACGCAACTTGCATGATTATCAATGAAACTACTTTTGTTATGTTACTTGTGGAGCCATTTTTCAAACAGTTCCTACCTTCTTCAGAACTCCCTGACTACAAAAAAACAACGGCTGTCATCAATGCACTTTCGTTTGAAACTCGTGCTGAAGTGGATGATCTTTACGAGAAAGCTGTTAATGCTGGGGCAAAAAAAGGATATATCATGGATGAAAATGGCATGTATTCGCGAAGCTTTTATGATATAAATGGTCATATTTTCGAACTTTTTCACATGAATATGAATGGCTAATTAAAAAAGCATTCGAGCTAACTCGAATGCTTTTTAATTTCAAAGTATATATTCTTCAGAATAAAAGTGCTCACAAATTTGAGAAATTCTTTTTAAGTCCACATTCCCACCAGAAATTAATGAAACCACTTTTTTCCCTTCTACATAGCGTTTAGTCTTTTCAGATACGAGTGCGGCCGTACTTAGCGCTCCAGCACCTTCTACAACAGCTTTACCTCGTTGAAGTAGATCTTTCATTGCACTTTCAAGTTCATCTTCTGTAATTGTCACAATATCATCTACAAGCGAGCGGACAATTTCAAATGTAATTTCTCCTGGTACTTTAACGGCGCAGCCATCTGCCATCGTTTGCGCCATATAATGGGAAGTTATTTTTCCTGCGTCAAAGGAAGCTTTCATACCATGAACATTTTCTGCTTGAACACCGATGATGCGGATATTTTGGTTAAATGATTTTAGTGCAACCGCAAGACCCGAAATAAGTCCACCTCCACCAATTGGTGCGATGACCGTATCAACGTTCCACATATTATCTAAAATCTCAAGTCCAATGGTTCCTTGGCCTGCAATTACGGCTGGATCATCGTATGGATGAAGGAAAGTTTGGCCGGTTGTCTTCACAATCTCTTCGCATTTTGCTTTTGCATCATCGAACGTATCACCAAATAAAATGACTTCGGATCCGTAACCGCGTGTCGCATCAATTTTTGCTTGCGGAGCTGTTTCTGGCATAACGATTGTGCTTTTAATCTTTTGGAGTCTCGATGAGAGTGCAACTCCCTGCGCATGATTTCCGGCTGAGCAAGCGATTACACCCCGCTCGCGTTCTTCTTTCGTTAACGTGTTGATTTTATTGAACGCTCCGCGAAATTTGAACGAACCTGTGAGTTGCATGTTTTCAAGCTTTAAATATGCGTCCGCACCTGTTATGCTAGTTAAATAGAAAGATTTTACAAGCGGTGTTACTCGGGCATTATTGTGTAGGGTATCTTTTGCTTTTTGAATATCCTGAATGCTTACATGCTGATTTATGTTCATTTAAAGCACCTTCTCTACACTTTTAAATGGTAAATCAAGTGTTTCGCCTAAACTTTCAAAAGTAATTTCACCTTGATAGAGGTTAATTCCTGTTACAAGTGAGTCGCTTTCTGACATTGCCAGTTTGATACCTTTTGTCGCAATATCAAGTAAATAGGTAATGTTTCCTTTTGCAAGTGCCATCGTCGCTGTCCGAGGAGTTGCACCTGGCATATTTGGAACTGCGTAATGCAAGACATTATGTTTCAAAAAGACTGGATTATCGTGCGTCGTATACTGATTAATCGTTTCAACTGTGCCACCTTGGTCAATTGCAATATCAACAATGACACTTCCAGGCTTCATTGTTTTCACCATGTATTCTTTCACAATTTTAGGCGGTTTCGCCCCGGGAATTAAAATGGTTGAGATAAATATATCGGCCTTTTTGATTGTCATCTCTAAATTCTCTGTTGTGGAAGGGAAAACTTGAACTGATTTTCCGTCGTAACGTGTTTCTAGATAGCGAATACGCTCAGGGTTTAGTTCGAGAATGGTCACGTTACATCCCATGCCAACTGCGAGGTCTGCCGAATTTTCTGCTGCATTACCGCCACCTAAGATGACCACTTCGCCTGCTTTAATGCCGTCGATACCAGGTAGCAAGATGCCCTCTCCGCCGTGCTGTTTTTCTAAATAGTAGGCACCCATGAAGATAGCACGACGTCCGGCAATCGCACTCATCGGTTTGAGAAGCGTCAAAATGCCATCTTCTAAAATGGTTTCACCAGCAATTGCTGTTGTGCCAGCTTGCATCATAGCTTCAACACACGATTTTGAGGCCGCAAGATGAAGAAAACCCCAAATAATTTGATTCTTTTTGAAGAAAGCATATTCTTCTGGTTGTGGCTCTTTCACTTTCACAACAAGCTCCGCAGCCCATGCTTCTTCTTTTGTTACAAGTTTGGCGCCGGCATTTGAATACTCTTCGTTAGAAAAACCAGAACCTAGACCAGCGTCTTTTTCTACTAAAACAATTTGACCATTTTCAACTAGTTTTTTGGCATTTTCAGGTGTCATTCCAACACGGGCTTCACCTTTTTTGACTTCTTTTACAACTGAAATAATCATTTTGACACGTCCTTTGTGATAGTTTGAAAACACCGTAGGCCTATTACTTGTTTTCGTCATTTGCGACTACAGAATAACACCCCGTTTTAAAAGCTGTCAATTCAACTTTGATAATAAAATCACAAACTTTTAAACATGAACAATCCGGAAATCAATTCTCTTGGAACGGGTTTCAAATTTTTTTGAACTTCATTTTTCACGTTTGATAAAACTTTGTCCAAGCTTAGGCGAAAAAAACTGGACAAATTAGAGATTTGTTTATATTGCTTATCTGTAAGCGGAGTCATAGGATTAAGGTGTAAGGTAAATTACTCCAGAAGCGCAAATAAAATTTCTGCTTTAATCAAAAGCGCTTTATAGGGTTACATTTATTTACCCTTTGAAAGAAACTGCGAATGAAGTTCTGCGAAAGGAAGAAAATTTATGTACCTGTCTGCTAGATCTCGCATTATTTTAGAAAAAATACTTCCTGAAAAAAGTGATGTTACTATTTCGCAACTTGCAAACGATCTTGATGTGAGTGAGCGAACGGTGCGTCGTGATTTAGATGAAGTCAAGCAAACTCTTGAAAATTTCGGGCTTTCGCTTATTCGGAAAGGTAGTAAATTATCCGTTGGCGGCTCGTTTCGTGACCGCGAACATATTCAATCTACTTTGCTCGATTTAATCGGAAATGAATTCACGCCGCTTGAAAGACAGCAGTTTATTTTGCGCGTGCTTTTAACGACGAATGAGCCTGTCAAACTTATCGCGCTTGCCAATGAACTTTCAGTCACTGTGGCAACAGTTGGTAGTGATCTTACAAAAATTGAAGAGGAATGGGACGGTAAAATTCGTATCGAGCGCAGGCGTGGTATTGGCGTTCGTTTAGATGCTTCCGTCATTGAAAAGCGTGAACTATTACGTGAACTCTTGCTAATGAGCATCCCGAAACTCAAACTGTATCAATATTTTGTGGATTTATTAGACGGTGTGCCCACTCAAAATAATGATGATTTTTTGAGCCACTTTATCGACTTAAACTTGCTTGAACTAACCGACAGAACCTTAACACGCTGGATGAAAAAGCTTTCTTATGAAGTGGATAATGATTCACTTGTTGAACTACTCATCTACCTTCTAATTACAGTGAAACAAATTTCAAAAGGAAATATCATTTCGAAAAAAAGTGATAATCCGATATTTTTGCATGACTATCCGGAATATGATATCGCAGAGCGCATTTTAAAAGATTGCTTGCCTGAGGAAACCATTCCAGAAGCGGAGATTACAGAGTTTACCATGCAAATCCTTGAAGTGGAAATTCGCCACGGGGAAGATGTTTTTTATCGCAATGAAAAAGTGCAAGCCATCCGAATCGCAAAAAAACTTATTTCCCGTGTAATCAAGGAGACCGAGCTACCTCTTTCACAAATGTCACTTCTAAAAGGCTTAACCGAACACATTCAATATTCGATCATCCGCTTAAAGAAAAAAATGCCGCTAAGTAATCCGCTTTTACCTTTGATTAAAAGTGAGTTTGGTGACTTATTTCATATCGTACAGCAAATTGCATCTGAACTTTACCCGTTCAAAAAGCTACCTGAAGAAGAAACAGGTTTCATCGTACTACATTTTGAAGCGGCCATCATCCAATCTGAGAACCTACGACCTTACAGTGCTTTATTCGTCACTTCCAGAAGTAACGGTGTAAGTACGTGGCTACGTGCCAGATTTCGCAAGCGGCTTCCAAAACTACAAAAAATCAAGTTTGTCACGCCGCTTGAACTCGTGAAGGAAACGGATTTACATAAATATGATATTATTCTTTCCACAACAGATTTAACCGATTTTAATATTGATTACGAACTAATTAGTATATTTATCTCAGATGCTGAAATAAAAGAAATCAAGCATAAACTTGAAAAAATTGTAAGTATAAAAGGGGATTATATTGGCTTTCCTCATTTTCAGGATAACTCAAAAAAGCTCAGAGAAACACTTATGAGCTTAAAAAATATGCACCAGTTTTATGGATTAATTATTTCCTTCTTGGAATCTCTCTATATCGAGCAAGGTAGTGACATGACGCGAAATAAAGAGGATAACTTGCGCTTGTTTAGTCAGTCTATTGCAGACAAAGAACCTGACCTTTCACCCGAAAAAATCTTTAAGAAATTGAGTGCCCTTGAAGCGAAGCAAAAAATTATTTCAAGTGGTACAAATTCTGCCTACTTTCTTGTAAATGATAACGTGAAAACAGCATCAACACATGTTTTCACGCTAAAACATTCGCTTGATTTTCAAATTGAGGACGGCTTAAAGTCTGCCATATCTACTGTGATGATTTTTATGTTGCCTTACGAACTTAATGCTGAACTACTTGAAATTACTACTTACTTGCTAACTGTTTTGACAGAAGATGATGCCGCCATTTTGCTTGCGGAATCAGGTGATGAGGAAAAAATCACATCTTTATTCATAACGTATTTAGAAGAATTTTTAGAACATAAAAATACGTACCGAACGGAAAATTTAGGTTTTCCATTATAAAATTGTCATTATCATGTTTATACGTGTCAATTTATTCGGCAAATAGGCATGTTAATATAAAAAACATTGAGGAGGAATCATGAAAATGTCCAAAGTTTTAAATGATTTTCTAACACCACAGCTTGCTGCGTTACGTGAACAAGGTTTATACAATGAAATTGATTCCATTCAAGGACCAAATGGCGCGAAAGTGAAAATCCATGATAAGGAATTAATTAATTTATCTTCCAATAACTATCTAGGCTTTTCAAATGATGCGCGCTTAAAGGAAAAAGCAATCGAAGCCACAAAAGAATATGGTGTCGGTGCTGGCGCTGTCCGTACAATTAACGGTACAATGACGATTCACGACGAACTTGAAAAGCGCATCGCAGAGTTCAAACATACCGAAGCGGCTATTGCTTTTCAATCTGGTTTCAACTGTAATATGGGGGCTATTTCTGCGGTTATGACCAAAAAAGATGCCATCATTTCAGATGAACTCAATCATGCGTCAATCATCGATGGTTGCCGTCTATCCGGTGCTAAAGTAATTCGCGCGCGCCATCAAGATATGGATCACCTTCGCAAACTTGCCAAAGAAGCAACCGAAAGTGGTCAATACGAGAAAGTGATGTACATTTGCGACGGAGTATTCTCAATGGACGGCGATGTGGCAAAACTTCCTGAAATCGTTGAAATTGCTGAAGAATTCGGCTTAATCACTTATGTGGATGATGCTCACGGTTCTGGTGTGATGGGAAACGGTGCAGGAACTGTAAAACATTTCGGTCTTTCGGATAAAATTGATTTCCAAATCGGGACACTGTCCAAAGCGATTGGGGTTGTAGGCGGATACGTTGCAGGTTCGCAGAAACTAATTGACTGGCTCAAAGTTCGTGCAAGACCATTCTTGTTTTCGACGTCTCTTACCCCTTCATCGGCTGCCGCCTGCATTGAAGCCATCAACATTATGGAAAATGAGCCTGAAACCATTGAAAAACTTTGGGATAATGGTAAATATTTAAAAGCTGGCTTAAAAGACCTAGGCTTTGACATCGGGCATTCTGAAACGCCCATTACGCCCTGCATTATCGGAGATGAAAACTTAACGCAGAAATTTTCTCGTCGTTTACTGGAAGAAGGCGTTTATGCAAAATCCATAGTCTTCCCTACCGTTCCAAAAGGTACTGGTCGCGTTCGCAATATGCCGACAGCCGCACACACAAAAGAAATGCTAGATGAAGTATTAAAAGTTTATGAAAAAGTTGGCAAGGAATTAAACGTCATTTCATAATTTTTCTTAAAATAAAAAGAGCGAGGCTAAGCAATACATCGTCCAAAATGCGCTTAGTCCCGCCCATAAAAAATTATTAACTTGTTTATTATACCATCAAAAGGATTTAGCTTTCAAAATATATTGTCTGGAGGTTTTTTATAATGAAAAAAATTCTAATTACAGGTTGCTTAGGTCAAATTGGTTCTGAACTTACAATGCGTTTGCGTCGTGACTACGGCGAGGAAAATGTTATTGCAACGGACATCCGTCGCATTGATAGTCCTGTTTGTAATGAAGGCATCTTTGAAATTTTAGATGTTACAAATCAAGAAAATATGCTTACCCTTGCAAAAAAACATAATGTGGATACGCTCATTCATTTGGCGGCGCTTTTATCTGCTGTAGCAGAAGCAAAACCGCAACTTGCTTGGGATTTAAACATGGGCGGCCTTGTCAATGCGCTAGAAGTGGCACGTGAATTAAATTTAAAATTCTTCACACCTAGCTCTATCGGCTCATTTGGTCCTGGGACGCCTGCTGTGAATACACCACAAGACACATTACAACGCCCGACTACCATGTACGGCGTAACAAAAGTAGCCGGCGAATTACTTTGCGACTACTACTTCTCCAAGTTCGGTGTCGACACTCGCGGCGTTCGTTTCCCTGGATTAATTTCCTATACTACCCTCCCAGGTGGTGGAACCACGGATTATGCGGTCGATATTTATTACGAAGCGCTTAAGAAAAAAAGCTATACCTCGTTTATTAAACAAGGTACGTATATGGATATGATGTACATGCCTGATGCGATTGACGCGATTGTAAAATTACTTGAAGCTGATCCGTCTCGTCTTGTTCATCGTAACGCTTTTAATATTACCGCAATGAGCTTTGAACCTGAGCAAATTGCTGCGTCAATTCGCAAAGTAATTCCTGAATTTAAAATGGACTATGATGTGGATCCTGTCCGCCAAAAGATTGCTGATTCTTGGCCTGATTCGCTAGATGCGAGTTGTGCAAAAAATGAATGGGATTTTAATCCGGTGTTCGATTTAGACCGTATGACAAATGATATGCTTAGAAAGCTTGCAGAAAAACTAGAAAATGATAGTGTAACAAAGTGAGATATTCCGTCCTAGTCAACTTTTTAGAATAACAAAAAATATTTGTGAGGTCGAAAAATGACCTCACAAATAGTAGGGAGAAAAAAATGGAGAATCAGAAATTAAAAAAAGAAATTGGCTTTTTCACAGCTCTTACTGTCGTTATCGGTACGGTTATAGGTTCTGGTGTATTTTTCAAACCAGAAGCCGTATTCTCTGCTACAGGAACAGCTGGTCTAGGATTACTTGCCTGGGTTCTTGGCGGGGTTATTACCATTTGCGGTGGTTTAACTGCCGCTGAATTGTCCGCAGCAATTCCTGAAACAGGAGGTATGATTGTTTACCTAAGAAAAACGTATGGAAAACTTGCCTCCTATATGCTCGGCTGGGCGCAAACTGTCATTTATTTCCCAGCAAATATTGCAGCTCTTTCTATTATTTTCGGAACACAAGTAGCCAACCTATTTGGCACAAGTGACGCGATTATTATTCCTGTTGCCATTGCTGCCGCTGTGTTTGTTATGTTTATGAACTTTTTAGGTGCTAAAGCAGCTGGTTCACTTCAAGCGATTACAACGGTATGTAAACTCTTACCTTTAGCACTTATTATTATTTTTGGTTTATTCCATCAAGGTGACGTTGCTTTTAGACTATTTCCAATGAGTATTGAAGACCATCCTTTCCTAACAAGTTTAGGTTCTGGCTTAGTCGCTACAATGTTTGCCTATGATGGTTGGATTCACGTTGGTAATATAGCTGGCGAAATGAAAAATCCAAAAAAAGATTTACCAAAAGCAATTGTTATAGGCTTAACAGTAGTTATGGCTGTATACTTGTTGATTAACATTGCTTACTTGATGGTTATGCCAGCAGCAGCTTTAGCATCAACTGCAACTCCGGCGGCTGACGTAGCTAATATCATTTTCGGATCAATCGGTGGAAAACTGATTACAATTGGGATTTTAATTTCCGTTTTTGGCACAATTAATGGCTATACGATGACTGGTATTCGTATCCCTTACGCAATGGCTATCCGCAATCAACTTCCATTCAGCGGTTGGTTTGCTAGATTAGGTAAAACTGCTGTTCCTTATAACAGCGGAATCGTTGTTTTAATCATTTCCATCATTATGATTTTCTCAGGACAGTTCAATCAATTAACAGATATGTTAATTTTTGTTATTTGGATTTTCTATACGCTTGTTTTTGTCGCTGTCTTTATTTTGCGGAAACGAGAACCGGACATGGTACGTCCTTATAAAGTACCATTTTATCCTGTCATCCCGATTATCGCGATAGTCGGCGGACTATTCATCGTACTCAATACTTTATTCACACAACCTGTGAATGCGGGTGTTGGGCTACTCCTAACAGCAATTGGACTACCTATCTACTTCTACAAAAAAAGCAAGGGCCACATGAGTGAAGATTGAGTTTTAGGAGTGAGTAAAAATGTCTATGATTATTTGGGTAACCCTCAGTGCCCTTATTATTATCGTTATAGTCATTTCTGAGCTTGATGAACGAAAAAATAAGAAATAATGACATTCGCTATCACAAAAAAACGACTAGGCTCCTTTACCTAGTCGTTTTTTAATAACACCTCATTTTTTGTATATTCATGTTGGCTTATTTTGCTATTCCATTTATAATGAAAGAGAAAGACAACTTAAGGAGAGTACACTAATGATTTTTGAATGGCTTATTGATTTTTTAGTTTGGCTGTTTTTCGATATTATCCGAGAAGCGATAACAGAATTTTTTGACTGGTTATTTAATAAAATTACCTTTGGCAGACGTAACAGAAGAGTAAAGTCTCGAAAAATGAAACCTGCTAAAAGTAAGTATGGGCGAATTAAGCGCGGAAAGTATAGCCGTTAAATTTTGGCACTTATGATTTATACTGCGATGTAAAATTGTATATTTTATTTGGAGTTGAAAGTTTTTTACTTTTTAAATAGAGAGAACAATAAACTAAAGGGGAGAATCTTATTGAAAAAGCCGATTCATAAAAGATGGTGGTTTTGGGTCATCATTGTCGTTGTTGGACTTGGTCTAATTGGCAGCTGTTCCAATAGTGATATGGTTGAAAAAGAGGAGTATCAAAAGCTTGAAGCAAAAATTAAATTAAAAAACAAAGAAATCTCTGAATTAAAAGGGGAACTGAGTGACTCTGAAAACAGTTTAGATAGGCTGAGAGATGAAAAAGATTCTATTCAGAGCAAACTCGATGTTTACGAGGAAAAAGAAACAGAAATCGCAAAAAAAGAAGCAACAAAATTGCTCGATTCTGCAGAGAAAACATTAAATACTGCTGATTTTGATAAGGCAAAGGATTATATTGAACAAAATGAATTTCTAACAACAGCTCTATTCTCAGATCAGATTGACTCTATCCAAGAGAAAATTGACAAAAAAGAAGCAGATCTAAAGAAAAAGGCTGAACAAGCGGCTGAAGCTAAAAAGAAGGCAGCTGAAAGTGAAGTCCCAGATGACGACCAGAAGGTAGCTGAATCTCCACCTACGAAACAAACTCCAAACTCTGGAGCACAGCCAAAACAAGCAGAGCCGACTCCAAAAGCAAGCGAAACCGTTTCTACAGTTTTTGTTGCACCTCAATCAGGAAAAAAATATCATTACTCATCAACATGCCGTGGATTAAATCACGCTAATTCTGTGAAATCTATGGGCAAAAGTGAAGCAATCGCAAGCGGATATTCGCTTTGTGGTTGGGAAGATTAATCATTGATACGAACAATTTCAACTCATATTTAGCATTGATAAATATGAGTTGATGCTGTTATAGATAGGGGTATAATTAACAAAGAGGATGCAGAAATTAAGTGGCGTTAGGAGTATTTTAGTTCATGGTAAACGTTTAATGGTAGAAGACAACATGACGAATTAAAAAAGCCATCTGAATTAGATGGCTTTTTTAATTCGCTATGTTTTTTTATTTAACATAAGACCAAGTAACTGGTCCAGTACATGTCCCGCTCGTCCCTGAAAATTTAGGAACATATATATCGTAACTCATTTTTAAACGCTTTCCTTTTTTCTTCGCTGTTTTAAATTTACCTATTATATTTGCATATCCAGCATCCATTGCTAGAATTGCATAACCAACCCCAAAATGAGCAAAACCAGCTAAGTATTTAAACAATAAACTACTTTTGTTGTTCCATTTTTTTTCATTCGAGATTACTTTATTTATGTAACTTTTGCTAAAAACTACATTAGCCCTATATTTTGTGTAGTCAGATCTATACTTTTTCGCTGGCGCTGCAGCTTCCACCTGCATTGTTGAAATAGTCAATGACACAGGCGTAATTATCATTATTGCAACCAAAATTTTAATTATTATTTTTTTTGCTTTCATCTCACTCGTCTCCTTTTTTATGTTGCTTCTGTCTACTTTTTTGTGTTACTATTTATTTTTTTTACATCAAAAATAAAAATACCAATCACAAATAACGCAAATAATAAAATATTTACTCCAGTGGATATATTCAGTACATAATTAAGAATAAGCACTACAAATAAAAAACAAATTGTATAAAGTATTCTGTTTTTGGTAAACATTTAATCACCTCCTAAACCAAATATAGCACATAAGTAAATAGCGAAACGAAAAACACCCTGAAAAGTCTATTTTTAGTCCTAAATAACAAATATAAGCGTAGTTTTCAAAAATATAGGATATTCCACTGAATCCAAAAAATAAATAATCGCAAAATTCTATCTAATATCATAAAAATATTTATAAAACCTCTTGGTAATATAAATATAGAAAGTAATCAAATTGACGAAAAGGAATGATGAGACATGACAATCACGCAAGAAAATTTTATTGAGAGCCTATTAACAAAAAAATATGCCCCAAGCGACAGTTTAGTTCAAGCCTTTAAATCAGGAATGGAATTGAGCACGAAAGATGCTAGTAAATTAATTAATTGCCTCTTAAATTGCAAAAATAAAGAGCAAAGTACTAATAGTTTAGATAGACTGGTTAAATTGACAAAAGAAGTACTTTACAAGACAATTAAGAATAAAAGGTCTAAAAAAAAACGAAAAATTATTAGAAGAGTTAAGTAATGAAACGGGTATTCATTTTTGGAACAAAATGCAAACTGATTTAGTCACAAATGAAAATGTTGAACAGATTGCGACCGTTCTAAAAATTATCAAATAAAAAAGGAAAGAGAAAAAATGAAAATTAGTTATGAGTCTGATGAATTAATTGCAGAGTTGGAGAAGGATATTGAGGAATTTGGGAGAGATGAGGAACTTTGGGGCTTCTATAAAGTTATAGGTGAGCAAAAGGTTTATGTCAATTATGACTTTATTGTTGAAGAAAATGAGATAAAAAATGACGAGATTGACGAAAATGTGCATCTTGAACGCTTGCCAGCTCCTCAGTTATTTAAAGTATTATATAAATAAAAAAGCGCGGGTAATCACTCCCGCGCCCAATATAGAAAGTAACCATCGAAATGATGATTACTTTCATTATATCATTTTTTTGAAAGAAGGTATATATTATGACGGAAAAAAAATATAAAACAACACAGGCACAACGCGAAGCTTCTAAACGTTGGAGAGAAAAAAATAAGCAAAAAGCAAGTATACAATCGTCCAAAAGGGCTAGTGTATATTTCATCAGGAATCATGCTACGTTGGCAGAATTAGACGAATTAGTGGGTATAATTGAAGAGCGAAAAAAACTTTTAAAAAACCCTTGATAATATAACGTTAGCGTTATGAATTGTTATCTTTGGACTTGCAACTGGTTGCCGCTTTTCTGAAATTATTGGTCTCACTTGGGATGCGATTGATTTTGAAAATAAAACTATTTGGATAGACAAGACGTGGGATTATAAATATACTCACAACTTTTCAAATACTAAAAACTACGCATCGAAACGCACAATAACAATAGATGACAATACTTTATCGATGTTGAGACAGCTACACAAAGATCAAAAAGCGTTCTTTTTCAAAGCAGGTTTGATTAATGAATACGAGAAAATCCCAAATGTATTTGTAAATCACCGTTTAGAAATAATTTCGAACAACGCAGTAAATAAATATTTACGAGCTTCTTGCAAAAAATTAAACATTACGCCCATCACATGCTATTCATTACGACATACCCACGCATCAATATTGTTATATCAAGGAGTTAACATAAAATATTTATCAAGACGACTTGGTCATACAGATATTATAATTACTCTACAAACCTATTCACATATAATTGATGAATTGGAGCAAAGGGAATCAACCCATGTAAATGATATTATGAATTTAATGAGAAGCAAAGGATAATGCAAAATCAGTGCAAAATATTTTGCATTCCAATCCTTCACTTTCATTTTCTCACAAATAAAAAACCTTTAAAACGTTGATAATAAACATTTTTAAAGGTTTTTTCATTCACATATTTTCACCAAAAATGGAGCTGGCGGGAGTCGAACCCGCGTCCAGAAATATCGGCACTCGAACTTCTACGCGTGTAGTCTCGATATTAGAATTTCGCTTGAATCTCGGCCTCGAAACTGGCTTCCTTTCAGCTAGTTTGATTAATCTCTTTTTAAAGACTACAAACGGAAGCCTTTAAACGTATCCCACTTAGAGTAAGACCCTGACCGTAGCACATGGGCGATGCACGGAGGATCAGCTTAAGCTACTATTACGCAGCGAAAGCTAGGTTTTGTTTTTCTTTGCCAGTTATTATTGGCTTTTGCGTTGTTAACGAGGACGACCCTCGACGCGCAATCCGAGCTCGAACTATCCCTGTCGAATCCGTAACAGCCCCGAATGAAAAACTCTAGCTTTTTCATTATACTAAAAAAACAGCGCAGACACAAGCTTAGAGCGACTTTCTACTGACTAAATCGATTAAAAAACGAGACAGAATTCCAATCCGCTCAGCAGATTGAAATTCTCCTAATGCTGGCGCTCCTTAAATGCGCGTTCAATATCTCGTTTGGCTTCTTTTCGTTTTAAGTCTTCGCGTTTATCGTACTTCTTCTTCCCCTTCGCGACACCAATTAGAACCTTCGCGTAACCGTCTTTCAAATACATTTTAAGTGGGACAATGGAGTAGCCGGCTTCCTTAGTTTCCCCAATCAAACGACTAATTTGTTTTTTATGCAACAAAAGCTTTCGCGTTCTAAGCGGATCGTGGTTATAACGATTTCCTTGCTCATAAGGACTAATATGCATATTGTGTAAAAAAACTTCGCCTTTATCCACGCGCGCATACGCGTCCTTCAAGTTCACACGAGCACCTCGCACAGATTTAATTTCCGTACCTTGGAGGACAATACCCGCTTCAAAAGTTTCTTCGATTGCAAAATCGTGACGCGCCTTTTTGTTTTGCGCGATAAGCTTACCTTCACCTTTTGGCATTTTTTATCCTCCTTTCTAACGGCGTTTTTTCTTCTTGCTATTTTTAGGCTGCCCTTTTTTGGCTACACTTTCATAAAATGCTTTTTTCTTTTTCTTCTTTGGTTTTGTATACCAATCGCCATCAGATTGCTTCTCCTCTTTATTTGAATGAGGCTTACGACGCTTCTGATTGCGGTTTCCTTTTTCTTTAAAAGCGCGCGTTTTATTTATCGGCTTTTGTTTTTGGAATTTTGCTCTGCCACCCTCTTTGCCCTCACTAATTAAAGTGAAGTCAATTTCACGTGCATCTACATCTACTTTCGTTACTTCGACTTCGACCTCGTCACCAATTCGGTAAACCCGACCTGTACGTTCGCCAATCATGGCTAAAATATTTTGATGGAACTGGTAGTAATCGCCTTTCATTGCGCTCACATGAACTAAACCTTCAATTGTATTTTCCAGTTCAACAAATAAACCAAAATTCGTGACCGAACTAATAATACCAGTAAATTTCTCGCCTACTTTATCAACCATAAATTCCGTTTTCTTTAGCTCGTCCGTTTCACGTTCGGCTTCAACTGCGCGGCGCTCCATTTTAGAAGAATGCTCCGCAATTTCAGGCAGTTCTTCCGCACGTTTTTCAAGTGTTTTGGCGGACACATCCCCATTTATGAAGTACTCGCGAATCAGGCGGTGGACCATTAAGTCCGGATAACGGCGAATGGGGGAGGTAAAGTGTGTATAAAAATCAGTAGCCAGACCAAAGTGACCTGCTGAAACGGTATCATATTTTGCTTGCTGCATGGAGCGTAACATCACCGTTGAAATGACCATTTCTTCTGGCTTGCCTTTCACTTCATCCAAAACTTGTTGTAGTGCTGCTGGATGCACTTGGTTAGAGGTACCCTTTACGACTAAGCCAAAATTCGTAATAAACTCGAAGAAACGCGCAAGCTTATCCTCTTTTGGATCTTCATGGATACGATAAATGAACGGCACGTCCATCCAGTGGAAATGTTCTGCGACCGTTTCGTTTGCCGCTAGCATAAATTCTTCAATCAGGCGTTCACCTGCCGACCTCTCTCGCAAGACAACCTTCTCTGGGTGCCCCTTTTCGTCCACAAAAACCCGCGCTTCTTTCGCATCAAAATCGATTGCTCCTCGTGCTTCTCGCTTTTCCTTTAGATGTTTCGAGAGTGTAAACATGTCTTCAAGCATTGGCACAATAGGCGCATATTTTTCGCGTAGCCTAGTATCTTTGTCCACTAAAATCGCATTCACGTCCGTATATGTCATTCGCTCCGTCGTTTTAATGATACTTTCAAAAATCTCGTGGCTGACCACATGACCCGTTTCATCAATTTCCATTTCACAGCTCATCGTGAATCGGTCCACTTTCGGGTTTAAAGAACAAATCCCGTTTGATAAGCGGTGGGGCAACATTGGAATCACACGGTCTACCAAGTAAACACTTGTGGCCCTAAGAGCTGCTTCCTTATCGAGTTCAGAACCTTCCTTCACATAATGCGTGACGTCCGCAATGTACACACCCAGTTTAAAGTTCCCATTTTCAAGTTTTGAAACGGTGACCGCGTCATCTAAATCCTTGGCATCTGCTCCGTCAATCGTAATGATAACTTCATCACGCAAATCACGGCGCGAACCAATTTCCTCAGGGTTCACAACATCATCTGCCGCATTCGCTTCTTTCATCACGGCATCTGAAAATGTCGTTTCAATCCCGTGTTTATGAATAATTGATAAAATATCAACACCTGGATCATTTTTATGCCCAATAATCATTTTTACAATACCGCGCGCCCGGTTATGCGAATGCGCATATTCTGTAAGCTCCACAATGACTTTATGTCCATCAACTGGCTTTAAGCCATCCGCCAAGTCAACATGCACTTCACCAAATACACGTTTATCATCTGGAATAACAATCCCATCGCCAACTAAGTCCTCCATATATGTACCAACTAATTGTGTTGTTTTTCGCTCAACAATTTTACTAATGGTACCTTCGGCTAAGTTGTCGCCTTTTCGTTTCGTAATATTCGCAAGCACTAAGTCGCCATTCATTGCGTCATTGACTTCTGTCGGCGGGATAAAAATATCATCCAAGTCTTTTTCTTCCGGTAAAACGAAACCAAATCCGCGTTCATGCGCTCGAAAAGTCCCCTTAATATAATCCATCTTTTCAGGTAGCGCATACCGATTTTTTTTCGTCCGAATGATGTCTCCTTTATCTTCCAAGCGGACGAGCGCTTTCACCATTTCTTTAAAAGCATCCGCATCAGCTAAGTCAGTTGCAGCTTCTAAATCATCTAATGAAAAAGTTTGATCCTTTTGTCCGCGCAAAACATCTAATATGCGTGTTTCCATTTGCTGTTCTTCCATCATTCATCCCTCCTTGCTATTTATTCTTGCCAATCTAAACGGTCTAAAAAGTCTAAAATATCGTCTTGTAACTCTTTTCGTTCCTTATCTATCGTAATAACATGACCGGAGTTTTCATACCACTTAAGCGATTTATTCGCAGATTCTACAGTATCATAAATCCATTTAGCACCGTCCACATCCACCATATCATCCAGTTTCCCTTGCACAACGAAAATTGGCGCATAAATCATATCCACTTCACTCGCCACTTCATTAATTTCATCTTTTAATTTTGCAATTTGCCCCATAGACTCCCCTTCATAATGCAGCATTTCTAAATCAATTTCTTCCGGAGACTTCCCTTCAAGACGCTTATAATTCCGTACATAATCCATATACCCCGAAATAATCGGCGATGAACTATCCATTTTCGTTGGCGCACTCATCGAGACAATGCCTTTCACAGGCTTAGTAAACCCAAGTTTTAAAGAAAATAATGCGCCTAGTGACAGTCCAGCAACCGCAATTTCCTTATAGCCTAGCTCCTCTAAATATGCATAAGCCTCTAATACATCTTGCCACCAATCACTTGGTTCCGTCTGAAGTAGCAAATCCGGTGATACACCGTGCCCCTTATATTGCGGCGCATAGCACGTATATTGATGGTCTTGCAAAAATCGCCCTAACATTCGCACATCCGCCGAACTTCCCGTAAACCCATGAAGTAACAAAACCGCTCTTTTTCCTGTTTCAAATAAAAAAGGTTTTGGTGGTGTAAATTTCATTTTAAAACGCTCCTCACGCAACTTTTGATTCTACTATAGTGTACGTGAAATTATGCTTTCAAGCAATTAAAAAAATTTGTGACAGGTAGGGGTTTTGAGTATATAAAGGCTATGCGCGGAGAAGTAGTTATGCGAAGTGAAGAGAAAAGTCGCTAAAGAAAAAGAGACGGGTTGTAAAAAGCAATTGCTAGCACTTTGTACGAACCCATTAAGGATTAAATTCTCGCTTTGCTCGTATTTATATTTGGGTTCTAAGTGCTAAAGCACTAAGACATGGATTAAATTCTCGCTTTGCTCGTATTTATATTTGGGTTCTAAGTGCTAAAGCACTAAGAACCCAAACAAAAACCACCCACGGTTGTAGGTGGTTTATCATTAAGGGCTTAATTAATGAAAAAGCCTAATGCAATGAGTATTGCAAAGAAAATGATAGCTAATACAATTGTTGCGCGGTGCAAATATAATTCAAGGCCACGCGCTTTTTGTTTCCCGAATAATTGCTCTGCTCCACCAGAAATGGCGCCTGAAAGGCCATTACTTTTACCTGGTTGAAGGATAATCACAATAACGAGCAATATCGACACGACAACTAGCGTGACTGTTAAAAATGTATTCATTCTTTTTCCTCCTAAAAACCGTCCGTTTTGACTAAAGATAATCTTACCATATTACTGCGTGGCGTACAATAGATGTAGCTAAATTTGTTTGTTACAATTCTGTGAATGGTTCGCCTGTTTTCGCTTCTAATGCATCTAAAATTAGCCGTAAATTTTGAACAGGTACTTGACCAGGCGCAGAAGCTTCTCCAACAGTACCATACGTAATCGCTGAACCGAAAAGGCTACCAGATAAGCGCGAAATGACACCTAACGTCCCCATTGAAATGGCAACAAAAGGCTTTTTGGCTTCTTCTTTCAGCACGTTCATTGTATCGAGTAAAACAAGTGTATCTGCTCCACTTTCAGGCATGACAGCAATTTTTGTGATGTCCGCTTGTAATGCTTCCATGCGTGCAAAACGAGCTAGGAGAACTGATTTTGAGGGCGTTTTTTCAAAGTCATGGCTACTCATTAATACTTTCACATTTGATTCGTGGGCTAGCTTCACCAATTCTCTTACAGCGGTTTCATCATGAAATAGTTCCACATCGAGCAAGTCCACTTCACCTGTACGCACCATCACACGATTTAGCTCAAAATAGAAATCGTCCTTAATTTCCAGTTCACCACCCTCTTTTTTTGTTCTAAAAGTAAAAAGAAGCGGTTTTGTTTTGATAAAAGGTCGAATTTCGCGGAGAGCCCATTTGACAGTTTCAAGATCATGTACCTTGCCAAAGTAGTCCGCACGCCATTCAATGATATCCACATCAAATTCATTGATTAGCGCCACTTCACGTTTTAAATCTGCAATTGTCTTTCCCATAAGTGACACACAAATTTTAGGCATTCCGTCGCCAATCACAACATCATTTATAGTTACAAGTTTCATTTTGTATCCCCCTAAAAGAAAATACTATGTGCGTTTGCTTCCGAACTAAAGAAATATTTCCCGTCTTCATTTAACTCAATAAAAGGCAAAAGCTCCATATAATGATTAAATTCTTCAAAAGACGGCAACGCATCTTTTAACGTACACCCACGAAGAGCTTCAAATAACTCCTCTGCTGTAAAAAATTCAGGTAAAAAATCGCTTACCTTCGTAGAAAGAAGCATTTCCTGATTGATTTTGTGAGTAGCATCGCGCAAAATATCCAAATGATCAAACGCTAGCGGTAAATTGAATGCATCCTCCGCCGAAACGAGCGCCACGTTTGCCGCATCATCCCCGGCAACACGTTTTAAAAGCGCTTCTTTCGGAACAAAAGCGTAATGCGCACGCGTAATAATCCAGCCCCTAGGGTCGCGTCCTGGTTTATCATAAACACCAAACGCCGTAAGCGGAATATCCGTCAATCCAGTTTCCTCTTCCAATTCACGAATAGCTGCTTGATGCGCATCTTCATTTGGATCTACAAATCCGCCTGGAAATGCCCATTTCCCGCCTTCAATATTGGGGTTTCCTTCTGCATTCAAACGGCTTCTTTCAATTAAAAGCACATGCAATTTGTTATCTTGTACCGTAAAAAGTAAAATATCGCTCGTATAGCCGTCTGGTGTCCGAAATTTTTTTGCATCGTAGGATTCCAGTGCATCTTCTTGTTTCACAAAATTATCAGTCATTCCAACTTGCCTCATTTCTACATGAATTATCCCGTTCTTATAAAATCCATTTTAGCATGACATACATAAAAAAAATACCCATCTTTACAAAGAAAAAAACGTTCTTTTCGCAAAAATGGGTGTTCCGTTATAAAATTTGTTTGCCTTTGTACGTACCATCTGGCGCAATTCGGTGGGACATTTGATATTCACCCGTTGTAGGATTTTTCGTTAAGCCCGGCACGCTCAAGCCTTTATGCGTCCGACGTTTATTTTTCTTTGCTTTCGACGTTCTTCTAGCAGGTACCGCCACTTTCATCACCTCCTATATTATAATTCATGCATGTAGGCCGCTATTTCTCGCCTTTGTTTTGCCTGCGGAACCTCAAAAAATTGAGTTAAATGTAACGTGCCAATAATTCTTTCGTCTAATTTTATCCCTAACAGCTCTTTAAATTTCGGGTTAAAAATGTACTTGTTTGTTCGCCAAACCATACCAATATTTTCTTCCCAACCGAGTAGTTGTAAATTTTGAATAAATGCACTCGTAGCCGCAATCGCTTCAAAATCCTTCTTCTCATCGTTAAAAACTTTTGCTGTAATGACGAGCGTTATAGGTGCCGTTCCCACTTTTTTCATCGTACTTTCGCGAATTTTATGTTCATCTTCCATGCTTTCGCTAGTTGCACGCACAACCGCATTCACATATTTTTCCTTTTGCGCTTGACTCTCCACCATATAAACTTCCCATGGTTCAAGTTTACTATGGAACGGCGCGAAAGAAGCCGTTTCAATTAGGCTACTCACAAGTTGTTTTGAAATTGGTTCATGCATGGCATGCTTAATGGAACGGCGCGCACGAATGATTTCTGCCACTTTCCCCATACCAAAGCCCCCTATTCGCCCGTAGATGCAGGTTCTTCGCTGTGCACAACTTCATATTGGACTACCTCGTTTCCTATAATGCCTTTACGATCGCGTTTTTGTTCGCGCGAGCTCTTCGTTCGGCCATGCGCTTTTTTGAAAGAGTCACTTTTAACCCACGCCTTTTGAGCCGCTTCATTCACCCATTTACTTGTCACCACTACTTCTTCAAAATCGCTTTCAGATAGAACCGTTTTCCACAGTTCGAAACCTAAAAAACCTTCTACTTCTGCAATATCTTTTGTTGGATGTCCAGAACCATCATCCCCAGTAAATTGTCTAATCACATGGTCACCGTAACCTTTTTCCACTCTAATTGTATTGGTAACAATAATCATCCATTTCCCTCCTATTCATTGCCAAGTCATTATCCCAATTATATTGATAATGATTCTCATTGTCAATTACAGTTTTTCAGAAACCCACTCCAAAAGGACGTGAGCATGGTTCTCATCTTCATTTTTTGCCGCAAATAAAAACGTCACATTACCCTCTTTAAGTTCTTTTCTCACTTTGTCTAAAAATGCCATCCGGAATTGGTTTCCTTCAAGCTCCGCTAAATAAAATGCCTTAAACGTCTGAAAATCAACCTTCTGGTGGTGAAAGTCGGTTCGGAGTTCACTTGAGGGCGCTATATTTTTTGCCCAGTCATCTAGTTTCGCTGTCTCCTTTGAAATTCCTCTCGGCCAGAGTCGATCAACTAAAATGCGGTAGCCATCGCTTGTTTCCACCGCCTCATAAATACGTTTTAGTTTCAGCATAAAATCCGCTCCTTTTAATTAAAAAAAGCTAGATGATTGCCTCACCTAGCTTGTTGCATATTTTCTCGTTGACATTCTCGCACGATGTCAAAGATGCTTGAAACATCTTCCCTAATTTCTTTATATTCACCCGTTTTATAATAGTCAACATAAGCTTCTAAACCGCGTCCAATCACTGTAAACTGTGTAGGATGTTTTGCTTTTTCCGTGCAATGAATCGCATGACTCGACAACTTTGCCGCCTCATGTTCGCTAAAATGAAAATTATGAACTAAAGCCGCCACTAAGCTCGCCTTAATTTCATTTCCATCTGCATCCATTTCCGAACCAAGCATGGTTAACATTCCAAATAAATATGATGTGACCACTTTCGCCTCAAATGCATCATTTTTATCAAACTTAATCACCTCAGCAACCTTAGTTGCACAATTTCTTGCGGCTTCAAAAAAAGTTACTTCCACTTTATGGCACTCCTTTTATATTTCCTTTTGAAATACATCTATTATAACACTTTAACAGTAGCTTTCAAGAGTTATTTTAAGTGATCGAAAACATTTAAAATTAAGTCAATCACAATCATGAGCGGCGCGTGGTGATGTTTGAACAAATCATCGTCAAAAACTTCACTTGACGCATAAATAACCGTTTCTACATATTGTGAAATGAGTGCGTTAGGATTGTTAACGATTGCGACCACATTCGACAGATTGTACTTAAGATGTTCAGCAAGTGACAGTGTATTTGCCGTATTACCACTTTCTGAAATGATGATGATTAAATCATCTCGCTCTACAATTTGTGGCAAAATATCGATGATAAATGAATCGTAAGTGAATACAACATTTTTCTTTGAAGTAACAAGGTTTTTGGAAAAATATTCGCCAAGTGTCTTCGTCATTCCAAGGCAAGCAATGTATATTTTTGATGCATATAAAATCCGCGCAGCAAGCTGTTCAATTTCCTTTACTGGAAGTTGTTTAATACCTGATTGAACAGTATCTATAAAAGTGAGCGTGTAATCTTCTGAATGGTTCTTCGTTTCTTTTTTAGTAGATTGGAGTAAAAATTTCAATTCCGAAAAACCAGATAATTTTAATTTATGACACATTCGAATGACAGTCGTTGTACTAACATTGGTTTCCTCTGCAAGTGAAACAAGTGTAAGTTTTTCAAGATTAGATATATGATTATCAATATAAAAGAAAACCTGTTTTTCAGCAGAACTTAAGAACTCAATTTTATGAGCAAATAAGTGATAGAGAGAATTTGAAGACATGTAAGTACCTCCAATGTATACATTTGATAAACTAAGTATACACGAAACAACATAAATTCGATACTGTATCCGTACAAATATACGCTTTTCGTACTTTTTTTAAAAATCAATTATGGTATAACTAAGGTAACCTAGGTAAATGACTGTTAATAAAGGAGCTGAAAACGTTGAAATTAAGCACGATTACATCCGAACAACTTATATTTTTAAATCAAGATTGGCGTACAAAAGAAGAAGTTTTCGATGCCTTGATTGATGCTTTAAATAAGCAAGGTGCTATTACAAGTACGACAGAATTTAAAAAAGCCGTTTTAGAGCGTGAAATGATTTCTGAAACTGGTCTTGAACAAGGCTTTGCAATTCCACACGGAAAATCTAAGGCTGTAAAAAAAGCTGCATTTGCTTTTGCGCGTTTGAATCACCCGATTGCCGATTGGAAGAGTATTGACCCTAATAACCAAGTCAAATATGTTTTCTTACTTGCCATTCCAGAAAATGAAGCTGGCTCGACTCACTTAGAACTTTTAGCAGAATTAAGTAAGCGTTTACTAAACCCGGATTTTATCCAAAATATTACGCATTCAAATACTGTGACTGACTTTTTAACGGCGTTAGATACAGAAGAAGACACAGTTGAAACTACAGAATTTTCAAGAAAAATTGTAGCTATTACTGCTTGTGCTGCGGGAATTGCCCATACGTATATGGCGGCAGAGGCTCTTGAAAAAGCTGGTAAAGAGTTAGGAATTGAAGTCATCGTAGAAAAACAAGGTGCAAATGGCGTTGAAAACCGCATTACTGCTGAAACGCTTAAAGGAGCGGAAGCTGTCATATTTGCAACAGATATTTCGGCAAAAGATCAGCATCGTTTTGACGGCATGCCATTTATTCAGCGCAGAGTAGCAGAGCCGCTTCGAAATGCAAAAGAAATGATTCAAACGGTTCTTTCTAAGCCAGATGGTTATGTAAAAAATGAAGAAGGTGTCTCTATTCAAACGGAGAGTAATAAAACAGGCTTTTTCTCTCAAATCTATCGAGGTATTTTAACTGGTATTTCTTATATGCTTCCGGTTATTGTAGCCGGTGGGTTAATGATTGGTATTGCACAACTTGGCGCAACAGCATTTGGTTTACAAAAAGTAATTGGCAACCCAGAATATGCAACGAATTCCAATGAGCTTATTGTCATTTTACATTATCTCGGTCTATATGGAAATATGATTATGAAATTCATGTATCCTGTTTTTGGTGCCTTTTTAGCCTACTCCATCGCTGACCGTCCTGGACTTGCACCTGGTTTTATTGGCGGAGCTTTTGCGGCTGGCTTACATTATACCTTCTGGAGTGTTGATGGCGGGATTCCTTCTGGTTTCTTTGGCGTATTAATTCTAGGTACTGTAGCCGGATTTGTAGCGAAATTCTTGAATGAAAAAATTAAATTGCATAAAAATTTACAGGCGATGAAACCGATGTTCATCATTCCTGGTGTTACGGTTCTCGTGCTCTTCTTTATCAACTATTATATTGTAGATCCAGTGTTTGGTGGACTAAATGCATGGCTTCAAAATCTAATTATCCAAAATCAAGATGCAAGTGCTGTTGTTCTTTCAACCATTATCGCTTGCCTCACTGCATTCGATTTAGGTGGTCCTGTGAACAAGGCTGCTGGAGCTATCGCAATTGGGCTCGCTGCTGACGGAATTTTCCCGCTTACAGCACGCGTGTTAGCGATTGTTATTCCTCCTATCGGAATTGGGTTGGCAACCGTTTTAGACAAATATGTTGTAAAACGTCGTGTATTTGATGAAAACTTACGTGTTGCTGGTACGACTTCTATTTTCCTTGGTTTTATCGCTATTGGTGAAGGTGCGATACCATTTATGTTGCAAAATCCACTTATAACGATTCCGATTAATATGATTGGGGCTTCTCTTGGTGCTGTAACTGCTGTATCACTTGGTGCCGTTCAGTGGCTTCCACTACCTGCAATTTGGGGCTGGCCTCTCGTTGAAAACTTTTGGGCTTATGCGATAGGTCTCATAGTTGGGATTGCCTTTATCGCATTTGGAAATATTTTCGTTCGCTACGCTTTATTAAAACGAAAAGAGAAGAAAGCCAACTAAGCATGATTGTACAAAATCAGAGCGAGAATATCGTTTTGATGAATTAGAGAAGCTGGCAGGCACTTCTCGGTGAAGTGCCTGCCACTTAAATTGAGAGGGTTTGAGTATGATGAAGAAAAACAAAACGGTGCACGTTGTAGCACATTCACACTGGGATCACGAATGGTATTTCACGATTGAAGATTCCAACATTTTGCTAGTTCAAAATTTAGACTATCTAATCGATCTTTTAGAAAAGAAGGATTCGTTTACAAGCTATTCATTTGATGGGCAGATGTCTGTTATTGAGCGTTATTTGGATATTCGTCCGGAAAACGAGGCGCGTATAAAAAAATTAATTGAGGAGCGCAAACTATTTGTTGGCCCTTGGTATACACAAACAGATTCTCTTTTAGTTAAAACTGAATCTGTTATTCGTAATTTACTTTATGGTTATAAGATGGGCGAAGCATTTGGACATAGTATGAGCATCGGTTATTCGCCTGATATTTTCGGACAGCATGCCTATTTACCGGCTTTTTATAAATCATTTAATATGAAACATAGTATTTTCCAGCGTGGTGTTTATAATGAGCAAGTTCAAAATGATTTAAACTTTAACTGGGTTTCACCTGACAATGTGTCCATTCCGACGAACAATATTTTCTTTGGATACGGACCAGGCAAGTTTTTAAGCAGCGAGAAAGAGTATGTTAAAACGAGGTTACTACCCATTTTAGATAAATTGGCTGCCATGAATACACATACAGACGTACTTCTTTTGCCAGCTGGTGGGGATCAGGTGCTAGTGCGCCAAAACTTCCCTGAAATTATCGCCAGATTAAACGATATGGATTTAGGCTATACCTTTGTTCTTTCTGATTATGAATCGTTTATGGAGGATGCTTGGCAAAGTGACTTTTCTGGGGAAATTAGCGGTGAGTTGCTTGCTTGCCAGAAATCGCGCATTCATAATACGTGTCGGTCTGAGCGGTATGATATTAAACGTCTTAATTACTTGGTGGAGAACCGGCTTGTGAATATTCTTGAACCACTTGCTGTTATTGCTCAAAATGCTGGTCTCGAGTATCCAGCGCCTTGGCTTGATATCATTTGGAAAAAATTGTTTGATAGTCATGCGCATAACGGTATTGGCGCCTCTAATTCGGATGACGCCAACCATGATATTGTTGTAAGACTGACGAGTGCACTAAGAATGACGGATGATTTAATTAATCTGTTGAAAAAACAGATGGCACATGCTGTTAGCGAGCAATTAGGTCAAGCGAATATTGCCCTTGTTTTTAATACAAATCCAACTGCTGAGGATAAAGTGGCGAAACTTGTTATCTTTACGGAAGAAAAGTCATTTAGGCTTTCTGCTGATGGCGAAAAACTTGCCTTTAGTATTTTAAAGCAAGAGGAACTTCTTGGTGGTCGGAAAATCATTGTGACTGCGAACGGTGAAAAGGAAGTCGCTGTACCAAATTATTACCGGACGGAACTTCTCCTAGAAAATCAAATGGTACCAGCGCTTGGGTATTTAACCGTACAAATTGAATCTGCTGAGGAAAAACTAGATGTTTTAACAGCCGTTTCGGTCGAGAAAATTGAAAATGAACAACTAGCCATTCAATTTGAAGACGGGAAACTACATTTTTTAAATAAAATAACAGGTACGAGTATTCCGGATTTTATTCGCTTTGAAAATGTGGCAGATGCGGGCGATTCATTTGACTTCTCCCCTCTTGAGGGTGACACCGCCATTTATTTTGAAAATAGCGAACTGATTTCCGTTGAAAAAAATGATTTAATGAGCAAGATGGTTGTGAAGCATTCTGCTGTCATTCCTCGTGATTTAGAGGCACGGAAAACAAAAAACTGTACGGAAAACTTTGCTTTTTATACAGAAATTGAACTGATTAAAAATGAAAAGTTTGCTAGAATTCGTCATCAAATCGATAATCATGTGCGTGATCACCGCATTCGTGCGCTTATTCAAACACATGTTAAGAATCCGAAACACTCCTATGCGGATCAAGGTTTTAGTTTAATGAAACGTGGTGTTACAAACCCTTATCTTGAAAATTGGCGCGAAACGGGCTTTGTTGAGGCTCCTGTTCCGATTTATCCCCTTGAAAATATTGTGGCTGTCTCAGAAAGAGAAAAAACTTTCGCCTTATTTGCTGGCGGTATGAAGGAATATGAGGTCCTCTCTGAAACAAATGAACTAGCCCTTTCCCTTTTTAGAAGTAACGGCTTACTTGGAAAAGATGATTTGATGTGGCGACCTGGTCGTGCGTCAGGTATTAACAATAAAATGGTTCCAACGCCAGACGGGCAAATGCTCACTGAAATGACGTTTGAATATGCCATCTATGCAGATGAAGCGGAACTAAATCCTGCAGCGTTATTTAGAAATGCCAACCTTTTTGAAGGGCATACTGAGACATATCATTTACAAGCACTCAACACATTTGAAGAACGCATCGAACGCTTTGAAATTGATTATCCCGTTACCAAATTAGAAAATCGCGTTTCACTTTTTGCAATTGATAATCCAGCAATCTTTATGAGCAGTTGTAAACGCAATTGGGACGGAGAAGGCGTCGTTATACGCTTATTCAACCCTACCGATACAGATGAAACCGCAAAACTTGATACATCGTTACAAACAAGCAATTGGCTAGTCTCACTTGCAGAAGAAAAAATAGCACAAATTACAAATGGTCAAGTAACCATTCCAAAAAAAGGATTTGTAACCATCTTACTTGAGGAGGAATAATATGCACACCCCATTTGTCGCTGAAATTGAAACAAAATTAAAAGCCATCTATCAAGAAAATTACAAAGCAATTTATTTAGAAAAAATGCTCCAATGCATCAGCGCTTATTCGGAACAAAAACACGAACAAATTCGCCCTCTCTCCGAGAAAAACACGTATTTCATCACATATGGCGATAGTTTTTATGAAAAAGGAAAAGCACCGCTTGCAACACTTCATGCATTTTTAAATAAACATGCTGCTGATGTAATAACAGATGTTCATTTGTTACCCACTTTTCCGTATACATCAGATGATGGCTTTTCTGTTACAGACTACAAGGCAATTAATCCATCACTTGGTGGCTGGAGTGATATTCAAAACTTAGCCAAAAATTTCCGCATCATGCTCGATTTTGTTGCAAATCATATTTCAAAATCGAGCGATTGGTTCAAACGCTACCAAAAAAACGAAGCTCCGTACAATCACTTTTTTATAGAAAAAGAAGCGAATTTTGATTACACAAATGTTGTTCGCCCTAGAACATCTCCACTTTTCCACACCTATGAAAACGGGAAGACTCTTTGGACAACTTTTAGTGAGGACCAACTTGATTTAAATGTTCGGGATATCGACTGCCTTGTCGCCTTGACAGATGTTCTACTTTTCTACGCAGAAAAAGGCTCTACAAGTATTCGACTTGATGCCATCGGATTTTTATGGAAGACATCTGGCACATCTTGTATGCATTTACCAGAAACGCACGAAATTATTTCGCTTTGGCGGTATATTATGGATGAGTTCCACCCAAATTTGCAGTTAATCACCGAAACCAATGTGCCACATGCGGAAAATATTAGTTACTTTGGTGATGGCATGAATGAGGCGAACATGGTCTACCAGTTCCCACTCCCACCACTAGTACTCCATACGATGACTGCACATGATTCTAGTAAGCTTTCAGAATGGGCGAAGACGATTACACCTATTTCAGAAACTGCCACATACTTTAACTTTTTGGCGAGTCACGACGGTATCGGGATGCGCCCTGCTACAGGCTTGTTATCTGAAGCTGAAATTGAACGCCTAATTGCGAAAACAAAAGAAAATGGCGGAAAAGTTTCTTATAAAGATAATCCAGATGGGTCAAAATCGGTTTATGAACTTAATATTAATTACGGCGAGGCTTTACGAAACAATGAAGAAGATACTACTCAAGCACTCGTAACACAAAAAATAGTTGCTGCACACGCCATCTTACTCATGCTTCAAGGTGTACCAGCCATTTATTATCACTCCTTCATTGGTTCAAAAAATGATCTTGTTGGCTTAGAGAAATCAGGAATTAATCGGCGGATTAACCGGGAGAAATTAGAAATAAATCAACTGGAAGACGAGCTTCAAAATGATTCTTATCGCCGCATGATTTTCACTTCAATTAGGCAGCTACTTCTAATACGCCGCGCTCATGCGGCCTTCTCCCCGTTCGCTTGGCAGGAAATCCTAGATTTAGGCAAAAACGTTTTTGCACTAAAACGGGGTTGTCAGGGCGAATGTATTTACGGGGTCGTGAATGTAACTTGCGAAAAGACGCGCGTAACATTACCGTGCGGCGGTGTCAATTTACTGACAGAGGAATGTATGTCTGGTGCGGTGACGCTTTCACCTTATGAAACTATTTGGCTAAAAGAGGTGCAGTAATGAAAGTTGTCATTGCACCAGATGCTTACAAGGAGAGCGCAACGGCCTTAGAAGTAGCTACTGCTATCAAAAAAGGCTGGGAAAAAGTGCGCCCAAATGATGAGCTCGTATTATCTCCTGTTTCTGACGGCGGCGAGGGTTTACTTGATGTTTTAAAAAGCGTCTGCGATATGCACATTTATACAACTTTGGTTACGAATTTAAACGGGCAGAAAATAAGTGCCACGTACGGCATTTTGGCAGATGGGAAAACGGCAATTATTGAGTCCGCTAGCGCAATTGGCTTAGATTTAGTCCCCATCTCAGAAAGACAGCCTGAATACGCGACTTCCTTTGGTGTCGGTGAGCTGATTTTAGCCGCTCTTGAACATGATGTTGAAACGATTATTATTGGTCTTGGCGGTAGTGGCACAAATGACGGCGGTGCCGGGCTCATGCAAGCTCTAGGTGTTGCTCTTTTGGATAAAAATAAGACCGTTTTACAACCAGGGGGACTTCATTTGGAGGAGCTCGAACATATCGATGCCTCCCGCTTAGATCCACGTCTTCAAAATGTGACTATCAAAATGGCGTGTGATGTCGCGAATCCGCTACTAGGCGAAAACGGCGCCACCTATGTATTTGGCCCGCAAAAAGGGCTGGCAGCCAATCAGCTACCGAAACTCGAGCAAGCAATGTCCAATTACGGGCAGAAAATCAACCTTTTTTCCAAAAAGAAAATTACTGACGAAAAAGGAGCCGGCGCAGCTGGCGGCATCTCGGCGAGTTTGATGGCCTTTTTAAATGCGGAAGCACAGAGCGGTGCGGATTTTGTTCTAAAATTTTCAAAGCTGAGCGAAAAATTGAATGATGCGGATATCGTGATTATTGGCGAAGGACGTTTGGATGAACAATCCATGATGGGGAAAATTCCAGTTCGTGTGGCGCAAGAAGCCAAAAAAGCTGGTGCCTTTGTGATTGCCATTTCTGGAAGTATCAAGTTAACAAATGCTCTTGCAAGAGAGAATGGTATCGATGCCCTCTTTCCAATCATTTCAGAAATTACGACTCTTGAAAAGCTTTTTGCCAATACGGCGAATCGTTTAGAGAGCACGGCTCTAAATATTGCCAATCTGATTTCGTTTAATGAAAGCTCCATCCATGAACGATAGCCAAATCATATTTAAGCTTAGCTGCATAATTGCGAACTGAAAAAGAAGCTTCAAAATAAAAGAACCAAAATCAGGCGATAGAGGCATTTTAATAAATGAATTTCGCTTGGTTTTTGGTTCTTTTTTAGGACTATTTATTGTTTAATCTACTTTTCCTTTGATATACGGGGAATTTTCAATCATGGAATCATATTGATAAGCAAATTGCTTCTCTTCTTCATTTTCATAGCCATAAAATATAATTTCATTAACATTTTCTCGATTAAAAAAATAGACAGCTTCTGGGGCTAGCATCCCTTGTGGTATTAGAACCGAACCATAATCATAGTATACTTCTTTACGCCCTTCCGCAACAACACTCGCTCTAGCAATAATCATTAGTTGCGAACCATCGCCATCTTTTAAAGTAACAACTGTCCCTAGTGGCAAAACTTTTTCTCCCATAACTATTATTCACCCAACTTTCGTTTTTGATATTTATCTACAACACCAAACCATCTTATCAAGTTATTCTCCCAGATTAGATAATACAAGATAAACAGTAAAAAGCCAAACAAACTTAACATAAAAATTTCATTTCCAATCATATAACCCAATAAATGCCCATCTTGATTAACTCGATCTAATATGTATATAAATCCTATATTAGTAAATAGAATTGTTCCTGTTAGTATCCAAGCAAATATTTTTTTCAACGTGGTAACTTTTTTGTTTGAAAACATATTCCAGATATTATTATTTCTTATAGCTAGTCCAAATTCTTTTTTTGAAGCTGGTATCGCATGTTTAACATTTCTATATAAAATTCGATGGACGAACACTACACAACAAATAAATTCGAAAAACCACATTAGGCTTAACTTTAACAACGTGGTCATTGTATATTCGCCATAGAAACCGCTACTACTCATAAATAAGTCCACTGTACCTCCTATCATAAGTAATATAAGAATGATATAAATGATATAACGGGCATTATTTTTGGTTTTCTCACTATCTAATAGCATGCTCTTTCTTGCTTTTAATGGCTGATTTTGTTTAGTATCAAAATAAATCGCATTTCCGTCTATCTCACCCATGTAAATAATTCTTTTTAGAATGTCAATTCCCCCTTACCATAACTTAAAATTATCAAAATTCCACTTACCGTGTGCAAATCCATCATATAGTGTATTAGCAACTCCATTCACCACATATCCGCCTACGGCTCCTACTACGGTTCCTACAACAGGAATCGGTATCAAGGTACCAATTGCCGCTCCAGTATAAATAGATCCTACAGCAGTTCCGGTGTGTACTACACCATCAACCACCGCACTGGTTTCCCCGTATTCGTCTTTTCTATCATTATATGTAATCACTCCATCTGCTAGTGAACCTACAACTCCTAAAGCACCCACTCCTTTTGTAAATCCTTTACTCAAGTCTCCAGTACCATTTAAGACCCCATCAACTTTTTTCGCACTTTTTACAGATTTAAATCTATTCACATCTCCGTTAACTTGCTTCCATGTTTTTTCACCAGTTTTTGTACTCTTTACTTTTGATTTGTGCCAAGTACCACCCTTAATCTTTTTCTTACTTGCATTAGCTTCTGCAATTAATACATTTGTTGTAGATGCAGCTCCTACTCCTTTAATTAAGTTATTAGATGTTTCTAAAATACTACTTTTTTCTTTCTTTTGTATCATATCTGCCCATAACAAATCATTTTTAGTTGGAATTACAAATACTTTACTTTTCGCGTCCCAAGCAGTTTTAGTCTGTGCTAATCCTTGCTTAATCGCATTTTCCAAGGTATCAATTTCAGAAAAAATTTGAGGCGAGCTAGCATTGAAAGCTAAAAGTTTTTCCAGTTTTCTCTCCAATTCTCGCTTTACACCTTGATATACACCTATCAATAATTGATTCTGATGCAATTGAAAATCTTTCATTATTCCCTGTACTTCTGTTGTTAATAAAGTAGTTTGGATACTTTCTGCTTGATTCAGCAACTGATTTGCTTGACGAATTTGTTCTTCTAATTCTATTTGTTTTAAATCGCCACTATCCACTTGAGCACGATAATCGTCAGGAAATTTTTTAACGGCACGCTCTACCGCTTCTGACAAAAGCAATCCGCCTTGAGCTAATGGATATATTACTGCCTCAAAATATGTTTTTGCTGACTCATAAGCTTTTCCCGTTAAGGATGTACTATTTTCTGTAAAATTATGTATCGCTTGTTGAAGTTCTTCATAGCATTGAATCTGTTCCTGGCACATTTTGCTCGTACTTATGGCCTGATTATCTGAATTAGATAAATACATTTCAATACTCATCCTAATGGCTCCCTTCTTCAACACTGTTAGCTATCCGCTTTTCAATTCCTATTTCATCTAAATGCCTTGAAATAACATAGTCTTTTCGTTTTAAATCGTCTTCTATCTCCTCTAAATCATCTTGAACTAACCGGGAGATACGAAGAATATCGTCCATGGCATATCCATATGCATGAGAATTCTCGTATCCATGAAAGCGTTCCTGAAGACCTTGAACAAAGCGCAAACTCTGACTACAGTGTTCATCATAAGCATTGCGAATTTGTGCTATCCGCTGTTTAGAATCGTGATTTTGCTCTTCTCTCACCAACCATTCTTTTTCTAAGTC
Source organism: Listeria tempestatis (assembly GCF_963575625.1). NCBI lineage: Bacteria > Bacillati > Bacillota > Bacilli > Caryophanales > Listeriaceae > Listeria > Listeria tempestatis. The sequence continues at coordinate 275,865 of NZ_CAUYTK010000004.1, forward strand.
ATCAAGTTCTTGCCATGTTGTCACTAGTTTCCCCTCCTGTTACTTGAAACTGTTGACTTGCAGCTTTGTCCGCCGCTTCAAGTCTTTCGGCTACACTATCCAATTGTATAGCAGCTAGCTTAGTAGCTTCAGCAATCTGCGTTGCTAAATCTTTCGCCGCTTGAATTGCCTCTTGAGCATTTTTGTTCCCTACAATAGTAGTCTGTGTATCTTGTATGACTTCATATCCTTGCTTCAGTACGTCCGAAGCTGTCTTTAAAGCTGCAGATTTTTGTTCAGCTTCTGTTAAATTACTCTGAATAGTGGTCAATTGCTCCATCTCCCTCAAAAAACTTTCCTTTTTTTAAGATATTGTCAGTATATCATGATATCCTCATGCTAGATGTGTCTTTTTTGTGAATTTTTAAGAATGGTGTACAATAATATTCAGATTGTTCGTCACTTCTTTGTCCAAAACAAAACTCCCTCTCAAAATTCAGCTTTTGAGGGGGAGTTCGTCTTTATGATTTATTCATAAGCGCCTTTTTCTCGCGCATCCGTTCGCGAATGCCGACGCGTTTAATTTGTTTACTTCGAAGTTGCCCACATGCCGCGTCAATATCAGTGCCGTGTTCACGGCGGATAACACAGTTAATGCCGTTCTTTTTCAGGACGTCATAAAAGGCTAGGACGTCTTCTTTTTTACTCCGCTCGTATTGATTATGCTCATCGACTGGGTTGTACGGGATTAAATTGACATAAGCGAGCTTTTTATGATTTTTGAGTAAATTGGCAAGTTCTTGCGCTTCTTGTTTGGAATCATTGACACCTTGCAACATAATGTACTCATAGGTTACACGGCGATTGGTTTTCTCAATATAATATTCGATTGCTTCCATGAGTGTTTCAATCGAGAACGTCCGATTAATTCGCATGATTTTCGTCCGAATATCGTTATTAGGTGCATGCAAGGAAACGGCCAGGTTTACTTGGAAGTCCTCGTTCGCGAAATCTTTAATGCGCGGAGCAAGTCCACTGGTTGAAACGGTGATGTGGCGTGCACCAATTGCAAGCCCTTTATCATGATTTACAACGCGCAAGAAGCTCATGACATTGTCGTAGTTATCGAACGGCTCGCCGATTCCCATCACGACAATATGACTTACGCGGGCGTCATTATCACGCTCGTCTAAATAGCGCTGCACATTCATAATTTGTGATACGATTTCCCCTGCGTCTAAGTCGCGTTGTTTCTTTAAAAGTCCACTTGCGCAAAACGTACAGCCAATGTTGCAGCCTACTTGTGTAGTAACACAAACAGATAAGCCGTATTCGTGGCTCATAAGCACGGTTTCAATTAAATTACCATCTTCAAGTTTAAATAAATATTTGATTGTACCATCACTTGATTTTTGTATAATTTGTTCTTCTAAGTTATTTAGGACAAAGTTTTCTTTTAAAATTTCAATACTTTCTTTTGGGACGTTTGTCATCTCATCAAAAGAGGCAACGCGTTTACGGTAAAGCCATTCCCAAACTTGTGTCGCTCTAAATTTCTTTTGTCCTTTATCTAAAAACCATTCCGTTAAATCATTAAACGTTAATCCGTAAATGGATTTCTTCGTCATTACTCAGCCTCTTCTCATTCGTTTTCTTCTATCCTATTTTAAAGGTTTTTAAGCTGACAAGCAACACCTATTAAATCTTTAGAAAAAATTAAATTAAAATTCTTTTACATCAATATCATAGTAGCATATACTTATTTTATCTATAAAAAATGAAATGGGGGCCTTTTTAATGACTTCACCATTTAATCAAATCGAACAAATTATTTCCGAAGTTGAAAAAGTTATCGTGGGAAAACGCCACGTTATTGAATTAAGTTTGACAGCACTTTTTGCTAGTGGACACGTTTTAATTGAAGATGTTCCAGGTGTCGGGAAGACAATGCTCGTACGCTCGCTTGCGAAATCAGTAGATGTGAATTTCAAACGTATTCAGTTTACACCTGACTTATTGCCTTCTGATGTAACGGGCATTTCTGTTTTTAATCCTGAGACACGCGAATTTGAATTTCGTCCGGGACCAATTACAGGGAACATCATTTTAGCTGATGAAATCAACCGTACCGCACCTAGAACACAAGCCGCTCTACTTGAAGGAATGGCTGAAAAAAGCGTTACGGTTGACGGGGTTACAAGACCGCTTGCTGACCCATTTTTTGTTATGGCTACACAAAATCCCATTGAATATGAAGGAACGTATACACTACCAGAGGCGCAGCTCGACCGTTTTCTTTTAAAAATTGAAATGGGCTATCCAAGCGCTGCGGAAGAACTTGCCCTTCTTGCTGAGAAACAAAGCGAGGATACGCTACTGGAAGCGGAAGCAGTGATTCATTTAACCGATCTTTTAAATTTAAAAAAAGCAAGTCAAGCGACACAAATTAGTGCGGAGTTGAAGCAGTATATTGTGGATTTGGTCCATGCGACTCGTACCCACTTTGCGGTTTCACTTGGCGTTAGCCCGCGTGGAACGATTGCGATGATGATGGCAGCTAAAAGTTATGCCTTTATAAAGGGGCGCGAATTTGTTATGCCTGATGATATTCAATATTTGGCGCCATATGTTTTTGAGCATCGTTTACTTCTTACGCCTGAGGCAACCTACCAAGCTGTAAAGCAGGCCGATGTCATTTCCGATGTCTTAAACGCTGTTCCTGTTCCCGTTGAAAAGGGGTCTTTCCATGCTTAAAACTAGGCTGCTGCTTTTTTCTAGGTGGTTCACGCTGTTCCTCCTCTATGCGGCGCTTATTATCTATACATTATTTCAAGGTGATACAGCAAGCTGGTTTTTAACATACTTTTTTTCCATTATTTTGCTGTTTTTAGTTTTTTCGGCGGTTTATCGTCTTAAAAACTGGCGCGTTCAGCGTGTTTTTTCGAAAAAGGAATATTTTGATGGAGATTTTGTGCAAATGAAGCTTCATTTTAGTCGTAAAAGTCGCTTTCCAGTTGGCTATTTGCTCATTGAACAAGAAATCCCAACTTCTTTTGGTGCTCATTTCGCGCGGCAACAAACAATTTATCCTTTTTTTAAAAAGAATGTTGAGGTCGCTATTAAGCCTTTTCGCACAACACGTGGCCGCCATACTTTCCCCTCTATAACAGCGGAAACAAGTGATGCTTTCGGATTAATTGAACGGAGCCAGAAAATTGGTGAGGAAGAATATTTGACGGTTTATCCTTCCTACTTTCCAAATATTTTATTACAACTTGGTGCGGCAAATCCCGACCGAGATGCAAATGCACCACACTGGACTTTGCATAAGAACGACTCGCTTCATAGTTTGCGCGAATTCATTCCAGGGGATAGAATGACTTGGATTGACTGGAAGAGCACTGCCAAAACAAATACCATGATGACACGCGAATTTGAAAACAGTAGCGCACGTAGAATGCACATTGTTTTTTTCGGTAGCGCACATAAAAATTTTGAATATGCACTGCGCGCAGCGTACTCTTTTTCGCGCAAGATGCTTGAAGATGGCGCTCTAGTACGAATGACTATCTTAGGTGAAAATGGCCATGTCTTTGATTTTAGTCGCGATAAGAATCGCATTACTGAGATCTCACGTATTTTTGCGGAACTAGCGCCGCTTGATGAAGCGGTTTTGATGCAAGAATTGCAGGCGCTACTAAAATGGCAGAAGGACACGTTTATTTTTGCGCCAGTCATTTCAAATGCGCTTCTTCAGGTGGCAAGTAAGTCCAATTGGCGAATGACGCTTATCTCCATTTTAGACAAACAAGAGCTCTCTAAAAATGCCATTTACTTGCGGAAAGATTCGCTTGAATCCGGAGGTGGTGTGTGATGCGTGCGCGACTTTTAACATTTGTTCTTTATTTGTTGTCTGTTTTTTTGATTTCAGAATGGGTCTACCCGTTTATTTTTCTTACCGATTTAACTAACCCGCTGTATATGATTATTTACGTTGCGCTTTCTCTTGGCATGTTTTTCCTCGGCTGGCGGTTTTATGTGACGTTGCCGCTTCATCTACTCCTTATTTACTTGTTGATGGGCGTTTACTACAACGGCGGACATCCTTTTGACCCCCGCTTTCTAAGCGAATTTGTACAAATCATTCGGGCTGGCTCGCATAACTTACTCACTTTCAACGCCTATGATATTAGCATGGCATTTATCACACTTATTTTTTTCGTCGCAATTTGGCTTCTTAACTACATTACAAGCTTTACACTTTTGAGAAAACAGCGGATTATGAGCGTGCTTGCGTTAACCGTGTCCTACATCGCCGTTGTTAATACATTTACTGAATACGCCGGTCAAATGGCTTTAGTGCGAACCGTCATTATAGGCTTCTTGCTACTTCATTTTGCGCTTTCCAAACGACTTGAGACTCCTAACCGACTTAGCGGTCTGACGGATAAAAAGCGTCCGTTACTTTATCATGCGACGCTTGTTTTGCTTTTAGGTGTATTTTTAGGAAGCGCCTTGCTATTTCCACAACAAAAACCTGTTTTTAATGATCCCGTTCCTTACATTCGTGAATCGCTTGGCATGAGCACAACACGGACAGTTGGCTATAGCGAAGATGACTCAGAACTTGGTGGCGCGTTAAAGCCTGATCATTCGCAAGTTTTCCAAGTTTGGTCCGAAAAGGAACATTATTACCGTGTGGAAACAAAACGTACTTACACTGGACGTGGCTGGGCAACATCGAATCGTACGGATGTAGAAAATTTCAAAAACAAAGAAGCATTTCCGTTGTCGCTCGCTGATAATTATGCACCAAAGAAAAGTACTCTCGATATCCAATTTGATAACGCGAATGATTACCTTGTCTACACATATGGAACAGAGTCTTTTTCTAATGATAAAGAAGTGAATTTTGCCCTTTCTAATAGTACGGAAAAAGTGACACCTGTTGCGAAAATTAGGAACTATTCGATAAGCGAAGCTGAGCCCGTTTATGACATAAAGCAAATGAAAGTAGCAGAGTTTCACGATATTTCTGACCGATTCCTAGCAACCTATACACAGCTCCCAAGTAACTTACCAAAACGCGTGGGCGATTTAGCGGAAAAGCTAACAAAAAACGCAGAAACAACCTATGATCAAGTTAAAGCAATTGAAAACTATTTAAGTTTTACGGGCGGATTTAAGTATAGTACGGAAGATGCCAAAACAACACCACAAGATGAAGATTATGTCGATCAATTTTTATTTGAAACAAAAGTTGGCTATTGTGATAATTTTTCCTCATCAATGGTCGTTATGTTGCGGACACTCGGTATTCCTGCGCGTTTTTCAAAAGGATTTACTTCAGGCGATAAAATTCGAAGTGAAAATGATAAAACGCTCTATTCCGTCAAAAATAATAACGCGCATTCCTGGCCTGAAGTTTATTTCCCAGGAACAGGTTGGGTTCCATTTGAACCAACCGCCACTTTCCAAAACCCAGAAGAATTCATTGATTCAAGCGCAGAACGAGAAGTGACTAGCGATGCGCCAAGTAGCTCAGAAGACATAAAAAAACCCGCGCAAGAAGAAACAGCTAAACAGCGCAGTAATGCCGAACAAGGAACAGATACTGGGAAAACTCAAACAAAAAAAGAAGCGACTTCCGCTGAAGAAACAGCAATCAACCCGCGTCTGATTCTTTGGAGTATTTTTGGCGTCATCATTCTTTCTGCCCTCATGATTTTCATCTTCCGTAAACACATACAGCTTTTCTGGTTCAAACGTGCCATTCAAAAAGAAAAATGGAACTTTGAAACGAGCTACCTCAAACTGTTACGCTTGCTTAAAAACTATGGTTACATCCGTTATCCAAGCGAAACACTGTTCGCCTTCGCCCAGCGCACAGAAATTGATGGCTTCCTAGAGCTCACTACAATCTATCAGAATTGGCTTTACGGCGACCAAAACACCTCGCTAGCTAAACAGGATTTTGAACGCGTGATTCATTTCATTCAAACTAACCAAAAAGAGACTAGGATATAAATCTTAGCATGAGGTAAAAACCAGGTAGAAAAATCAAAAAAGATTTTCTACCCGGTTTTTTTACCCCTTATATCAATTATCCTATATATTCGGTCTGATTAATTCCCAGTTAGTAGCTAGTAACGTGATATCGGAATGCCTTAAAATGATTATGTATGTTCTTTATAGACGAAAATTACAAAAAAGAAGAGTTTAAATACAAATTAAAAAATGTCACAGAAATTGAAGCCGATGTTAAAGCCATTGAAAATGAAATTTTTAACACCAATCCTAAACAAACATAAAATGAACCCCCAACTTTTTGGAAATACATATTATATATTGAAACAGCCCAAAGAATACAATGAAAGCCTTCAAAATTGCTAGGCTGACTATAAAAGGCGCTTAGACTATCGATTCATACAAAAAAACCAAGCAAATCTTACCATTTTCTAAAAACAAGATTCACTTGGTTTTGATTACTGTATTTTTTGCATAAACTTTGCGTTTTCTACTAAGTTGAAATTTACTCATCCTACTAGGTTTTATGTATATCAAACCTCTTTCTTATTCTGCAACAAATCGCGAATTTCTTTTAAATATTCTTCCGATTTGGTAATTTCTACTGGTGCTTCTTCCTCTTCTTCGTTTCGCCGCTTTGACAAGCCAATAAGGACTTTGATAAAAATAAATAGTGAAAGGGCAATGATGACAAAATCAACAATAGATTGAATAAATAACCCATATTTTAAGTCCGCAGAGCCTACGACAACATGTAAATCTGCAAAACTTACACCGCCTAAAATCATTCCGACAAGTGGCATGATAATATTATCAACAAGCGAAGCCACAATTTTACCAAAAGCAGCCCCAATTACAACACCAATTGCCAAATCGAGCACATTTCCTTTTAGCGCAAATTCCTTGAATTCCTGTGCAAATTTCTTCATGTTGACATCCTCCTTTCATAAAGACCATACTACCATAGACTACTAGAAAACAGCAATCTTCACTCTCAATCTAGCAATTTGTATGCATCTACAGGCTAAACTATTTTCTACATATTTTGGGAAGAAAACTAGATTTTTGCATACGCGCGAACAATGCTTGCTTCAGCCTCAATTTTGAGCGGAACCGCATGCAATTCAACTTCGGGAGCTAGGAGTAAGGCGTGTAAATTCGTTAAGTTCTCCAAGATGAAAATGCCTGCTGTAAGCAACGTTTGATGTACAGAAAACGGAGCAAAATCAGGCGATGGGGTATCAATTCCAACCATCTTAACTTGCTTTCTCACAAGCATCTTTGCCAAATTTTCAGTTAAAACCGGATGACAAGTGTAATATTTTTCTTCCCCGTAGTAAGCGTCAAAGCCTGTGTAAAACAAAACAATGTCGCTAGGTGCCACTCGTTCAAATTGCGTCTGCCAGTCAATTTCTGAAAGCCCACGCACATCAAATAAGACGGCTCTCCCAGTAAAAGCGTCCACCGGAAAAGCCGAAGCAAAACGCGAATCCCGCACAAGGTGCATCGGCATATCAACATGCGTCCCGACATGTAAATTCGTTTCCACTTCATGTATCACATAACCATCTTTTTCAAAAAAACGAGTTTGCGCAATGTTTGTCGCGCAGTCACCCGGATAAACAGGCGAGCTCCCCCCAATTGTCTGCGATAAATCTACGTAAGTCATCATTTCCTCCTTAAAAAGCACTAGTCCATTTCCACAATAATCTTTCCGATATTTCGTCCTTCAAATAATGAAAGAAAAGCTGGAACAATTTGGTCAAAGCCATTTAAAACGGTTTCCTTATGCGTTAGTTTCCCTTCTTCAAGCCATTTTACAAGCTGTTTTGTCGCCTCTTTATAATCCGCCTTATAGTTCGTCACAGAAAAACCTTGCATACGCGCATTCGCTTGAATCAAATAGCGCTGAATGCGAGGACCAACATCATCTTCCACCGGCAAATTGTAATTGGAAATCGTTCCGCACACTGGAATGCGCGCAAAATTATTAAGAAGTGGCCAGACGGCATCACTAATTTCACCGCCAACATTCTCAAAATAAACATCAATTCCGTTCGGGCAAGCACGCTTCAAGTTTTCAGCAAAATTCGAATCACGATAATTCACCGCCGCATTAAAACCAATCTCTTTGACTAAATAGCGCGCTTTATCATCCGTACCAGTAATACCAATTACACGAGCGCCTCTAATTTGTGCGATTTGACCGACCGTTGACCCAACAGCCCCCGCCGCCGCGCTCACAACAACCGTTTCATCTTTCTCAGGGCGTCCAATATCTAGTAAGCCAAAATAGGCCGTTAATCCAGTCATTCCGATTACGCCCAAATACGCTTTCGCCGAAATTACACTCGTATCAATTTTGCGCACTTTCCGCTCAGAAAGAATGACTTCCTCTTGCCACGGAACTTGCCCGACCACAAAATCACCTTCTGCAAAATCGCGACTAGCAGAGCGTACCACGCGTAAAACACCGCTACTTCTCAAAGGCTGCCCAATTTTAAACGGCGGCATACTTGTTGAGTCCGCATTCATTCTGCCGCGCAAATATGGATCAACCGAAAGATAAACAAGTTGCAGGTGTAACTCCCCTTCATGAAGACCCGTTAAACGAACTTCTTTTGTTTCAAATAAATCCAAGCTTACTTTACCAGTAGGTCTATCTTTTAACACAATTTGTTTCATTTTGGTCACCTTCCCTCGTTATTTGCATCACTACCACGTGAACAAGATTTCTAAACAAAATCCTTCGCAAAGCCGATAAAAAAGCGCCCATTTTTTGGGAATATTTATAAGAAAAAAAACAGCAAACAGTTTACTCCAAAAATTTGAAGTGCGCTATTTGCCATTTTTTTAAATATTATTTTTTAACTACTTTTTTAAATTCAAATTTCGACATCCAGCCCTTTTTCTTACGTATCGAAATATAGCCAATTATCGCAATAACAAAAGCGCCTAAAAAGTCTACAAAAAGATCACCCATCGTATCGGCGACAGCTGCATGACCTTCAAGCGGTGTCCCGTCTTCAAGCATGGTTTTTTGCATGTTCATCCCTAAAGAATCAGCTCCAAACTCATAGAATTCCCATAGAACGCCAAGGAATACTGCAAAGCTTAGTGCAAAAAGCGCTACAAAAAACGGACTCATATTTAAGGAAACATTTTCATTGTTGTTTAGTAAATTGACAATCGAAAAACCAAGTCCTCCGAGCATCGCCCCACTAAATGTGTGTAAAATCGTGTCCCAATTTGGAATTAAGTAATAGAAACTTTGTACCTCACCTAAATAAATTGCACAATAAAGAAAAATAATAAAGACGATATACATAGCATCAGGTATTTCGAACTTCATTCTCTTACTTAACATGGATGGTAAAAAGAGCACGACAACACCTAAAATACATTGTAAAATCATTAGTGTGTAATCTCCGCGTGTTTTCTCCCCCTCGCCAAGATATGCATCAGCCGGTGTCAAAATTAAATTGACCGTAGCATACACAATTGACACTAATAAAGTGACAAGTACGAAAATGGCTAAAATTTTAGTCCAGTTCCATTTTTTCAAATTTTCCACTCCCTTTCAAGTTGTCTTTACCCATTATACATGAACTTAAATACTTTTTTAAATTTTTTTTGCAGGGTTTTTTTAAATAAGAACGTCTAATGTAATAGAAAGGTGGTGAAGTGGTGGAAAGCGATGAAGAATTAATTGCGCGAATAAGGCACGGGGAAACAGATTACTTTGAAATACTTTTAACGCGCTATGAAGCAAATATTTATGCTGTAGCCTATAAAATTTGCAAAAAGCACAGAGAAGCAGAAGATATTGCGCAAGAGATACTTCTTCAAGTCTTCCGCTCACTTGATCAGTTTGATAACCAGGCGAAGTTTTCGACTTGGTTGTACCGGCTTTCTGTAAATAAAGCACTCGATTACATACGGAAGCAAAATCGAATTCATGAAGTAACAAATGATGTTGCCATCCAAAATACTGCTATGACAGCGACACCTGAAAAACTCATTTTAGAACGAGAAGAACGTCAACTAACAAACGAGTATGTCGCAAAACTTTCGCCAAAATATAAATTTGTTTTAGAACTATTTTATTTTGAAGGAAAGAGCTACCAAGAAATTGCATGTTTACTTAATATTTCTATTAAAACCGTGGAGTCTAGGCTCTACCGGGCAAAAAAAATGATGAAAAAAATGAGGAGAGGTGAAATAGAATGATTTGTTTATCTGACAATATTTTAATTGCGTATCACAACTTTGAATTTGATGACGCGACAAATAAAAAAATTGAGGCTCATCTAAATGCTTGCCCTGCTTGCGCAGAACGTGCGCGTTTTTTTGAAAGCTTGCAGGCTGAGTGGGTCTCCCCTTCCGTTTTTCCGAAAGCTCATTTAGCAAGCAACATCATGAAGAAAACTTGCCCGCGTAAAGTACCACATAGAAAAAAACAAAAAATCTATTTACAATTCGCCTGTGCTTTAGTTGCTGCAATCTTATTTTTACAGTTTAATGTTGCGACAAATTTAATTAATTTCACACTGAATGCCGTAAACTACACGAATAAAGCAGAGCAATTTATTAAAAGTGAAAAAGGCAGTGTAACTAATTATTTACGCGAAAAAAGAAAAGAAAATGGAGGTAAAAATCAATGAGACAACCAAAAAAATGGGTTTACTTTTGGAGCCTTTTCCCAGGGCTAGGACACTTGTATTTACAATATATGAATCGTGGATTACAGTTTATGCTCCTCTTTTATGGAACAATTTTTATGACAGTTCAACTTAATAACGAAATATTTATTATTTTTCTACCTGTCATTTATTTTTACGGATTTTTTGATGCCATAAAGCAGTACCACTGGATTTTAGATACCGGTTTTAAAGAAGACAAGCCGTTTATTGAATGGTACAAACTATTCCAGCATAAACGAATTATCGGCACTGGGCTCCTTATCATTTCTGGAATAATTCTCTTGAACACGCTACTGGACCAACTCATGTATCTTCTCCCTACCCCTATCAGTGACTTTATGTACTTCAACTTTCCAAAAGGTCTTACTGTTATTTTGATGCTGATTATTGGCATCTTACTCATTCGAAAAGACAAAAAGCCTACCAATTGGGAATAAAAAAAACGGAGCGGCTTTAATTAGCCGCATCCATTATTTTTTTCCGATATTCTTCATATAAAACATCTGAATAAGCTTTATCAAATATAAATTCTTCGCCCTCTAAAGCCTTTTTAAAGGCATCCAAACAAATCGTCCAGCCTGCCAAATCGCGCGGCGTGTGATCTGTTACTTGGTTAATTTCTTCAGTAAAAATAAGCTGCGTTTCATTTTCACTTAAAGGAACAAAACGAAAGTAGACAGCATCGTTATCCCAAGAAAAACCAAGCGCCACATTTTCCTTAAATTCCAAAATGGGCATTTCAATTTTCTCAGTATCCGTCATGTTAAACAACAAATAGCCATCTGCAGAAAGCCGCCCAATTTCAAGTTCGGCAAACCATTTTTTTAAACCTTCCGTTGTCGATACAAGTTTAAAACAAGAAGTTACTGCCGCATCAATTGTTTGCACCGCACGAAAAATCAATTTGCCATCTTGTTTGATAATTTCAGGTTTCATGATTTCCCTCCTATTTAATGAAATCTTGAATTGCTGCTGCATTTTTTTGAATATCAATTCGTAACACCGCACCGGCACCCGAAATGCGTTGGTTCTCCCAAGTGCCCTTCACAGGAACTGTGAGTGTCTCCAAATCAGATGTTCTGCCAAGTGCGAAGTCGAGCCCCGTTTTAAGCACGAGAGAAGTTGGTAAATCGGTTGTCGTGTATCCCTGCACTGTACCAAGCACGCTTGGTAATTTAAACACGCTTGATGCAGTAATCGCCTGATCTTTCACAGCAGCAAGCACTTGTTGTTGGCGCCTAACCCGACCAAAATCACCCTCTTCATCTTTTCTAAAGCGAGCGTATTGAAGGAGCGTCTGCCCGTCCATTTTTTGCTTGCCGGCTTTTATATTGGCATCAATATTTTGTGACATATCTTTTTCCGCATCAATTTCAATCCCATCTGGTGCCAGTGTATCAATGACTTTCGGGAAACTTTCAAAACTTGTAACAACATAATAATTGCAATCAATACCAAAGTTTTCCTTAACCGTTTGACGCACGAGTTCCGGACCACCGTATGAATAGGCTGCATTAATTTTATTTTTACCATACCCTGGAATATCTACATAGGTATCGCGCATGAGTGAAACAATTTTCGGCTCTTTTTTCTTCTTATCATAATGCGCAATCATGAGTGAATCCGAACGTCCTTGGTCCTCACCACGCGAGTCGCTTCCAATGAAAAGAATATTTACACTATTGCCAGAAGGTTTTTCACCATTAAATGTAAATTCTTTTAATTGATTGTCCGCTTCTGCTTCTTTTAGGCTAGATTTATATTGGAAAAAGCCTACAACGCCAAAAACAAGTAGTATGATAACGAGCAAAAGCAGAATTGTACCAAAAACTCGGCCCTTCCTAACTTTCTTATGCTTTGCATGTCTTGCCATATTTTTCACCTCTAATTTTAACTCCAAGTATCCATTGATACCCTTATCTTACAATAAATTCTCAAAAAAAGAGACTGAAAACATATAAGAATTGTTAAAGATTAGGAAAAAACCACAATTTCATGCACAATTCTGCTATATTAAAATTATTAAAATGTAGATGAGTCACTACTATCACTTGAATTTCCAGAGTCTGAACTCCCGCCGTTTTGCGTCGCACCAGAATTTGCATCAGGCGGCGTCACTCCTTCTTGGCTCGTCCCGCCTTGTTGCCCTTGTCCAAAGTTACCCGGACCGCTATTTTGTTGCCAACTCATCCCGTTCGTATCATTACTATTTATATTTGTTGAAATGAGCATATAACTTAAAGTAGCGATTACAATAATGGAACATACACTCACAATAATAGTCGCTATCTTCCACTTATTTTGTGGTGTTTTTGAAGAAAATGTAATTTGGTTTTGTTCTTCCATAAAGTCATCATCCTTTCTTATAGTCTTAAGTTAACAGTAAAATAAGAAAAAAATATGACATGTTTAAGAAAAAACTGTAAAATGATTTTATAGAGGTGATAAAAATGAATAATAACAAAAAGAAATGGTGGATAATTGGCATTTCTGCCCTTGCTATCTTACTTATTGCTGGAGCAATTACATTTTTTGTCGTACTAAATAAATCGGCAGATAAAAAAGCGGAAGATGCGGCAGTAGCCTTTACCAATCAAATTGCGCAGGAAAAGTATGCCAAGCTTAGTACATACGTTACCTCCAAATCACTGAAAGCTGTAGACTTCACAAAAAAAGATTTAGAAGCAAAGTACACGACGGTTTTTGGAGGTCTAGGTATCAAAAATGTTCAAGTGGATAACTTGCACGTTACACCAGGCGAAAACAGTCGTACTTATGACTTAACCTATGATTTAAACATGCAAACAAGTCTTGGAAAACTTAAAACCCAAAGCTATAAATCAACCATTTCTAAGGAAAATGATGAATGGAAAGTCGACTGGATTCCAGCTCTTGTTTTTCCTGACATGGTTAAAGATGATAAAGTTAGACTCGTGACAGATGAAGCAAAACGCGGGGATATTGTTGATCGTAACCAAAAAAAATTAGCGACCATTGGCAATTTTAATGAAGCTGGTATCGTTCCTGAAAAACTCGGGGAAGGCGATGAGAAGACGCAAAACATCATGGCCATTAGTCAAAAACTTAACATTCCTGCAGAAGATATTAACCACGCTTTGGAACAAAAGTGGGTTCAAGCTGATAGTTTTGTTCCCGTGAAAACCATTTTGAGCGGGAATCTCCCTGAATCAACTGGACTTACCTACGCCCAAAAAGAATTGCGAACATATCCACTAAACCAAGCCACTGCCCACCTAATTGGTTATGTCGGCGAAGTGAGCGCCGAGGATATTCAGAAAAATTCAAAGTTAAATGTTGGTGATGTTATTGGCAAAACTGGTCTTGAACGTTATTTTGATAAAAAACTCCGCGGTCAAAACGGTGGGGAAATAAAAATTATTAACGACCGCACCAAGCAAGCTTCCACACTACAAAAAGTGGCACGTAAAGACGGCGAAACCATTCAACTTACAATCAACGCTGACGTTCAGAAAAAAGCGTTTGATAGCCTTGGAAATGAAGCTGGTTCAGTTACGATGATTAACCCGCAAAACGGCGATTTGCTAGCACTCGTTAGCACCCCATCCTTTGATGCGAATAAAATGGCGGCTGGCATTTCTGCTAGCGACTACAAACAATACAGCGAAGATAAGCGCACGCCGTTTCTAGCCCGCTACGCAACCCGTTACGCCCCTGGTTCTACATTTAAAACGATTACGGCGGGAATCGGCTTAGACTTAGGAGTCACAACACCAGATAAAACACGCCAAATTGATGGCCTAAAATGGCAAAAAGACACTTCATGGGGCAACTATTTTGTCACACGTGTACACGAGAAACCATCAGTTAATATGACAGATGCGCTTGTTTATTCAGATAACATTTATTTTGCACAAGAAGGTCTTGAAATTGGTAAGGAACGCTTAACAGCCGGACTTAAAAAGTTTGATTTTGATCAAGAATTTAATTTGCCATTTTCGATGGAACCAGCACAAATTTCAAATGATGGACTGAACACAGATATTTTATTAGCTGACACATCATACGGACAAGGCGAGTTGCTAATGAGTCCTGTTCAACAAGCTGTTGCCTACACGGCCATTGCAAACGGTGGCAAAATGGTCTATCCAAAATTAGCTGACGGAGAAAAACAAACTGCTTCTAAACAAGCGATAAAAGCATCGTTCGCAAATCGTGTAAAAGAAGCATTAATCAAAACGGTATCAGATCCAAATGGTACAGCACATAAATTAAATTCCAATCATAAAATTGCTGCTAAGACGGGCACAGCCGAATTAAAACAAAAGCAAGGTGAAGATGGCCTTGAAAACGGCTTTTTATATGCCTTTGATGCAGATAATCCAAACTATTTAATATTAGGCATGATTGAAGACGTCAAAGGGCGCGGTGGCAGTAGCTTAGTCATCGATAAATTAAAACCTGTCATCGAGTCAATGTACTAAAAAAGAGGCCAGCTAGTTGGCCTCTTTTTTTAGATTCCGTCTTCTATTGACTTGGTTTAATACAAGAGAAGCAATCAAAACACCCACTGTTGCTCCTACAACATCAAGCATAACATCTTGAACAAGTGGCGTTCGCCCGCCTGTTAAATATTGGTGGTATTCATCTGTTGAAGCAAAAATAAGCGGAATAAGAATTCCGGCCGGGAAAGCCCATTTATTTTGCTTCGTCACGCCACGAACGCCAATAAATAAAGCTCCTCCCATAATAAAATAAGTAAAGAAGTGAGCGCCTTTTCGGAGGAAAAACTCAATGAATCCACTATAGCCTTTCGCCGCAATACTTACTTCTGATCCCGCATACGTAAATGAAATATGCGATAAAATATTTTCAAAAGGTTGACTTGCTAGAAGCTTATCTAGCAAAGGAATAAGCGTTTGTTGTTCGTAGGTTTCTGATGACGATTTAAATAAAACAGCCATAATTATCAACGCACATAAAAAACTAAACCCAATCCAAATTTTTTTCTGTTTAAACATAATTTTCTCACTTTCTCAAGATAGTTGCTATTTGATTATACCACCCAAAGATTAGAAAAAAATGAAAAAAAGAATTCTTCTATTTATCGTAACATTTTCAAAGCAAAAACCATCCAAAAGGACGGTTTTTATCTTTTTTATGAAAACTTTTGTTTTACATTTCGGCGACGATATACAAAGAAGTACATGGATAATGGCCACCAAATCACTGCAAAAATGGGATAGATTGCCCAAATCACATCTGGCGTAGTGATCCAATTAACAGTAATAAAGAACGCGCTAACTAGCATCGTGCATAAAACTGAAAAGGTAAAAACATGACGCGCAAAAAACAACGATAGTGGCCAAAATAGCACTGCAAAAACAGGATAAATCCACCAAACCACTTCTGTTGTCACAAAGTTTGTCACAACAAAAAATAGCGTTAACCAAATTGTCCCAACAACTGAGAAGGTTCGTGGAAACTTGGCAAATGTGACGGATAGCGGCCACCAGTAAATAGCAAAGGTTGTGAAAATACTAAACGGGAACCGCGGCTCGAAATAAATGTTTAGACCAATGTAGCATAAAACGAGCAACGTCGAAATTAGGAAGGAGTAACCAGATTTGGCGCTATATTTTCCTCCAAAAATAACGATTGGCCATGCAAGAACAGCTGGAATCGCGAATAAAATCCAAGCATATTCGGGTGACTCAAAGTAGTTTGTAAGTGCTAAAACTGCGATAATAAGCAGGCTCGTGATGAGCGTGTAGCTTTTTAAATGTTTGCTTCCATTGAATAAAAAGAAGTATGCTGGTGAAACGAGTAAAACTGCTGTATAAATTGACCAGTTTTCACCTGGGAAAACCAGAAAATTTAGTAAAATCAGAAAACCGATGATAAAGCAGCAACTTATAAATAAGAAGCCTCTTGTACTTTTATCCATTATTTTACTTCCTCCTTTTTACGGTGCCAGTAATAGAACATAGATAGTGGCCACCATAAAATGCCAAATGTTGGGTATACGAACCAAATTGTATTTGGCGTATAATAAAAATTGATAAAGATGAATAATGCGATGAATAAAATACTTCCCCAAATAGCAAAATCTAAATTTAATTTTGCATAAGCAAGTTTTTTACTACCGCCAATTTTAAGTTCTGCTTTGATTTCATCAATATCTCCAAAATCTACTAATACTTTGTTAATTGCATCTTCTTGTGACTTTCCTTGATCCATTAAATCATAGACTTTTTCTTCCATATCTAGTAAAATTTCTTCTTTTACTTGTGAAGCTCGGTCGCTGTTTGGTACATCATCAAAAATCTTCTCTACAAACTCATAAATTCTTCTCAATTTACACTCTCCTCCAAAAATACCGCCATAATTTCTTTAATTTCTTGCCATTCTACTACCATTTCGTCTAAATACATTTTTCCACGAGCTGTAATTGTGTAGTACTTTCTTTTCCCACCGTGACTTCGATCGCCGTAGTAACTTTTGATGAACCCCTTTTTCTCCAGTCTTTGAAAAACTGCATACAAGGTGGCTTCTTTTATTTGAAATTTTTCACGCGTTCGGTCACTAATTTCTTTTGAAATTTCATAACCGTAAGAATCACCATCCATTAATATACGTAAAATAATCGAATCCACGTGGCCTCGCAAAATGTCGCTTCGTATTTTGAACACCTCCAAAATTACTCTACCACGCATTACTCTATCACATAGAGTTAATTTGATAAACTTAGTTTAACACGAATTACTCTACGTGTCAAAGTAATTATTTAAAAACGTTTAAAGACCCGATATAATGGGAACACTGGCAAACAAGGAGGAAACTTTTATGACCTATTACAAAGCAGAAAGTTCTGATATTAAACATCTAATTTCAAGTGAAAATCATAAAAATGACCATCATTTGCATGCACATCTAGAACTTGAGGATCACTTAGATTTTTCTCTTTTAGAAAAAGCCACTCGTTTAATTGGGCATAAATTGCCACACTTATTTTGTAAATTTCAACAGACAAAAACTGACGCGAAATGGATTGAGATAGATTTTATCACTGAAGATTTTATCTCCCTAGTTGAAACAGAAAACCCAAGTTCCGTCATTCAGCAATCACTTACTAAAAAATTAAATATTTGGACTGGCCCACAAATTCGTCTATCGGTCATTCGTTCTTCAAAAAAAGATGACATCGTGGTCATTTTAAATCATATGCTGGCTGATGGTGCCGGTTTTAAACAGCTATTATATTTACTTGCCGAATTTTATACGAAACTCAGCCAAAATCCCAATTTCACGGTAAAAAAAGAAAATCCCTCTAGAGGCTTAAATCAACTTTTTAAACACTTTTCACTCACTCAAAAATGGCTTTTTTTAACCGATAAAACCGTTTCAAGCCCAACCAAAAATCCCAATTACCCGTTAAAAGGCGATGATTCCCGCCCCTATATTTTACGTGTTAAAATTTCAAGCGCACAATTTTCATATTTAAAAGCCTACGCCAAAACCCGTGAGGCTACAATAAACGATTGTCTCATTACCGCGCTTAGCATCGCCCTACACAACAAATTACATGTGTCTGAATTAGAGATTGACTGCCCAATTGATTTGCGCAAATTTATTAAAGAAACACCCGATATTACAAATTTAACCGCCAACTTAACTTTTTCATTTAGCGGTAGCGATTTTGACAATTTGGAAGCTACATTACTTCAAAAAAAAGAAGTTTTCAAAGCGAAAAAAAACGATTTGCAGCCGCTCCATAAATTTTATTTACTCGAACTTATTTATAAGTTTTTTCCTTACCAAATGTATAAAAAACAAGTGCTGAAGCGGTATAATATTCCTCGAACGAGCCTGACAAATATGGGGGTTATTGATGATGCGTTACTTGATTTTGCGGGACATACTGTTTTAGACGTTTTTATATCGGGTTCACTCAAATTTGCACCTTATTTTCAAGTTGCGGCTACAACTTTTCGCGGCGAGCTAACGCTTTCGACAAACTTGCATGGTACTGAAAAAGATTTTGAGTTTCAACTGGCTCTTTTAGAGGAGATAGTTGCTATTTTGCCACATAAATAAAAAAACACGAAAAGTGGGAGCTTTTTCGTGTTTTTATAGCTATTGGAAAGCAAAGTCTCCAAAGAACTATCAGTATAGTTTGTGAACTAGTTCACTATTGATAAGTATATCATATTTTCCTGAAAATGTATCACAATATGCTATTTTAGCCTAATGCAACGTCTAAAACCATCATGACTGCAAAACCTGCCATTGTAGCCGCAGTCGCTAAATCCGTTGAACCTTCTACTTGCGACTCAGGAATTAATTCTTCCACCACAACAAAAATCATCGCTCCAGCAGCGAAAGCTAATGCGTACGGCAAAACAGGTGTGACAAAAACGACTAAGAGTGCGCCGATAACAGCAAAAATCGGCTCCACAATAGCAGAAAGTTGTCCATACCAGAAACTTTTAGCACGGCTCAAACCTTCGCCGCGTAGCGGAATAGAAACTGCTGCTCCTTCTGGGAAATTTTGAATCCCTATCCCTAAAGCTAACACCGCTGCCGTCACAAAAGTTTCCGTGTCACCGACTAAAACGGCACCAAAAGCAACTCCAACTGCTGCCCCTTCTGGGATATTGTGTATCGTTATAGATAAAACGAGCAAAATGCTCTTATGCAATTTTGTTTTCGGTCCTTCTTTACTTGTTTCAGGAAAGCCTAAATGAAGATGCGGAATGATACGGTCGACTAATCGCAAAAATACGCCACCTAAAACGAAACCGACAAGGGCTGGGACAAATGAGAATCTACCCATACTAGCACTCTGTTCAATCGCAGGGCTTAGAAGAGACCAAAAACTAGCGGCGAGCATGACTCCAGCAGCAAAACCGAGCATGACATTTGTCATTTTCTGATTCAGATCCTTGAAGAAAAAAACTAGCGCGGCACCGAGCGCTGTACATCCCCATGTAAATAAGCCTGCTAGAAGAGCTAGCAACACTGGATTTAAATTTGAAAAATAAGCTATCACACAAAAAACTCCCTAAATAAAATTGATGAGGTTTAGGAATCTTAAGTCCCAAACCTCATGTGTACTTGTTTATTCGTTTCCTTTTTGAAAACCACGTTTCACGCCTTTTAAAAAGGAACCACTCGTTTTGCCGATTACTTTTGCCGCTTCAAGCGACCCGTAAACCGCAATTTTAGCGGCATCTCCAAGAACTTCGCCAGCTTTTCCTGCAGCATCTGTTGCTGTTTCGCCAACTTTTTCAGAAATTTCTTTGACTTTTTCTTTATCGAATAATTTTTGTTCTTCATTCTCTGCCATACTATTCCTCCGTTCGTGTCTTTCCTTCATCATAGCGAAAATACGTTTAATATTCAAGTACCATTTCAAAAAAAGACGGACCTAAAAGAGGGGGTCAGTTCGATTCAAAATTAAGCTCGAAACCAGGTTCATCAAATGCAATCTCGGTAACTTCGTAAGTCAGACGTTTAATATAATCAACTAATGGCGCTGAAAGTTCCGCTATTAAATTCTTTTCAAGCTCCTCTGCTGCACCAAAAAAATCAACAATTTGAATAACCCGACTAATATGTCCATCAATTTTGAAACGCTCAAGCGTCAATACAAAAGGAACATCAATTTTGAACATTTTCCCTGTTTCTAAAATGGATTTGTCATCACCGGCTGGTTCGACTTCGTTTAATTGCACATTAACTTTGTTTTCTCCCGCTGCAAGATTAGTTGCTTTCGTTTCAAAATTATATTTTTCGACAACAATTGGATTTGTTTTAATTTCCATTTTTTCTACCTCCACATTTATATGGTTAGTTCAATCGTATTGCCTTCTGGATCTAAAATAACACTTTCATAGTAGCCATCTCCAGTTGTTCGTGCTTCGCCAGCAATTTTAAACCCGTTGTTTCGGAAAATTTCCGTATATTCATCAACCTTTTCCTCCGCGCCTAGTGAGATTGCTAAATGCGCGTAACCAAATTGTTCTGTTTCTTTTTCTAAGCTAATATCAGAGCGCGTCATTAATTCAATTCGGCAATCAGATGCCATGGTTAAAAAATAAGAAGCGAAGCCCTTCTTTTCGTTAACATATTTTTCAGATGAAGCGGCATCAAAATATTTTTCGTAAAATTGGCGCATGCTCTCTAAATCTTTTACCCAAATTGCGATATGTTCAATTCTCATTTTTCATTCGTCCCTTCTCATAATATAGGAAAACTAAAACGGCTGCGAGCGCGGATCCTAACATAACAAGTCCCATTGGAAGGCCCGTTTTCCCACTACCGAGCCCAACAAGTGGTGAAACAACTCCACCAAAAAGAAAACCCATCAGCCCGATTAGCGCAGATGCACTGCCTGCATTTTTTGTTTGACTTTGCATGGCGAGCGAGGTTCCAACGGTGTTAATAATCCCCACACTAGAGATGGCAAGGAATAACACGACAATTACAACCATTACTGGGGCTAAAAAAAGAAGTAAGAACAGTAAGGTTAGACTAGCTAAAACAGCGAGTGAGATACCGAATTTATAAACACTAACTTCAGTATACCGCATGCTAAAGAATCCCGCTAATTGTGAAGCAATAACTAAACCAAATCCGTTCAAAGCAAAGCAGAGACTAAACAGCTGCGGTGATAAACCATAAATGTTTTGCAAAACAAATGGCGAGGCCGCAATATAAGCAAACATCATACCCGTTAAAAGTCCTTGCGGTAAGGCAAACTGCATGAAATCTGCACTACGAATTAATTTGCCAAATATCACGAGCGTTCCTTTTAATCCACCCGTTTCACGTTCTGCTTGCGGAAGGGATTCTTTGATCATAAAAAACGATAAGATAAAAAGAATAAGCCCGGTGGCGGTTAATAAGATAAAAATCCCATGCCAATCTGTCACAAGAAGCATTCCACTCCCAATAATCGGAGCTAAAATCGGGCCAAGCCCATTAATAAGCATTAAAAAGCTGAAAAATCTTGTTAAATTTTTTCCTTCGTAATAATCGCGCGCAATTGCCCGGGATAACACGCTTCCTGCTCCACCAGCAAATCCTTGGATAAAACGGAGGAGGATAAATAAAATGATGTTACTAGTAAAAATACAAATAAAGGAAATGATAAAGTATGTAAATACACCAATAAGTAGTGGCTTTCGGCGGCCAAAAGCGTCACTAAGTGCGCCAATCACGAGTTGCCCAGTTGCCAGTCCAATCATGCAGGCGGTTAAGCTAAGCTGCGCCATAGATGCAGCCACATTCATATCAGTTGCAAGCTCCGGTAGCGCTGGGAGATACATATCTAGCGATAGCGGACCAAATGCGGAAAGCAAACCTAAAATAATTACCAACGAAATCACAATTTTATCTTTTCTCTGCATAAATTCTCCTTTAAGTCCATCAAAAAATATTGCGGGCACTCCCTTTTATAAGAAAAGAAAGGCGGCCACCCAGTAAACGAGCGCTGCAAGTACGGCTGCAATTGGAAGTGTAATAACCCATGTGACGAGCATATTTTTGCCTGTTCGCCAGTTCACTTCTTTTTTATGATTCGCGGTGCCAACGCCCATAATCGAGCTATCAATAACTTGTGTCGTACTAACGGGAAGATGCGTGAGTGTTGCAGTCATGATGACAGAAAGCGAGCTCACATCAGCTGCCACGCCTGTTACAGGCTCGATACGCATGATTTTCGTGCCGACGGTTTTGATAATCCGAAAGCCACCAACTGACGAGCCGATTGCCATCGCTAGCGCACAGGATAGTTGAACCCAAAACGGAACTCCCGCCGTTTCTTTTAGAAGTCCACCCGCAATTAAAGCGAGCGTTATGACGCCCATCGTTTTTTGCGCATCATTTGTTCCGTGGGCGTACGCTTGGATAGCCGCAGTGAAAATTTGTGCAACTTTAAAATGCTGATTGGTTTTCGCACGTTTTCGGTTCCTAAAAATCCATTTAAACGCCGAATAAATCAAATACCCAACAGAAAATCCAATAATCGGTGAAATAATGAGTGCCAGAATAATAGTTGTAAAGCCGCCAAAATTAATTACACTAAAACCCGCTGATGCAATTGAAGCTCCTGCAATTGCACCAATTAGGGCATGTGAGGAACTGCTTGGCATGCCAATCACCCAAGTAAGCAAATTCCAAATGACAGCCGCAACTAACCCGCATAACACGACAAACTCGCCGTGCTGCAGTGAAAATGGATCTACAATACTTTTCGTCAAGTTTTCTGCCACACCAGTAAATGAAATTGCCCCAAGGAAGTTCATAACCGCAGCCATCGAAATAGCGACACGCGGTTTTAATGCACGCGTTGAAATACAAGTTGCTACAGCATTCGCTATATCATGGAAGCCATTGATAAAATCAAAAGCCAACCCCACAAAAACAATTAAAATGGTAATGATGATGACCGTGTCCATATCATCTCTCCTAACAGCACTTAATAAAAACAAAAACCCCTACAATCTAGTAGGAGTCTTTGGTGAAGGCATTTTTTAAAAATCATATTCATCGTCATAATCATACATATCGTCATGCATATCGTCATGCATGTCATAGTTATCATAATAATAGCCGTTATCCAGCTCATTAATCACGACACCGAAAAATCCAATCATGACAAAAATACCAAGCACAAAGCTAATTCCTGTCATAACACACCCTGAAATCAAAAGACCCAAACCTTTTTTTGGTTCAAAGCTAGGTTTCTTCACAAATAAGTAAACCAGTAAGACGATAATCACGCTCGTGAATACGATAAGTAAACACCAAAGCAATGAATTCATCCCACGCCTTTCCGCATCTTTGTAAATCCAAACCGCTATAATCGCCCTTGCTGCAATTGATAATAGACTTACAACCAATAATCCAACAATAATTAACATCATTCCCATTTTGTCTTATCCTCGCTCTCGTTTTTTGTTAAAGGAACCTGTGGTGTTTTTTTAGTTACAAGTAAAATACCTGCTGTTAAAAATAAAATTCCTTGAATACTTACAATTTGCAAACCACCCATTACAATTAAAATAACGGCATAAGTGTTTACATTTGATGCATCTTTTTTTATTTTAGATGCGGCAATAAAACCAAATACCGCTATTGCAACTAAAATTAAAAAAATCACACTAAAAATAATAATAATACTACTCTTAAATAAAAAGCCATCACTATTTTGGGATGCCGATATAATAATCTCTATGCCGGACCCTAAAAATATTGCATAAATCGTGTAAAAAATGGCTGATAAAATGCTAAAAACCGCACCAATGATGATTAAAATATATTCTGCTTGTCGATTCATAATGCCTCCCGTTATTTAACTGCTCTCTTTAGTTTAGCATGCTTCATTAGAAATTGCTTTAATTTCTATAAAAAAAATACAAAAAAAGAAAATTAGCCTATTTTTACATGCCAATTTCCTTTTTTCCTACATCACCTTGCGACTAAAACATTGCATTTTGCATGTTTGACGATATAAGATGAGATACTTCCCATTAGCACTTTTTCAAGGCGATTTAGTCCTGTTGCTCCGCAAACAATTAGGTCAGCGCCGAACAAATCAGGGATTTCTTCTGTAAGAAGTTTTTTAGGGTTACCGACTTCTAAAAAAGTCCCGACTGATGTAAGTCCCTCTTTTTCAGCGATTTGAACAAACTTGGCAAGAATTTCTTCCACATCGGCTCTTAGTTCTGCTTCCCAAGTTCCGCCTTCCGCTGTAAAAGTTGGAAACGACCTCATGTCAATCACACTTGCCAGGGCAAGTGCTGCGTTTAGGGATTTGGCTAAGTGAACAGCTTCATAAAACGCTTTTTCCGATTGCTCCGACCCGTCAACAGCAACTAAAATACGTTTATAATTTGTCATGTTCATTCCTCCATTTTCAAACTTGGCCTTTATTCTTCTATACCTAAAAATAGATTTTTCAAACCTTACTTTTCACGATTTTCCTCTGTTCGAAATTTAACTATTTTTTCAATTAAATCGATAGGCAATTCTTCTTTTAACGAAAATTGAATGGTGCCTTTCGAATACTTGTATTTCCCTTCAACATCATCTAAAAAAGTAGCCACCCCTTTTGCTCCTGGATAAAAGCCTATATGCGTTTTGTATCCTGCAAAGTGGACCAAATTTCCATTCAAGTAGAAAGTTGGAATCCCGTAACTGATTCGCTCTGTTGCTTCCGGTGCAATTTTATGGACTAGCGCTCGGATAATTTCTAGTCGTTCTTTAATTTCATCCGGAAATTGCGTAATATACTCGTCAATATTTTGATAAGGTTCCATCTCCACACCTCTTCTATACTTTTAGTTTAGAATACCATGTGACTAAACAAAAGAAAAGCAAAGTCATGCTAACAATTCCTAATTTCGCAAGATAACTATTTCATTTTGTACTACCCTTTTGTAGAAGTATTCCATACTGTTGTATCCAACTTGCCGCCTAGACAGCTAAGTTATGAGATAATATTAATTTTATTTACGTATTCTTCCTATTTTAGTATTAAACTGTAAAATGATTCACAAAATGGACATATTTTTTTCGCGATAATCATCAAACTGGTGTACAAAAAAAAACACACAAGTGTTATTATCTTTGTATGCGAAAGGTGTGAACTTTATGAATAATCTTTTTAATGCAAATGAATTTGTACGAGCAGTAAAAAAAGAAATCCCAAATGCCGTTAAAGAAGTTGAAATCCAGGCAAGAACGATGATTTCTTTTGATGAACTCGATGTTTGCTATATTATTATCTCTGGAACTGTTGAAGGATACATTAAAAGAACAATGGAAACAAAGAGCGACCAAATATACTCGTTTTTCACAGAAGGTGACATTGTTGGTTTTGGGCAAATTTTTGATGATTTTAAAGGTATGGTTTTTGAAACTCTGACAGCAACACGAGTTTATGCAATAAAGAAGGTAGATTTGGAATATCTTCTTTCTTTCCCAGAAAATTCACCTTTTATTTATTACATCATGAAACGTTTCAGCACCCACTACTACATCAAATCTTTACTGAGCATTCGGAGCAAAGAAAATATTTTAATTCAAAGTATTTTCAATCTTTGCTACTTGTTATATCCAAATTTGGAAAAAGTAAATTATGTTAGATTCCCAAAAGAGTATACGCATACTCGGCTTATGGAATATTCTACCCTTTCACAGGGCGGTTTTTATAAACATCTTGATTTACTTTACAATGAAGAAGTTATTTTTAAAGATGGATCAAATATTGTTGTGGACATAGACAAAATACGTGAACTGTATCCTTCAACCATTCCATCTTATTAAGAAGGTTACGAAAAATAAAATATACCATACAAAATCAGACTGGTGATAAACAATGAAGATTGCTGTTTATCACCAGTCTGAAAGCATTTAAGGCGAGTTTAAAATTTTTGAATAAGGATAACGCCAACAAGCATAAGGATGACCCCGATAACACGATAACGATTAATTGGGTGGCGGATAACACCAAACCAGCCGAAATGGTCAATCAGTAGCGCAATGAGCATTTGTCCACAAATGGCGAGCACGACAACCATCGCCGAACCGAGGACTGGCAAAAGCAGAATATTAGACGTGACGAAGAAAACACCCATTATGCCGCCTGTAAAAATCCACCACGGTACTTTCCCCACGCCGCGAAGCTTGAACGTTACTCTTTTTTCGACAATAAGACAGATAACAAAAAGTAGGACGGTTCCGACAGAAAAGGAGATTAGCGAAGCCACAAATGGCGATCCGACAGCCTCACGAAGTTTGCCGTTGATGGACGTTTGAACGGGCGACATCATCCCAGCGAAAAAGCCCATCATCATGAATAAAAATATTGTTTTTGGAGCTTGTTTAACCAAATGAATTCCCTCCCTAAAACCTTTGCATCAAAAAGACGCCAAAAAACATGAGTAAAACCCCAATGAGTCTTTCTGGATTTAGCTCATGAACTGGTAAATTGAACCAGCCGAATTGGTCAATTAAGATGGCCATAATCATTTGGCCACACACGGTGACCATAACAGTTAATGCCGCGCCTAATTTTGGTAAAAGTAAAATGTTATTTGTTAAGAAAATAATGCCTAGAACACCACCGCCAAACCAAATCCACCACGGACTTGTGGCAATCGCTTCGCCAAAAACACTATAATCATGAAACGTAAGTAATGAAATAATTAGTAAAACCGTGCTGCCGACTGCAAATGAAACGAAAGACGCGATGAATGGTGATTTTGTATACCCTTTTAGTCGCGAATTCACAGATGTTTGAACTGGCAGCATCATCCCTGCTAAAATACCAGCTAATAAATAAAAAGCAATCAATTTTTTCTTCTCCCCTTCTAGTTTACTGACTTTATTTATGTGTCTTACTGTTCGTCATATTCGAGCATTTTATAATGCGCATCTAACGCACTTTTGGCATTCTCATAGACAAGATTTAAAAGGGCCTTTTTTTCGCCTTTTTTTGGTATGCGAACTTTAATTTCAAGTGTCTCTGTCAATAATTTTGCGTTTAATTGTTCTGGGACGAGCAATTCTTTTGGTTTTAAATGGTTTTTATGGGAATAAAACGTGACTAGGTAGCTTTCGACCATTTCTTCAAGATCTGTTGTATATTCAAACACTTTTGCTGTTCGGCCAACAATGGCGCCATTTCGAACAAAGAAAATTTGGACAGCGCAAGCCGCTTCTCCGGCGACAAAATGGGCGACATCACGATGACCAAAATCGCGGCTGATAACTTTTTGTTTTTCGGTAAGGCGTTCTAACACGTTTAAAAGTTCATTTGTTTCTTTGGCCCGTTCAAATTCGAGTGCCTCCATTTGCTCCGTCATTCGCTTTTTCATTTCCCGTTTGACCTCTATATCTCCGCCGTTTAAAAAGTGCCTAATCTTTTTGATTTGCCTCGTATACTCTTCTTGACTCACATTTCTTGCACAAGGGCCCATACACATGCCTAAATGATAGTAAAAGCATGGTCGCCCACGTTTTCCTGAACAATGACAGAGGGGGTAGAGTTTTTGGAGTAGTTCTAGGGTTTCGGTTGCCATATAACGGCTCGCGTATGGTCCAAAATAATAGGCGCCATCTTTTTCAATATCTTTCGTAAGCACCAGATGCGGATTTTTTTCGTTTGTGATTTTAATGTAGAGGTAGCGAATTTCTTCTTTTAGCATCACGTTATAAGGTGGCTGATACTTCATGATGAGCGTCATTTCGAGAAGAAGCGCCTCTTGTTCGGTGTCTGTTAGAATGAGCTCAAAATCATGAATGTGGTGAACTAAACGTTTGGTTTTCCCAATTTGTGTTTTTGTAAAATAGGATTTAACACGTTTTTTTAAGTTTTTTGATTTTCCAATATATAAAATCTCACCTTTTTTGTCACGATACATATAGCAACCTGGTGACTCTGGCAATGTTTTAAGTTTTTGCTGCAACTCGCTATTCATCCGACGACCTCCAAAAACGTACGTTCGCGCTTCTATTTTAGCCCTTTCAGATAATTTTGTAAAGATGGAGACATATTTATATGGAATGATGGTATTATAATGATAAGCTTCTCCGTTTCTTGTTTGGTGATAAAGTCAATATGTATAGGTGTCGTGAAATAGAATCAGTATATACAATTTTAGATT